>DIYS01000041.1 GCA_002429115.1 Saccharicrinis sp. UBA6048 | reverse complement strand
ATCCAGATCTGTCCCTGACGCTGCATGTAGCGTGTTACCGCAACCCTGGCAGCCTCAATCTGACGACCTGTAATCCATTTACTTTGTAAGGCTTTGATACCGAAAGATCCGAATGCTAGCTCTTGCCCACGTTGAGCGTCGCCTTTCATACGGCCTTTCTGCCTTCTTCTAAATTTTACTTTCTTTGGTTGTAACATCGTTCCTAATCAATTAATGTGAAAGGAGAATTACTTCTTATTATTTCTTCTTCTCGGACCTCTACCGCCTCCACGGTTTCCACCACCTTTTTCTTTGGTGTTGAAAGCAGGTGATAAATCTGGCTTACCATAAATTTCACCTTTACAGATCCAAACTTTGATACCAATCAGACCCATTTTGGTCAAGGCTTCTTCTTGAGCATAGTCTATATTGGCGCGTAATGTATGAAGTGGCGTACGCCCTTCTTTATACATTTCGCTACGGGCCATTTCGGCTCCGTTCAAACGTCCAGAGATCTGAATTTTGATACCTTCAGCACCCATACGCATGGTAGAAGCGATAGCCATTTTAATGGCACGACGATATGCGATACGTCCTTCCACCTGACGAGCGATGTTTTTCGCTACAATAATAGCGTCCAACTCTGGTCTCTTTACCTCAAAGATGTTAATCTGAACTTCTTTATCGGTAATTTTCTTAAGCTCCTCTTTCAGTTTATCTACTTCAGAACCTCCCTTACCAATGATGATACCAGGACGTGCAGTGAAAACGGTAATAGTAACCAATTTCAAAGTACGCTCGATAATGATACGAGAGATACTTGCTTTAGCTAAACGTGCATTGAGGTACTTTCTGATTTTGGAGTCTTCTAATAGCTTGTCGCCATAGTTCTTTCCTCCATACCAGTTAGAATCCCATCCTTTGATGATTCCTAACCTGTTACTAATTGGATTAACTTTTTGTCCCATCTAGCTATTAGTTTTCTTGTGTTTCACTTGATACTACTTTGCTTGCAACGCGCAACGTTACGTGGTTCGAACGCTTTCTGATACGGTGCGCACGACCCTGTGGAGCCGGACGTAAACGTTTCAAAATACGGCCTGAATCAACCGCGATCTCACTCACATAAAGGTTAGCGTCTTCGATGCGAACGCCTTCGTTCTTTTCTTTCCAATTAGCGATAGCAGAAAGCAACAGTTTCTCAACCCTTCTGGAAGCTTCTTTCGATGAGAATTTCAGCATATCCAGAGCAAGGTTCACCTCTTTACCTCGGATCATGTCGGCAACAAGACGCATTTTCCTAGGTGAAGTCGGTACATTGTTAAGCTTTGCGAAGAAATCGCTCTTCTTAGCTTCCTTTATTTTTTCAGCTCTTATTCTTTTTCTTGCACCCATTTTTTACTGTTTAAAGAATTTAAATATTGGCAGGCCAATTACTTTTTCTTATTACCACCATGACCGCGATAAGTACGGGTTGGGGCAAATTCGCCTAATTTGTGTCCTACCATATTCTCAGTAACATAAACCGGGATAAATTTATTACCGTTGTGCACAGCAATAGTATGCCCTACAAATTCCGGAGAAATCATAGACGCACGTGCCCAAGTTTTGATAACTGTTTTCTTACCTGACTCGTTCTGTGTAAGAACTTTCTTTTCCAGTTTATAGTCGATAAATGGGCCTTTTTTTAATGATCTGCTCATAATTCGTTTAATTTAACCGGTTATTTTTTTCTTCTTTCAATGATGTATTGATTAGAAGCCTTCTTAGGATGACGGGTTTTGAAACCTTTCGCCAATACCCCTGTACGAGATCTTGGGTGTCCTCCAGAAGAACGTCCTTCACCACCACCCATTGGGTGATCAACTGGGTTCATTGCTACACCACGTACACGTGGACGACGACCCAACCAACGGCTACGTCCAGCTTTACCTGAACGCTCAAGAGCATGGTCTGAGTTACCTACTGCACCTAAAGTGGCACGACAAGTAGTCAGAATCATTCTTGTTTCGCCTGAAGGCAACTTAACAACCGCGTATTTTCCCTCACGAGCAGCCAATTGTGCGAAAGTACCAGCACTACGTGCCATTGTACCTCCCTGGCCCGGACGCAATTCGATGTTGTGAATAATGGAACCTAAAGGAATCTCGCTTAATGGCAAGCTGTTACCAATCTCAGGAGCAACCCCTGTTCCTGATGCAATAGCTTGACCAACCTGCAACCCATTAGGTGCAAGAATGTACCTTTTTTCTCCATCAGCGTAAGCTAGCAATGCAATACGAGCACTCCGGTTCGGATCGTACTGAATTGACTCAACTGTTGCGTTTACACCGTCTTTATTACGCTTAAAGTCGATTACCCTGTATCTCCTTTTGTGACCACCACCGATATTTCTAACGGTCATTTTACCAGAGTTATTTCTACCTCCGGATTTCTTTAATGGCCTCAATAAGGACTTTTCTGGTGACGCTGATGTAATCGTATCAAACGCACCAATAATTTTGTGTCTCTGCCCCGGTGTTGTGGGCTTTAGTTTTCTTACTGCCATTTTTATTAGATATTGCTATAAAAATCAATAGTATCACCTTCTGCAAGCGTTACGATCGCTTTTTTGAAGGAATTTGTTCTACCAACAATAACTCCACTTTTTGTGTAACGCGACTTTGACTTACCCGCGTATACCATTGTATTGACAGACTCTACGCTTACGTTGTACAACTCTTCCACAGCGTCTTTGATCTGAAGCTTGTTTGCTTTCTTATCAACAACGAATGCGAAACGGTTCAACTTTTCACCAAGTTCTGTCATCTTTTCAGTTACAATCGGTTTAATAATAACTTTCATGACGAGCCTCCTTATGCGTTAAACAGTTTACCGAATTCTTCTACTGAACTTTCAACCAACATCAGGTTTTTAGCTTTCATGATGTCATAAGTATTCAATTCAGACAATGTCACTACTTCTGCACGCTGAATGTTGCGAGCCGAGCGGTAGATGTTATCGTTAGCTTCTTTCAACACTAACAATGAACGCTGACCATTCAATTTCAGATTAGCGATCATAGCAGCATAATCTTTTGTTTTAGGAGCTTCGAAGTTGAAGTCTTCCAAAACAGTGATTGTTTGCTGTTGTGCTTTGTAAGCTAAAGCTGACTTACGAGCTAACTGCTTAAGTTTTTTATTCAACTTAAAACGGTAGTTGCGTGGACGAGGACCGAATGCACGACCTCCACCTACAAATACAGGAGACTTAATGCTACCAGCACGAGCTGTACCAGTACCTTTTTGCTTTTTGATTTTACGAGTTGAACCCGTAATCTCAGCACGTTCTTTCGACTTATGAGTCCCTTGACGATTATTAGCCAAGTATTGTTTTACATCCAAGTAAATGGCGTGGTCGCTGGGCTCAATTCCGAACACCGCTTCAGGTAAATTTACCTTTCTTCCGGTTTCTTTTCCTTCAATTGTTAATACGTTCAGTTCCATTACTTTTCAATAATTAGATATGAGCCTTTTGCTCCCGGAACAGAACCTTTAACCAATATAAGGTTGTTCTCAGGAATTACTTTAATCACTTTAAGGTTTTCAACCTTAACTCTGTCACCACCTGTACGACCTGCCATGCGCATGCCTTTGAAAACCCTTGCAGGGTAGGATGCTGCACCAATAGATCCAGGAGCGCGTAAGCGGTTGTGCTGACCGTGGGTAGCGTCACCCACACCTCTAAAGTTGTAACGCTTTACGACACCTTGGAAACCTTTACCTTTTGAGATACCAGTGATATCTACAAAACCATTTTCCTCGAAAAGATTCACATCAACCTCTTCACCAAGCTTCAATTCGTTTTCGAATTCGTGGAATTCAACAACTTTACGCTTTGGCGTTGCACCGGCCTTTTTAAAGTGACCAGCTTCTGGTTGAGTTGTGCTTTTCTCTTTTTTGTCGTCAAACGCCAACTGTACAGCCTCGTAGCCATCAGTTTCCACAGTTTTAACCTGTGTAACTACGCAAGGGCCTGCTTCGATAACAGTGCATGGCACATTTTTACCATCGGCACTGAAAACGGATGTCATTCCGATTTTTTTTCCAATTAGTCCTGGCATTGTTTAAACATTTAAGATTATCACACTTTAATTTCTACTTCTACACCACTTGGCAATTCAAGCTTCATCAACGCATCGATCGTTTTAGCTGTTGAGCTATAGATATCGATCAAACGCTTGTAAGATGATAATTGAAATTGCTCACGTGACTTCTTGTTCACAAATGTGGAGCGCAACACAGTGAAGATACGCTTGTGAGTAGGAAGCGGAATAGGACCGCTTACTACTGCACCAGTGCTCTTAACTGTCTTTACAATCTTCTCAGCTGACTTGTCAACCAAGTTATGATCGTAAGATTTAAGTTTTATTCTAATTTTCTGACTCATAGTGGAGAACACTAATTGTTATAATAATTCTACTTTTCCTTTTGCTTCTTTAACTACTTCAATAGCGATTTGCTTAGGTACTGCAGCGTACTCTAAGAATTCCATTGAAGAAGTGGCACGACCAGATGAGATGGTACGTAATGCTGTTACGTAACCGAACATCTCTGCCAAAGGTACCTTAGCTTTTACTACACGGGCACCAGCTTTTGATTCCATACCTTCTACCTGACCACGACGCTTGTTGAAGTCACCAATGATATCACCCATGTACTCTTCAGGAGTAACAACTTCTACACGCATGATAGGCTCCAATAACTGAGGCTTAGCTTGTGCAGATGCTGATTTAAATCCTTGACGGGCACAAATTTCGAATGATAACTGATCTGAATCGACCGCGTGGAAAGATCCGTCAAATACTTCTACCTTCAATGCTTCTACTTCACTACCGCAAAGTACACCATTCAACATAGCTTCTTTGAAACCTTTCTCAATTGAAGGGATAAATTCTTTAGGAATGTTACCACCTTTAATTGTGCTTTCGAACTGAAGGCCAATTTTACCTTCTTCAGCAGGGCCCATACGGAACTGGATGTCGGCAAATTTACCACGACCACCAGACTGCTTCTTGAATACTTCGCGAAGCTCAACTTCCTGAGTAATGGTTTCTTTATATGTTACCTGAGGCTGACCCTGGTTACATTCAACTTTAAACTCACGCTTCAAACGGTCGATTAGTACCTCAAGGTGAAGCTCACCCATACCAGAGATTACAGTCTGACCAGTTTCTTCGTTAGTATTAACTTTAAATGTAGGGTCCTCTTCAGCTAGTTTACCAAGAGCAACACCTAACTTATCCATATCTTTTTGTGACAATGGCTCAACAGCAACACCAATTACCGGCTCTGGGAAGTCCATTGATTCTAATACGATAGGGTGTTTCTCATCACAAAGTGTATCACCAGTACGGATATCTTTGAAACCTACACCTGCACAAATATCACCTGCTGCGATTACCTCGCGTGGCAACTGCTTGTTCGATTTCATCTGATATAAACGAGAGATACGCTCTTTTTTATCAGTACGTGTATTTAATACGTATGAACCAGCATCAATTTTACCAGAGTAAACACGCATAAATGCTAAACGACCAACGAATGGGTCTGTAGCAATTTTAAATGCTAATGCTGATAATGGCTCGCTCTCATCCATCTGATATACTACTTCTTCACCAGTCTTAGGGTTAACACCTTCGATGGTTCCGATATCACTTGGAGATGGTAAATACTGGATAACAGCGTCCAATAAACGCTGAACACCTTTGTTTTTAAACGCAGAACCACACATCATTGGAGTAATCGTTTGGGCGATAGTTGCCTTACGAATAACTTCCAACATCTGCTCACGAGTGATTGAATCTGGATCTTCGAAATACATTTCCATCAACTCATCATCGTGCTCAGCAACAGCCTCAACTAATTTTCCTCTCCACTCTTCAGCTTCTGCCTTCAAGTTTTCAGGAATTTCCTGAAGCTCGTAACGTGAACCCATTTGAGCATCATCGAACCATACAACTGCTTTGTTTTCGATCAAATCGATAACACCTTCGAAGTTTTCTTCAGCTCCGATAGGAATTTGCAATGGTACCGGATTAGCACCTAACATTTCACGTACCTGACGCACTACTTCGAAGAAGTTAGCACCAGAACGGTCCATTTTGTTAACGAAACCGATACGTGGTACGTTATATTTATTAGCCTGACGCCATACAGTTTCTGACTGAGGCTCAACACCACCTACAGCACAAAATAAAGCAACAGCACCATCTAACACACGTAGTGAACGCTCTACCTCGACTGTAAAGTCAACGTGACCCGGAGTATCAATGATGTTGATTTTATTCTCAACACCTTCGTAAATCCAGTTTGTTGTTACAGCAGCAGAAGTAATAGTGATACCACGCTCTTGCTCTTGCTCCATCCAGTCCATAGTAGCTGCACCATCGTGCACCTCACCAATTTTGTGGGTGATACCAGTGTAAAACAAGATACGCTCAGTAGTCGTTGTTTTACCGGCATCGATGTGAGCCATAATACCTATGTTCCTGGTCTTTTTAAGATCTGCCTTTCCCATGACAATAATTTCTTAAATCGTTTAGATTAAAATCTGAAGTGAGCAAAAGCACGGTTAGCTTCTGCCATTTTATGCATGTCTTCTTTCTTCTTGAAGGCACCGCCTTCTAAATTGTATGCAGCAACAATTTCAGCAGATAATTTTTCTGCCATTGATTTCCCACTACGCTTGCGTGAGAATAAAATCAAGTGCTTCATGCCGATAGATACTTTTCGGGCCGGACGAATTTCAGTTGGAACCTGAAAAGTAGCACCACCAACACGTCGGCTTTTTACCTCTACCGATGGAGTGATGTTTTCAAGTGCTTTTTTGAAAAATTCCAATGTCGACTTTCCTTCTTTTTCAGCTTTTTCAGCTACACGATCCATAGCATCGTAAAAGATTTTGAAAGCGATTGATTTCTTACCGTCCAACATCATGTTATTCACGAATTGTGTAACTGTCTGATCGTTGAACTTTGGATCCGGAAGAAGGATCCTCTTTTTTGGTTTACTTTTTCTCATCTTCTCTTTTGTTTACTTTGTTATTCTTCTTGGCTGTCTTTACTAGTCTTCAATGCTTAACATTTACTCATCCAGTTAACTAACCAAGTAAACAACGCACTTCACAATGTCTTTAATTACTTCTTAGCAGCCTTTGGTTTTTTAGTACCATACTTTGAACGGCGCTGCGTACGTCCGTCTACTCCTGATGCATCTAAAGCTCCACGTACTAGGTGGTAACGTACACCCGGAAGGTCTTTTACCCTACCTCCGCGAACTAACACGATAGAGTGCTCCTGCAAGTTGTGTCCTTCACCCGGAATGTAAGCATTCACTTCTTTTCCGTTTGTTAAACGCACCCTTGCCACCTTTCTCATCGCTGAGTTAGGTTTCTTTGGTGTAGTCGTATACACCCTCACACACACACCTCGTCTTTGAGGACATGCGTTCAAAGCAGGAGATTTACTTTTCTCAACCTGCTTGTTTCGTCCTTTTCTAACTAACTGTTGAATTGTTGGCATAAAATTTAAATATATTGCATTAAACAATTTCAATAAAAACGGGCTGCAAAGGTACACTATTCCCCCGCAAAACCCTACTGATTTTCAGCCTTTTTGACAATTTTAGACAAAAAAGCGCTGCAAAAGTACTAATTTCCAATGAGAAATAAACAGTCTTGCCGTTAATTTTTTCGAAATAGTTTTAATTTTTCTCGCTAATAAACAATTTGTTAGTTGACTTTATCCGTACAACGAAACAGCATCAGGAGAAAGCGAACAGAAACTCCGGTTTCCATCAAAATTCAGTCGTCATGTTCTTCTTAATAAACACCCAGGTTTATACCGTCAAACATCCTTTGTCGAAAGTCGAAAACACAAATGATGAGGCATTTATTAGGCGCTCTCATAATTTATGTTTTATCTTTGCAGCGATAAATTAAAGTTATTAATGGCTCTCGTCAACCGTGAGCCTTTGTTGTTTGCAGCATAAGGCACCTAATACCGGAGTGAGAACCATTAAAAATTTAAATTATTACACAGGCTGTACAAATTTAATTATCGTTCTTAATCAACACGTACAGCCTGTTTTTAAAACATTAAAATATGAAAGCATTTGTATTTCCGGGTCAGGGTGCCCAATACGTTGGAATGGGTAAAGATTTGTACGATAACTCACCAATGGCAAAAGAAATGTTTGAGAAGGCCAATGAAATTCTTGGTTTCCGCATTACTGACCTAATGTTTGAGGGTACTGATGAAGACCTTAAACAAACAAAAGTAACTCAACCTGCTATCTTTCTACATTCAGTAATTTTAGCTAAAACACTTGGTGAAGCATTTAAACCTGAGATGACAGCCGGTCATTCATTAGGTGAATTTTCTGCTTTGGTGTCTGCTGGCGCTATGAACTTTGAAGATGGACTAAAGCTTGTATCTCAGCGAGCGTTGGCTATGCAAAAAGCCTGTGAGGTTGAACCTTCGACCATGGCAGCTATTGTAGGCTTGGAAGATGCTGTTGTGGAAGAAGTTTGCGAAAGCATTGAAGAAGTTGTTGTTGCTGCTAACTATAACTGTCCTGGACAATTAGTTATCTCAGGATCTATTGCCGGTATTGATAAAGCTTGTGAGGTATTGAAAGAAAAAGGTGCTAAGCGCGCTCTTAAACTTCCTGTTGGAGGTGCCTTCCACTCGCCTTTGATGGAACCAGCACGTACAGAATTAGCAGCTGCAATTGAAGCTACTGAGTTCAACGCACCAGTATGTCCGGTATATCAGAATGTGAATGCACAGGCAGTTACTGATCCTGCAACCATTAAAGAGAATTTGGTAGCTCAGTTAACAGCTCCGGTACGCTGGACACAAACTGTTCAGAACATGATTACCGACGGCGTATCTTCATTCACTGAAGTTGGCCCGGGTAAAGTACTACAAGGACTTGTTAAAAAAGTTGATCGTAAGATGGAGTGCAATGGTTTCAGCACTTATCAAGGATAAACAAATAGACTGTTAGACAAAAGACTAATAGACTTATAGAAATAACAAGAGGCAAGCGAATCGCTTGCCTCTTGTTGGTTTTAATCATCCAGTGTACTTAAGTCGCCTTCATCTTCTCCCAAGGCTCGTGCTTTTAAAACACGTCGCATAATTTTGCCACTTCTTGTTTTTGGCAAGGCATCTACAAACACCACTTCTTCCGGTCGGGCGATAGGCCCCATTACCTTAGATACATGATCAAGTAATTCTTTAGCCAGTTCTTTACTTGATTCTTTTCCAGCACGCAAAATGGCGTATACATGTATTCCGCTACCTTTAAGCTCATGTGGTAAAGCAATGGCCGCTGCCTCAGCTACATCGGGGTGACTCACGGCAGCACTTTCTATTTCAGCCGTACCAAGCCGATAGCCACTTACCTTAATTACGTCGTCACTTCTGCCAATAATCCAATAAAACCCATCATTATCCTTTCGGGCAGAGTCGCCTGCGTGATAATATTTCTTCTCTTTAAATTTCTCCCAATAGGTTTCTTCGTAGCGTTCTTCATCCCCCATAATGGTTCGGGCCATACCAGGCCAAGGATTCTTGATTACTAAAGCACCAACTTCATTGGCTGCCACATCATTTCCTTGCTCATCCACCACACCCACTTCGTTACCAAAGAATGGTTTAGTTGCAGATCCGGGTTTTAATGGCGTAACCGGCAATGGTGTTATCACAAAGCCACCTGTTTCCGTTTGCCACCAGGTATCCATTATAGGGCATTGTTTATTACCCACTACATCATGATACCATCGCCATGCCTCGGGGTTAATTGGTTCCCCAACAGAACCAAGAAGTCGTAAGGAAGAAATATCATGACGATTCACCCACGATTCGCCATAACGCATTAAACCACGAATGGCGGTTGGCGATGTATATAATATGGTAATGCCGTATTTATCTATCATTCGCCACCATCTGTCAGGATAAGGGTGATTGGGCGCTCCTTCATACATAAAAATAGTAGAGCCATTAATCAGCGGCCCATAAACCATGTAACTATGTCCGGTTATCCAGCCCGGATCGGCCGCACACCACCATCGATCTTCAGGCTTTACATCAAATACCATACGGTGCGTCGTAGATGTATAAACACTGTAGCCACCATGCGTATGCACCAGCCCTTTGGGTTTCCCTGTAGAACCAGACGTATATAATAGGAATAGCATATCTTCGGCATCCATTTGCTCGGTCTGACATTTATGACTGGCAATTGGAAGCGCTTTCAAATCATGATACCAATAATCACGGTCATTCTCCATATATACCTCTTCACCCGTTCTTTTAACTGTGATACACACCTCCATGGTTGGTGATAACTCCATCGCCTGATTGACAATTTCTTTAAGCTTGGTAGCCTTACCTCTTCTAAAACCACCATCGGCTGTGATAACTACCCGGCTATGGGCTGCATTGATACGCTCAGCCAATGCTTCGTGACTAAACCCGCCATAGACCACACTGTGAGCAGCACCTATCTTAGCACAGGCCAGCATGGCGAATATTTGCTCGGGAATTTGTGGCATGTAAATGGTGACAATATCTCCTTTGTGTACTCCCATTGCTTTGAGGATGTTTGCAAATTCGGATACCTCTCGATTAAGGGCGTGATACGAGAAGGTTTTTACATCGCCTTGCTCACCTTCCCATATTAATGCCAACTTATTGCGTGTGGCCGTTTTCAGATGCCGGTCAATGGCATTGTGCACAATATTGGTTTTGGCCCCAACGAACCATTTATAAAAGGGGTGATTGCTATCATCCAACACCTTATCCCACTTTTGATACCACTCTAAATTCTCAGCTTGTCCTGCCCAAAAGGCTTCCCGGTCGGCAATTGATTCTTTATAAAGTTTGTCGTAAGCTTTGATCGTTGCATAGTCCATCACCTCTTGAGATGGATATACAAATTCGTGTGAATCAGTCATAATTACTAGGTTTATATCTTGATTAAAAATTTGATAACCATCAAGATACAAATAGACCAATTCAATTTCAATAATAGAATACTATTTTATCTTAATTTAAGCAAGCGAGGGAGTCTCAAGTATCCAGACGATTAACAGCTTACCACCGGATTCTTCGAGAATATCAGAAATAGAATACCATATAAAAACACTTATATTCCAGAAATGCACCAACAGCCCAAAGACCCGCTAGCGCATTTAAAGCACTTAGCGGATTTGAGATTTTCCGAAGATAACGCTATTCTACCTGCGCCTTATCATTCATTACAATTGCTGCTTTTTGTTGCTTACCATCCATTAATATGGTTAAAGGGTGCTCAAACTCAACATGGCGGAAATATTCTGTTTCTCTCACCAGCTTTTGTTCTTTAAGCATATCGAGGTTAACAAATTGCTCCTCGCCATTATGATGCACACTGAAGTAACCTACATTCATGGACGTGACATTGTGGAAGAAATGTGATCCAAGTGAAGCATCCAGCGGAAAATCTGGTAAGCCCATCTCTACAATGACGCGGGCATGTGATATCTGCGACCAATACACCGGAATACCGGTAAAGCGGTCACGCGTTCCCCATCGTCCGGGGCCGATGAGTACATATTCCTTGCCTTGCTCTTCAAAATATTTATTGATGCCTTCCATCTCTTTACCCATCTCGGCCGTTTTGGTACGATCGAAAAGGTCGATATTCATATACACGACATCCTTGATGTGATTGAGCTTTCCGTTACCCATCCCCTTGATGGAGTTGAGCACCATCTTTTCTTTATTGAGGCTATCAAAATCGATGTTGATGTTATTCTCGATCCTGATCAATGGTTTTATCTGCAATAAATATAAGGTAGGCCGATTTCGTCGTCCCGGCTCCAGATCAACAGCAAATTCAATTTCAACTGGTGCTCCCATAGCTTCTTTAAAAAAGCGAAGCAGCATATCCAATGTTCGAGAAAGCGGTAAATAATCGTACTTTAATATATTAGAGAAATTAACCACCCTTGGCCCGCGCTTACTGAAATCATTCACCATTCGGTCGTAATTATAATCATAAACCGAAGCACAGTGCTTGAGATTACCATCCTCTTCAGCTTCTTTGATGTTAAGCCTTACGATGGCAGCATCTTCGCCTCCTTCTTCGAGACAGAAATCGTCTTTATCCAGATCGAGCGCATAGAAATAGGTCTGTGAATCTTTGATCTGATCCTGAATTGAATTCAACTGCAGCTTTGGATGTTTCGGACAGAAACGGTAGGCTTTTTCGCCCCCTACCACATACTTACCCAGTCCAACTGCCAATACTGCGAAACCATCTTCAGGTTTCATATAAGAGAATGGGTAGTAATTATACGATTGTGCCACACCACTGATGTGCGGGTAAAAACGATCGCCTACTTTACCGCCAACCACTTCCTGGATGATAACGGCCATTTTTTCTTCCTCTATCTTGTAATTCACCGCATCGAAGTAGGCCTTTGACTGATCGCTGAACATGGATGCATATACCAACTTTACAGCTGTACTTAACTGACGGAAACGCTCATTCACATCCGGATGATTATTAGGTACCATATACGTAGCATAGACACCGGCAAATGGCTGCAACAAGCTATCCTCAAATAAACCCGATGAGCGGACGGCAAGCGGCTTATCCATCACCTCAACATACTGCATGAGCTTTTCATTGACCTCATCGCTCAGCTCTGACTTCAAGAACAACCTTTTAATCTCGTCGTATTTTTTCTCAACGAAAGCCAGGTTGTACAAGTTGTTTTTCTCGATAAAATGAGAGAACTCACCAGCCCCAATGATCGTTGTGGCCGGAATACGAATGTTGATATCATCTATTATGTGATCGAAGTCGATGTTTTCGATAAAGTTGGACAGAAAGGCCACACCTCGTCCTTTACCACCAAATGAACCTTCGCCAACACGCACAATATAGCGACTGCTCTTAACCATGGATTGTTCGAACATCACCACCTTACCACGCAAGCGCTTCAGACGAATTTCTTCAAACACATCTAAAATAGCCTGACGAAGTTTTGTTGAGCTTTCAAAGTCTTCGATGCGATAAGGACGCAATCGTTTAGCAATGGTAATCTCGCCGCGCGCCATGAGCCAGGTGGAGATACCATTTCGACGCGCGTGATATAGCAATGACTCAGGCGACACCTTTTCGATGCATTCTACAAATTCCTTTAGATTAGCAGCCATTGCTACTTTAGCCCCTCGGGTATTTTTAAACACAAAATTACCAAAGCCCAGCTTTTGATGGATAAAGTTGTAGATATCAAGCGACAGACTGTCTGAGTTTTTATCTATAAAATCGGATTTGATTGCTTCTGCTCTTTTGGCATTTTCAGGATCTGAAGATTGTAGTAGAGTTGGCACCACCGTTTTTGACTTCACATATTTGATCAGTTCAACGCCAGCCTCTTCATCGTCTACACCATTGCGCGCATATTTCACATCGGAAATGACACAAATAATATTGTCGAGATATTTGTCTACTATCTCAACGGCATCTTCGTAATTACTCACCAGTAATATTTTTGGACGCACACGCATCTTCATAATCTTATGCAACTGATCGCTCGACTCTTCGGTCAAAATAGCCTGCGTTTGTCGCATGATAATGGAGTATAAAAGCGGTAAGTACCGGGTATAATATTTCTGCGAATCCTCAACCAAAAGTATCACACGCACATCACCCACCCTGACATCTTTCTCTACATTTCGCTTATCCTCAACATATTTGATCATCGCCAGGAATACGCGCGAATCGCCATTCCATACAAAAACGCGGTCGATGTTTTCAATATTCCCACTGGCCTCGTCAAAGAATTTCAGGTCGGCATTGTTATTTACCATCAAAAGGATTGGCACATCAGGCGTGGATTCTTTTAATCGGGCACTCATTTGCAGGGGTGCCTGCTTGTCGAGCCCGGCCATCAATATGATCATATCAAACTCACGCTGCTGCATCAGTTCCTCAGCCTCGGCACATGTGGCCACACTGGTAATTCGTGGTGCTGTAAACAGGTTGAGCTGTAGATACTCGCCAAATATCTTATCGAAAAAGCGACCTTCGCGCACAATACTATAAGCATCGTAATGATTGGCAATTAATAAAACCTCCCTTACTTTGAAGGTCATTAGTTCCTGAAATATATCGCGATCGCCCGACTGGCGGTTGTAAATTTGTGAGAGTGTAATCTGATCTATATTGTTATTCATTGGGTTGAAATTAGTTTATTTGAAGCCTCCTAATAGTTAACAGGTAGCAGTCAGGAGTGTTCTGCTAAATCATCCACCTTTTACTTTGGCTCTGAAAATTAATTGAAATTTGTTGGGATGAGAAGAAAAGTAGGGTGATTTTGGTCAGGAGGTATTATGTAATAGACCTAACAGGTTTTGAAAACCTGTTAGGTCGGGCAAATAAAAACCCCGGATTTACAATAAACCCGGGGCTACTAACCACTAAAATATAATTATGGAACACACCTAATTTGTACTAACCACCTCATCAACCGGCTCGCCTTTTAGATAACGGAATGTAAAACCGAAGTTTTGCATGATTCGTCGTCGGCTCCCCGGATCTTTTTTACGCAAGTTAAAATTCATATAATCGTATATATCGCGTATTAACTCATCAATTTCATTGCGCATTCCTGCAATTTCCTCTTGTGCTTTATCATAAGCTTCATCAGCTACCGGCACGTCGTTCACCTCTTTCCAGGCTTTGTCAAGTACCGTTTGTAACTCGGCCACCGATGGATTGACCATAGCCGGATAGCCTTGGGCAACAGCAGCCACCTCTCCTTCAATAACACGCCGTGTAATTTCCAACATATCTTTCGCTTTAGATAGCTGGGGAGTAACCCCATTGAGTGGCAATTGATAGTGGGTCAATAACTGTACCGGGTGATCGAGACGAATAGTGCGCCGGCGCAATACTTCCCAGAAGTCACGCAGCCACATGTTTAAATCGTCCAAAGACTCTTGTTTCTCGCTCACCTCTTTGGAGCGCTGGCTCAACAGGCTGTTAATCCCACCTAACTTTTGATCAAAAAGTGGTGATACTTCTTTAGCCTTATCTAATATTTCCGCCGGAACCAATGATGGCGTGATGTAGCTACCTTCATCGGTAGTGGAAGCACTCATGCACTTTTTTAGAAATTGCGAACGTGCATTGTCATTGGTTGGAAGTTGAATTTTTGGCATTGTGTAAGGATTTAAATGATTAAAGAACACTAAGTTAATAATTATGATCAGATGACCAAACTATTCAATGCTTATTCTCTTCAACAAGCTATTTCTCCGCTGCAACAGGCGCTATTCCTCTTTAAATATATCATATCATGACTTTTACAGACGAACCTGCCCTTCTGTACAACTTCAAATGACAAGTCCAGACGCATCCTGACTATTCTGCAGGTGGGTTTTAACCAGTCAGAATGGTCTCTCAGAGCAGTAGGCATGGATGCAGCCCCGCCCCAAATGACCTGTAGTGCAGTAGATATGGATGCGAAGCGGACACAAACACCTGTAGTCCAGCAGAAGTCCATGTATCACGGACACAAATGACCTGTAGTCCAGTCAGAGCCCATTGGGAAACGTCAAATTGCGTTTCTACTGGAGCAGGAAGCTATTTTGTCCGAGACAAAGTGGCTTCCTGCCTGAGTTGTAAGGCATGCCATTTCTTGCCAGTAACTTATTGGATGAATGTCCAGTGCTGTATTAACCGCTGAGTAAAAGAAGGACACAGAGTTGGGCATTTCATTCCTCTACGCCCTTGGCGTACTCTGCGGTAAAAGTAACATCTCACCCACTTACAACAGGTATTCGAAATTGCAGGGTTTTATTGCTTTTCAGGCCGGAGGCCTTGGGATAAACGACGTTGCCGGAGGCATACGCCGAATGATGTGGATGAAACAGTAGACCTACCAGGTTTTGGAAACCTGGTAGGTGTAGCTATTACAACATTTCTTTGGTACTAGGTAAGCGATTGTTATAAGGATCTTTACGAATGGCGGCTTTAATGGCCTTGGCCAGTGCCTTAAAGATACCTTCTATTTTGTGATGTTCGTTTTTACCCTCTGCCTTAATATTTAGGTTACAAGTGGCTGCGTCCGAGAAGCTTTTGAAGAAATGATAAAACATTTCGGTTGGCATATCGCCAATCATCTCGCGCTTGAAATCAGCATCCCACACCAGCCACGAACGGCCACCAAAATCGAGGGCTACCTGTGCCAGGCAATCGTCCATTGGCAGACAGAAGCCATAACGCTCGATACCGCGTTTGTCACCCAGTGCTTTTTTAACGGCCTCGCCCAGAACTATAGCGGTGTCTTCGATGGTGTGATGCTCATCTACATGTAAATCGCCTTCAACATTTATAGATAGGTCACAACCCGAGTGACGCCCGATCTGCTCCAGCATATGATCGAAGAAATTCAAGCCGGTTTTGATAGTACATTCGCCTTTGCCATCAAGGTTAATGGAGACTTTTATTTTCGTTTCGGCGGTATTACGCTCGACCGTTGCCGATCGCTCAGTTTTAAATAAGAAGTTGGCAATCTCGCTCCAGTCGGTGGATGTTAAAGCGCACACATCGTTTAGTTCTGAGTTATTGAGTTCGGTATTGGCAGCCTCTTCATCTTTTAAAAAGATGGCTTTGCAACCCAGATTCTTCGCCAACTCCACATCGGTAATTCGATCACCCAACACAAATGAATTGGCTAAATCATAATCACCTTCCATATATTTAGTCAACAAACCAGTTTGCGGCTTACGTGTTGGCGCATTATCCTCCGGAAACGAACGATCAATCAGGATATCGCTAAAGGTGATGCCTTCGTTCTCAAAAGCTTTTAGCATTTTATTCTGCGTTGGCCAGAAGGTATCTTCCGGAAATGAGTTTGTACCTAATCCATCCTGATTAGTGACCATCACCAGTTCGTAATCGAGTAAGTCGTCAATCTTCGACAGGTTCTGAAATACACCCGGGTAGAACTCAAGTTTTTCAAGACTATCCACCTGAAAATCCACGGGTGGTTCGATGATTAAGGTTCCGTCGCGATCTATAAAGAGTAGTTTTTTCATATATTTAAGTATTGAGATGTGAGTATCAAGTATCAAGATGATTTACAGCTTGGTTTATAAAGCTTATAGCTATTGGCTATCGGCTGATAGCGATTTACAGCTTCTTAACTTTCTTAGCATCTTGGAGATGCTTAGAAAGTATTAGCAACCATCCTAAGTTCCTTTAATAACAATTTGTTTTCCGCTGGTTGTCCAATGGTTATTCTCAAACACCCTTCGCATAATGCCACTGACGAACGGTCGCGAATGATAATTTTCTTCTCTACAAGATAATTATAAATCGCTTTAGGATCATCTACCTTTATCAGTAAGTAGTTGGCATCCGATGGATACACTTTTTGCACAAACGACAAACCCATTAATGCTTTTGCCATTGTTGTTCGCTCAGCTAGCAATTGCTCCACCCACTGTTGCTTATCATTTTCCTTTTCGAGCAGCTCAAGTGCTTTTTCCTGCGTCAGCACATTGATATTATATGGGTATTTAATATTGCTCAACACCTGTATAATCAACTCAGAGGCAAATGCCATGCCTAATCGGATACCAGCCATGCCCCATGCCTTTGAAAAGGTTTGAAGAACCACCAGGTTAGGATACTGATCAAGCTTAGGAAGCAAACTCTTATCAGGTGCGAAATCAATATAAGCCTCATCTAATACAACTATTCCATCAAATTGATTGATAACCTTAACAATATCACCTTCCTTAAAGCAGTTACCGGTTGGATTGTTAGGTGAGCAGATAAACAGCAGCTTCGTGTTCTGATCACACTGTGCCAGCAAGCCTGCTACATCCAACTCAAACTCTTCATTTAGCAATACTTTTCGAACTTCAACATTGTTAATATCGGCTGCCACCTGGTACATTCCATAGGTCGGATCGATGGAAACAACATTATCCACGCCGGGTTCACAAAAAGCTCGAAACAGCAGGTCAATCGGCTCATCACTGCCATTGCCCAGAAAGATATTTGAAGCATCTAACTTCTGAAGTTGTGCAATTTTATCCTTGACCTTACGCTGGTACGGATCCGGATAGCGATTGTATGGTGCGTTAAACGGATTTTCATTGGCATCCAGATAAACAGCCGCCTCTCCCGTATATTCATCCCTGGCCGATGAATAGGGTTTGAGGTCTCTTATATTAGATCGTAATAATTGATTGAGTGGTTTCATGATTGTAGTGAGTAGTCAGTAGTGAGTAGTGAGTAGTGTACATCAGTGTACTCACTACTCTGTACTCATTACTTTATATTAAAAATCCATTTTATTTAATCGAACCGTTACAGCATTTTTATGAGCTATTAGTTCTTCTGCCTCCGCCATTACCTCTATTGAAGGACCAAGATTCGCTAATCCTGTCGCACTGATCTTCTGAAAGGTAATTTTCTTCATATAACTATAGAGATTGACACCACTATAGGCATTTGCATATCCGTGCGTTGGTAAGGTGTGATTGGTTCCTGATGCATAATCACCAGCACTCTCCGGCGAATAATTTCCAAGAAATACCGAACCTGCATTAATTACCTTGTTACCGATTAATTCATCGTCTCGCATCGATACGATTAAGTGCTCTGGGGCATATTGGTTGCACATTTCCAGCATTTCGTCAGTATTACTCAACACAATAAGACGACTGTTTGCCAAAGCTTTAACAGCAATATCCTTGCGAGGCAAATCGTTCAATTGCTTTTCAACTTCGCTTTCTACTTCGACTAAAAACGATTCATTATCTGTTAGCAAGATCACCTGGCTATCGGCACCGTGCTCCGCTTGCGACAATAAATCGGCCGCAACAAAGGTTGCTTCTGCACTTTCATCGGCCAATACCATTACCTCCGATGGCCCTGCCGGCATATCAATCGCCACGTCTTTTAAACTCACCAACTGCTTAGCTGCAGTTACAAAGCGGTTACCCGGACCAAATATTTTTGCCACTGAAGGCACAGATTTAGTACCGTAAGCCATTGCGCCAATTGCCTGAATACCGCCCAGTTTATAAATTTTATTAACCCCAACCAGTGAAGCTGCATATAAAATCGCCGGATTGACTTTTCCCTCTGCATCAGCTGGCGTACACAATACAATCTCTTTACACCCAGCAATCTTAGCCGGAATAGCCAGCATCAAAACGGTAGAAAATAGAGGAGCCGTTCCGCCCGGAATGTATAAACCTACTTTCTCGATGGCCACACTTTTTTGCCAGCATTGCACACCCGGCATGGTTTCAACTACTTGTTGCTGTACTTTCTGTAGCTGGTGAAAAGTTTCAATGTTCTTCCTGGCAACTATTATTGCATCTTTCAGTTCGCTGTTTACCTGCAAACATGCATTATCAATTTCCTCTTGTGATACTTCCAATGTTTTTAACACGACACCATCAAACATACGGGTGTACTTAATCAGTGCATCATCACCATTGCGTTTCACATCGTCCAATATACCTCGCGCGGTATCATATACATCTTCTAAGCCATTATCGGGACGCTCCAACAATCGGCTCCAATCATCTTTTTGTGGATAAAGTATTTTTTGCATCTTTTTATAAGCTTATAGCTGTCAGCTGTTGGCTAATAGCTACTCCCTTCTTCGGGATAATTATAACCTATTCTACTCTTCAGTATTCAGTTCTCCATCTTCCGTCGTTATTGTATCATCTTCTCAATCGGAACCACTAATAAACCTTCGGCTCCAATGGCTTTTAGCTGTCCAATGATTTCCCAAAACTTCTTTTCCTTTATAACCGAGTGAACCGAACTCCAGCCACTTTCGGCCAATGGTAGTACAGTCGGGCTTTTCATACCTGGCAGTACTTCTACAATCTTATCAATTTTATCATTCGGCACGTTCATTAAAATGTACTTGTTGGAATTAGCCGCCATCACCGATTCAATTCTAAAAATCATCTCGTCAAGCAATGCTTCTTTCTCTGGAGAGAGGTTATTGGCTTTTACCAGTAATGCTTCTGATTTCATCACCTCCTCTACCTCTCTCAGGCGATTGGCAACCAATGTACTTCCTGAGCTTACAATATCAAAAATACCATCTGCCAGGCCAATGCCTGGAGCAATTTCCACAGAACCGGCAATCTCATGTATTTCTGCACCAATGCCCTGTTCTTCAAAATATTTCTCCAGAATATTTGGATAGGATGTTGCTACTTTTTTTCCTTCAAAATAGTTCAATCCAGGATACTCTTCTGCTTTTGGGATGGCTAGTGACAAACGACATTTACTAAAACCCAGTCGCTTAGCAATTTTTAAATCAAAGCCTTTTTCAGCCATTTCATTTTCTCCAACGATACCGATGTCTGCGACATCATCAGCTACGGTTTGCGGTATATCATCATCGCGCAAAAACAGAACTTCAATCGGGAAGTTTGGCGATGAAGCCACCAGCTTACCACTACCAACATTAAATTTAATACCTGCTTCTTTCAGCAGTTTCATCGAGTCTTCGTTTAAACGTCCTTTCTTTTGTAATGCAATTCTTAATTTTATTTCCATCATATTTGTATTTTTAGATTATTCATTACTAACCTGAGATCGACTTAAATTTTAACACTCAGGTTATAAAAAAAGGCTTACCCGTTCTGGATAAGCCTTTGTCACTTTAAATTTCAAGCACAACATATCAGCTCATCCGGTGGATAAGAAATGATGATGATGAATATGAAATTGTATTGTTGTCATTTGATTTTATTTAAAAGAAAAAGGGCTTATCGTTTCCGATAAGCCCTGATTAATATTTTGAAATTTTTATACATCAATCACCGCCTACCGGTTGTGCAGGTAAAAATGATGGTGATGATGAATAAAATTTGCCATGTCTTCTTTGTTTAATCCGATACAAATGTAATGGCAATATTTACAATTACAAATTTTCACACCGGATAAATGAAATAATTATAAGTTAGTTGATTTATCTCATGCTTTTAAAGTGCGCTCAAAAGCGGCATACTGCTGATCTGAACCTTTAATATGATTCACCAACCAGTCCTTCAAAAAATTTGTTACCTCAATGGATAAAATCAGCTTGCCACTCTTTAGCCGGTCGTAATAGCTGGTTACCTTATCAACAAATTGCACATGCAGTTCCTTATGTGCTGCTAAATTCGGATAATTCATTGTTCGCATATGTGCTTCTTCGTTGGCAAAGTGCGTTTTGGTATAGTTTACTAAACCGATAATCAATTCTTCCAAACGCTCTTTAGGCGAATTGTCCTTAATACTCTTATAAAAATTGTCAATTAACTCAAAAAGCCGCTTGTGCTCATTGTCGATTACAGCACTATTTACTGATAAGTCATCTGTCCACATAATTAATATTTGTTTGTTCATTACGGCGATAAAAATATAAATACAATGGTAAACTCTTATGTATTTTGGTAATTAATTGCTCAAATTAAGCAAGATTTAACCTACGAATTATCATTATTTGAAATAAGCCGAGTTTGAAATTTTGAATCTCAACAGGTTTAGTTTACTTTCGATTTTTATTTAACGATTAGCCTATGAATATCAAGCAACATATCCCGAATTCCCTGACCAGTATGAATGTAATCTGTGGCATACTTGCTGTTTTCTTTGCACTTAATGCACATATAGATCTGGCCATCTGGCTCATTTTTGCAGGTGCACTTTTTGATTTTGGCGATGGCTTCGCTGCCCGTGCGCTTAAAGCCTATAGCGACATTGGTAAAGAACTTGACTCATTAGCAGATTTGATCAGCTTTGGTGCTGCGCCCGCTGCCATCTGGTCAACCATCATAAAGTATCAACTGACTAACAGCTACTCAACCGATTTCTTTACTCTCAATACAGCAAATCAGGTGTTGGTTTTATTACCATTTATTATGGTGGCATTTGCAGCATTACGTTTGGCAAAATTTAATGTCGATACGCGCCAAACGGAGAATTTCTTAGGATTAACAACTACGGCAACTGGTATTTTTACAGCAGCCTTTGCTTACAAATTTCTCCAAAATCCGGATTGGTTCAATTGGCTATCACCAACGATACTACTTGTTGTTATCGGTATTTTCTGTGCACTACTGATTAGTGAAGTTCCAATGTTCTCTCTTAAGTTTAAGAACATGAAATGGGCCGAGAATAAGGAACGTTTTGTTTTACTATTTCTAGCGCTGGTATTTATTGCCTTGCTGGGCGTTGGCGGTATAGCTGCAGTGATTTTGTATTATATTGTGATTTCTGTAGCTAAGTGGATACTTGGGATAAAATAATAGACCTTATTAGATAAAAGTTGACCATCTCCCAAAAA
>DIYS01000271.1 GCA_002429115.1 Saccharicrinis sp. UBA6048 | reverse complement strand
AATGCGGCTGCAGAATCTTTTAATGCCAAAATCAAAGAATTCAGAAGGCAATTTAGAGGTGTAACTGATGTGAAGTTTTTCTTATACAGACTTTGTAAGATTTATGCCTAGACCCAGAATTTGGTTCTGATCCGAAATATACGCATTTTTTGAGTATTTTTAAAACAGCCTAAAAACACAAAAGTCTGTAAATCAAACGATTTACAGACTTTCAGTTTCATTCAGTTTCCTAAAAAGTGATCCCGGCGGGATTCGAACCCACGACCCACAGCTTAGAAGGCTGTTGCTCTATCCAGCTGAGCTACGGGACCATCCTTACTGCTTTTTGTTAAAAGCGATGCAAAGATAGTTATTCAACTAATCTAATCAAATAAAAAACACATTTTTTGTCAATTATTTTTAGCCTGAACCATAGATTAGATGTGGGATTGCTCCTATTTTACTCACTAATAAAATAGCTTTTAAGGAGTTATCAAGAAAGCTCGAAACTTAAGTCACGAGACGCTTATTAACGACTTCTTTGTACGATTTTCCAATAGGGATGTATTTATCCACATGATCCAGCTTTAACTGGTTGCCATAAAAAGCCGATATGCGCTCCACATTTACGATGTACGATTTATGAACACGCATAAATCCATGTGCTTCGAGTAGCTGTTCAAGATTTCGAAGTGATTCAAGAGAAACGATTTTTTCATTGACACAAAAGAAGGTGACATATTCACGTAAACCTTCGATGTATAATATATCTTTAAACTTGACACGGTAAATTTTATGGTCGGCCTTAACCATCATAAAGTTTTTGGTTTCCACCTTTGGTGGTAATGATTGAAAATCGTTCACCACATTTTTATACGAAAGCCTGTCTCCCACTTTATTTACGGTATGCATAAATCGCTCAAACGAAAATGGTTTGACAAGGTAGTCCAGCACATCCAGCTTGTAGCCTTCAAGTGCATACTCTTCATAGGCCGTGGTAAATACAACCAGTGGCTTTTTAGTTAAAGTTTTTAAGAAATCAACCCCGGTGATATCAGGCATCTGAATATCAAGAAACATCAGGTCTATATTATCTTTTTGGAGGAGTTCCATTGCTTCAAGTGGCGATTTAAAGCTGCCCACCAATTCTAAATGTGCAAATTTGGCAATAAAGCTTTGTAAGAGTTCCCGGGCCGGAAATTCATCATCTACTATTATGCATTTAACCTTCATGGACATTTAATTTTGAGTTTAAGCGAATATTCTTTTTCCTTTTTCTGAATATTTATTTCGTGTTTGTCAGGATAAAGATGTTTTAGTCGTCGTTTGACGTTTTCTACACCTATGCCACTATTTTTATCAGCAACCACTTTTTTATCAGGTAAGCTATTGGCAATTTCGAACGAAATATAGTTTTGATCGGTTGTTAAGGTCATTGATATCCAACCCTTATCGGTATCTTCAATTTTACTGTGCTTAAAACTGTTTTCAACAAAAGGAATAAGCAACATCGGCTCAATCATTTTCATACGATCAGCACGATCGATATCAACATGAATTCGGGGAATTCCTTCTATTTTGATCCTTTGAAATTCGATAAAGTTTTTAATATAGTCGACTTCTTTGCCGAGCTTTACCTTAACATCTTCCGATTCGTATAGCACATAGCGTAACATTGCCGATAGTTTTAACACCATCTCAGGTGTTTTGATGGAATGCAGCATCGATAAGCTATATATGTTATTCAAGGCATTAAACAGGAAGTGCGGATTCATCTGTGATTTAAGAAACTTCATCTCAGTCATCAGATTCTGGTTGACCAGTGAAAGCTCCAGCTGCTTTCGTTCGCGCATATCTTTATATATCCAGAAGAGTGTGCTAATGAAAAGCATAGCGATAAACGATGGCAATCCCATCATATTGAAACCTAAAAACTTGCGTGGCTTTGAGTGAGTTGACTTAGAGGGCAATAAATACTGCTTATTTTCATACAGAAAATCATTATTGTCAATTTTTTCGAGCCATTGCTGATCACTACAATAATCCTTAAAACTTTGGATACCCATATGAGCACTGGTTTGATGATACATTACACCAACCACTAAAAGTGTTGAAATAATTCCGGCTAAATAATTTATATAAGCCCCTTTACTAAGGTATTTTGGTAATAACCAATAGGCATTTATATAAAAGATGATCATCCCAACCAGTATGGTTCGCAGTAGGAATAATATTGCTGTATTGGTATCCATTACCAATAAAGGAAAGTACGATAACAATAAGGAATATCCCAACCACCAGCTAAAATGTACAAGTATGTTTTTTTGATTTAGTCTGAGCCAGTTCATCATTACACAAAATTAGTTGTTTTCTGCTCGCTACACGTTCTTTTCAATGAAATGATCTATTTTATCAATAAACGGCATCCTTCCCTTTTTTGAACGGATTACTATGTATGCAGAGAAAGTGAACCGGATAATTGAATAGTTTTTATTAGGAATATCAAATGCTACACTTTTGTTTCAGTAATAATTAAAACTGAAACATATGGAATCGAATCGCCCTCCGCCTTAAACATTACATCTCTCCAAATCCACTAACAGGGTATTGCTTAATTACCTCATACTTAGCACCACTACTATCCAAACTACTTTTCATAAGCTGAATAGAACTGACATCTAAATAAATAGAAACATCCTGTTGACCAAGCACTTTATCAATCTGCTCAGCATTAATCCTTTTCAAATTTGATTTATTGATGCGCATTAAGCTGATATGCGGATAAAAGTTGTTCACAAGCTGAAACTGATCCTTAAGAGCAGAATCCACCATTTTCTGCAGTTTTGTTAGTTCTATATTTGGTTTTATTCCGGCCCAAATAACTTTTTGCTTGTGCGAGCTAAATTCCCCCAAGTGATTAATCTGTATAGAAAAGGGGGTAATCTTCAATTCACTAAGTTGCTTATCGATGTAATTAATCTGCAAATCACTGGCTTCTCCTATAAACTTAAGCGTTAAGTGAAAGTCGGTCAATAGTCGCCCATTAATACCTTCCAACTGCTTTTGTAACGAAAGCAACTGATCATTTACAGGCTTACAGTCTATCGCTATAAAAATTCTCATACCTCTGTTTTATCTCCATTCTCCCAATATGGATCATCATCATCGTCTTCATCCGACCATTCTTTAACTGGCTTTTGCGGGCCTTCTTTTCGGTATACGACAGCTAAAATAACACCTGCGATACTTCCGTATAGATGAGATTCCCACGAGTAAGGTACATCCCATTTTAAGGGAAATACGCCCCAAATCATTCCTCCATATAGGAAAATCACCATTAAAGAAATAGCCATCAGTGGAATATAATTACGGATAAAACCACCGGCGATCAAAAAAGCTGCCAGCCCGTAGATAACCCCACTTGCCCCAATATGCCAGGCATCACGCGCTCCAAGCCAAACCCATATACCGGTTAGCAGATAAATAAATACAAAC
This sequence comes from Saccharicrinis sp. UBA6048, assembly GCA_002429115.1. Taxonomy (GTDB): domain Bacteria; phylum Bacteroidota; class Bacteroidia; order Bacteroidales; family Marinilabiliaceae; genus Carboxylicivirga. The sequence goes on along the minus strand of DIYS01000271.1, from coordinate 27,087 downwards.
ACTTTTATCGAGATGCCTCTATAGAAATAAAAGAGCGAGACGCCTAAAACAAAAAGTGGAATGGCATTGGCATAAAAGTGATCCCAATGGGAATGTACTAATGGAGCCAGTAAGATTCCACTAAGACCACTTAAGGACATAGGTTTAATACCCCATTCCACAAAACTAAATCCTTCAAGACTTTCAATCAGTTTGATCGAAAAGGTGATTATAAGGAAAAAGACAGGAATGATTAAGGCTGTCTTAATCTTTTGCAGTTCTATGTCCGAAAGCTTGGTCATTGATTACAGGTTAGTCATTAGATTTTTCAGTTTCCTGACAAATACCTCAATATCCTCCTCTTGCGTATCAAAGGAGGTCATCCACCTGACTTCTGAAGTGTGCTCGTCCCAAACGTAAAAGAAAAACTCCTGTTGCAGTGCTTCAATTATATGCTTTGGAACAATCGCAAATACACCGTTCGAATCAACTGCTTGAGTAATGGTAACACCATCAATTTCTTTAACTTTATCGGCCAATAGTCTTGCCATTTTATTGGAATGTTGTGCATTCTTCAGCCACAAATCATTTGACAACAAAGCCTTAAATTGAGCAGAAACATATCGCATTTTAGAATGTAACTGCGTCGACTGCTTTCTGATATACTTTACGTTTTCAGCTAGTTTTGCATTTGCAAAAACAACTGCCTCGCCGAACATTAAACCGTTCTTCGTACCGCCAAATGATAAAACATCTACACCGGATTTAAAGGTGGTATCTTCCAAAGAGCAGTTCAATGCAGCTGCGGCATTCGCTAAGCGCGCACCATCCATGTGAAGATATAAGCCCAAACCATGCACATAGTCTGCAATTGCTTTTATCTCATCAAGGGTATAGATTGTGCCAAGTTCGCTTGCCTGTGTAATGGATATAACTTTTGGCTGAACGTGATGCTCAAAACCAAACCCATGCATGTATTGCTTGATTTGTGAAACGGTTATTTTTCCATTATTGGTTTCAATGGGTAAAAGTTTACAACCTGACAGCTTTTCCGGTGCTCCACATTCATCCACATTGATGTGCGCTGTGCGAGCACAAACTACAGCATTAAACGATTGAGCCAATGCTTGAATAGCAATTACATTGGCACCTGTACCATTATATACGAAATAGGTTTCTGTAGCTTCTCCAAAGACTGACTTGAACAACTTGCTTACTTCCATCGTGTAACAGTCGTCACCATACCCCACCTGATGCCCGGTATTAACTTCACTAATGGCACTCAATACATCAGGGTGAACACTGGCATTATTATCACTTGCAAAACCTCTTATGTAACTCATTTATCCTTGCTTATTAATTGTCTGTTTTTATCAATTGTGTAATTATACATCTCTTCCGAAATACAACGGTAGCCAAGTGGCGCTTCGTCAATAAAATAAAACGTTTTCCCCCAGTTATGAACTACTTTCATCATTACCACACGTTGATTGTCCAGCATAAAAATATTACGTGTAACCACACGACTCTCTAATTCAAATACTTCAGTACTCTCTCCTTCCGGATATGTATTTTTGAGGGACTCAACCTCGTAAACTTCCCGGGGTAAATGAACTTGACTCTCCTCTTTTATTGGTGGTTGTATTATTTCACCTTCATTTTTTTTAACTGTTTCAGTAGGTGGTTCGTTCGGCTTTATGTTTCTGTTATTTTTGAATTTAGAAGATCTACTGGCAGATTTTGATGCTGCTTTATCTTTCTCAACGCCAGTTCTCATCTGCTCAATTTTATATTTTACATTGAGAGAATAATCTCTGTCAGCTTCAAAATCCTTTAACCGATTGTCAAAACGAATTTTGGCTACAGGATTATTAAAAAACACGGTATCAACACCTTGAAACTCCTTAAATAAACGCACCGACATTTGGTATGGCGCAATGGCTTCCTGTTGAATATTCTCAGGAATTTTAGTCGAAAATTCAATTATTTTAGAAACATAGCCCGGCTTGGAAAACTTAAAATGATAGACCTTATTCCAGTCTAAAGTGGTATAAAATTGTCCTGCACCATTAACCGACACAGGCTGATCTGTTTCTTTATTCAAAAGGTGAACTTTTACATCAGCATAGTTGTAATTAACATCGAGAATAGAACCACTTACCGCATATTGCGCCTGAATAGAACAGCAAATAAAAAAGCCGACCAAATAAAAGCCGACTTTTTGTATGTTGATACATTTGATTTTCATTATTCAGGCAATTATCTGCCTAAAAATAGAAAATTAATCGTTAAAAACGAGCAAAGGTGTTGTTGAATGGAACAGCATCTTTTTAGCCATATTCGGATTAATGATGCGGCTGATAAAATTTCGCTTACGTCGTGTAAATGACAGCATATTTACATTTTTGTCACGAACATATCCTTCAATCGCCACAAATAAATCTTCATGCTCAATCAGATCGCAGGTAATTGCTTTGTCATCATACTTCTGACTGATGTGATCTTTTAAGCCAGCCATGCGCACTTCATCCCATTCGGAGTGTTCATGCGAGCTAACGTGAGCACAAGTGATAGACATATTTAAAGGCTTAATCAGCTGTTCCAATCGCTCTAAAGACTTAAAATCAGCTTCCTGAAAGTCTGTAGCATATAGTAGGTTGGTAAACGCTCCTAGTCCGTTGTATTCAAAATCTTCAGGAATGGCCATCACCGGCACGGTAGCATTCTCCATTACTTCTGCTGTTACACTGCCAATTAAATCCATCGCTTTCCGGTCGGCACCCCTGGTTCCCATTATTATTACTAATGGCTTATATAATTTGGAGTATTTTATGATTTCGTCCTCGGCTATGCCTTTTACCAATTCCATTTTAAGATTAACAGGCTTGTTCAATGCTTCATTTTTTTTATTCAGATAGGCTTTCATGTCTTCCATACCTTCCCGTGCTTTTGCTTCCAGTTCCATCACCATTTCTTCTGTATTGGCTTCAAAAGCAAAGGTGTCAGAAAATGGCATGGTGCTCACAATTGGATTGAAATAGGTGTGAAAGACGGTGAGTTCGGCATTTAACTCATTGGCCCAGTCCAACGCAAATACAGCGGCTTTTTTCGAATAGTCAGAAAAGTCAACAGGCAACAGGATTCTTGGCGGAACCTTTTCCTCTTCAGCAGGCTCAAGTTCTTCCTGCATCATGCCTTCCAATATTGGTAAAGCATTTTCTAATGCCCCTTCTCCAATGCGCACCTTAACACCCGATGATATGGCTCCTTGTACAAGGTTAACATTCTCCAAGAAACATTCTATTCCTTCCGATTCAAGCAAGCTCCTAAGAATATGTGCTTTTTCGAAGGATAAAACGGCTAATGTGATGATTTTTTCTTCCATGACGGTAAAGTTTAGAAGTCAGACTCTTTTCGATAAAAGTTAAGTCTATTCTTCGAAAAAATCAATCACAAAAAGCTTAATCAAAGGCACCTACCCTCGAAACGTTGTAAACCCCCTTTACATTCTTTACTTTCTTAATCAGCTGGGTTAAACTATTGGCATTATCCACAAAAACGGTAATGTTACCTTCAAAAACACCTTCATGCGAATCAATCACCATAGAGCGTATTTTCACTCGCATTTCTTTCGATATAACCTGTGATATGTTAGTGACAATACCAATATCATCATTCCCTGTTACCTTGATGGTTGCCTGATAGCTTGAGTCAGCCCCGGTTGTCCATTGTGCTTTAACGATTCGGTAACCAAACTTGGTATGCATATCGGGTGCATTAGGACACGATTTTCGGTGTATTTTAATACCTCCAACGGATGCCACAAAGCCAAATATATCATCACCAAATATTGGATTACAGCATTTTGCCAGCTTATAATCCACATTGGTCAGACTTTTATCAATCATTAAAACATCATCGTCCGGCAGTTCCTCTTCACTTGTTATAAAATTCTCCGCACTCCGCTCCCGATCTGACTCCTGGAGTTCCTCCTCTTTTTTCTCCAGACCAATTATATATTCTTTAATTCGTGCAAAATCTATCTTATCAATGGCGATCTGACGCATGAAATCCTGAGCTGTTTTAAAGCCAAACGACTTAATCATTTGATTCAACAACTGATCTGTCAATTCATATTTCCAGTTCTTCAGACGTCGAATTAACATCTCACGTCCTATTTCTGCTTCTTTGAATTCAATATCACGTAAAGCCTGCTTTAATTTGGTCTTGGCTTTAGAGGTTACAACAATGTTCAGCCAATCCTTTTTGGGTTCTTGATTATTGCTGGTTTGTATGTCAACATGGTCTCCATTACGAAGCACATGTTTAATTTGTACATTTTTATTATTTATGCGTCCTCCAACACATTTCTTACCCACCTCAGAGTGAATTTCAAAAGCAAAATCCAATACGGTCGCTCCTTTTTTTAATCGACGTAAATCTCCCTTTGGCGTAAACACAAATACTTCCTCGTCGTAAAGATTTAGTTTAAAATCATCGATAAAATCGACGGCATTCAACTCCGGATTTTCAAGAATCTCACGTACGTTGGCCAACCACTCATCCATGCCTTTCTCGCCACTATGACCTTTGTATTTCCAGTGAGCCGCCAAACCTTTCTCAGCCACTTCATTCATGCGCTCAGTACGTATCTGCACCTCCACCCACTTGTTTTCAGGCCCAAGAACGGTGGTGTGTAAGGACTCATACCCATTAGACTTTGGTACCGACAACCAGTCACGCATACGTCTCGGATTTGGCTGATACTTATCGGTTACTACAGAATACACCTGCCAGCATTCGGCTTTTTCTTTTTCGGGTTCGCTATCTAAAATAACCCGGATGGCAAAAAGGTCATAAACATTCTCAAACTCGGTATTTTGCTTTTTAATTTTATTGTGTATCGAGTGAATTGTTTTCGTTCGCCCTTTAATTTCAAATTTTAAGCCTAATGTATCTAATTGCTTTTTAAGAGGATCAATAAATTCCTTAATATACTTGTCACGAGCTCGCTTCGTCTCATTTAGCTTTTTAGCTATGAACGAGTACATATCGCGATTGGTAAACTTCATTACCAGATCTTCCAGTTCGGATTTGATGACATATAAGCCAAGTCGGTGAGCCATTGGTGCATATAAATAACCCACTTCACCACTGATACGTTGCTTATCTTCTTCTTTGTACTTAGCCAGGTTACGCATCGTTCGCAGGCGATTAGCAATGATCAGCAATACAACACGGATATCTTCGGCAAAGGTTAAAAGTAACTTTCGGAAATTTTCATTCTTAATGGATGTTTTGCGCGTGTATAATTCGCCTACCTTAACCAGTCCCCTGGTAATATTTGCAACCTGTTCACCAAACTTGCGTTGCACCTGATCAGACGTGATGCGTTGCTGCAAAACAGCATCGTATAGCAAAGCACCAATTACAGCCACCCGGCTTAAGCCAAGTTCATTAATAACCACCAATGCCACTTCAAGCGATTCGATCATCGTAAGTTCACCAGCCTCATTCCTGTATATCTCAGCATTTTCACCCGATGACATATTAAGAGCCTCTCTAATCTGTCTGATATCGTCGGCTTGCATTATTGGCTGACAAGCCTGCAACAACTGTTTATATACTTCTTTCGCTTTCTTTCGTTCTTCGCTGGTTACCGCCTTTCGCAAATCCATATGGTAGACTTATAATTCTCTCAAAACAATCAATTATCAATGTAAAGTTATAACTTTATCAACAATGAAGACTTGAAAAAGCCTTGCAGTTATTAACAGATATCAATTTTTGAGGGAATTATTTCCATTAAGTACCTGATTTGTTACATTAACGAAATTGACATCTTAATAATGCTTTTGTATCTTATTTACTTTAATAATCATAAAATATAAGGCCATGAAAAATACCGGATTATTTTTAGGAGGTTTACTGACCGGAGCAGCTCTGGGGGCCTCACTCGCTTTACTTTACGCTCCTCAAAAAGGTAGTGATACACGCGAACAAGTAAAAGCAAAACTCAAAGAGATGGAAGCTGAACTTCAACAACTTAGAGATAAAGTTAAAGTGAAAGGCGGCGAACTTAAAGAGGAAATGAAAACCAAAATTAACGACCTTGAAAAAAAGATCGAGAATTTAATCAATGAGTACAAAAAGAACCTCGAACCAACACATGGGGCTAATTAAGACATTGATAAATTACTAAACCTGATATCCCGAAAATATTCTTTTCGGGGTATTTTATTATACACACGACTATGGAACAACTTACAGATGAATTGAATGAAGTAAAAGATGACTTTGAAGAATATGTCAATGCAAAAATTGATTTGGCCAAGCTACATGCAGCAGAAAACTTATCCAGATTCTTCTCAGGCATGTTGCTGAAAATGGGGCTCTTTTACCTGTTTTTCTTTGTGTTACTATTTACATCATTAGCAATTGCATATTGGCTTAACCAATATTTTGATGGCAATGGAACTGGCTTTATAATAGTTGCCGGATTTTATTTATTGGTTTCAGTTGTATTTTTCCTTTTACGAAAAACACTAATTCAAAGGCCAATAATTCAGTCATTCATTCAATTATTCTTCCCTAATTTTAATAAGTACGATGAACCTAAGTAAGAATTCATATAGCCATATCAAGTCTTTTGAAGACTTTGAGAATGAAAAAATTAAACTGTATTTTCAAATTAAGCTGAGTGAGAAAAAGTTACAGCTCAAATACATTGAACTGACTTCATTTCTTAATCCGGTGAGGTTTGTACCATTATTGCTCAATAGCTGGCTAACACCAATTTTTCTTTCACTAAAGAATCTGATTACAGGTTTCTTTAGAAAAGATGAGCCCAAATGTCAAGCTACTGATAGTGATACAAACAACACTGAATCAAATGATTAAAATTACGCTCAAGCTATTTTGATTATTAACGAATAAACACTAATTTTGCAGCCGGTTTACGTAATCTCTTACTGAACAAGGGAGTCATGTAATATTGCGTAGATAAAGTTTAATCCAATAAAAATTATAAAAATGGATTTAATTAAAGTAGCCGAAGCCGCTTTTGAAGGCGGAGTTGAAATGCCTGCTTTTGGACCGGGTGATAACATCGCGGTTTATTACAAGATTAAAGAGGGTAACAAAGAACGTACACAGGTATTTAAAGGCGTAGTTATCCAAATTAAAGGTCAGGGAAACAACAAGCGTTTCACAGTAAGAAAAATGTCTGGTAACGTTGGTGTTGAGCGTATTTTCCCATTCAACTCTCCATTTATTGAGAAAGTTGAATTGAACCGTCAAGGTAAAGTTCGTCGTTCGAAGTTGTACTACTTACGTGGACTTACCGGTAAGAAAGCTCGAATTAAAGAGAAAAGAGTTTAAGCCATTATACAATGGTAATGAAAGAGGATATCCGAAAGGTTATCCTCTTTTTTTCTTCAAATTACTGGAGTTTATAATCAGATAACTAATAAAGATCAACCAAGCGAAACCTCCAACTTTGATGTTACTTACTTGACAAACAGTTTATCTATAACAGCATTCTTCTAAGAGCGGAATAACCCGAGTTTGATAACAATTTTACACTCCATATTGAGCTAAAAAAGAAGATATTGCTTAAACAAGCAAATTAAAAGAAACAAAAATCCCCTGGCTAAGCAGATAAGCCAGGGGTAATGTTATCGGCAATAAGTTGGTGCAATTAATCGTCCTACTTATCAATAAAAACCTGTAGATTCCCAAATGGATTAGGTGCCACGAAAATATGACACCATCATTTATAATTATATGACATTTATCACCCCAACTTAATTATTCGGTTAATAATTCAAATTAAGTGATTTAATTATACAATTACTTGAATTACGAATTAGTACCTATTGTGTCCCCAATGTTCTTTTTAAGTTAGTTTATCGCAGTTTCGAAGCAATAATACTCTCAATTTCAATCGGTTTCAAATCAAAGCCAATGATATAACCTTTCTCATCCACCAAAATATTCTTTCCCACTGCGCCATACATCCCTTGCATTACTTTATCCCCTTCATCAAAAACATTAATCCAGGGAAAATCGTATCGTTCTAAAGCCTTTTTCCAGTCTTTGGTTGCTTCATCGAGGCTATTCATATAGCCCGATAGCTGATAATCCCAGCTAATGGCTACAATTTCAAAGCCCTTATTATGATACTGCTCATAAACTGGTTGCATTTGTTTGAGCTTTTTGATACATGGCGCACATTTCGATGCCCAGGAATCTATCCAGAAGATTTTGCCTTTCAAATTCCTTGTATTAACTTCTTTTCCTTGCTTATCTTTTAAAACAAAATGCTGAAACTTTGTACCAACTTCGGTAGTGGCAACACTGTTCAACCATGTTTGATAAGTTTTAGAACGCCTTTTCTTTACGTGGCCGGATTCTAAAAACAACCTTATGTCAGCCGGTCGGATAAATTGAATTAATTCCAAAAACATAGCCTCGTCATTGGTATCAACGGCTTCTTGTTTTATCGAACGGATTAACCGATGTTTCTGTTGGTATAAATCAATAATCTGCTTTTTTAATTCAGGTTCAGCTACTGTATTACTATAATAGGTCTTTTCATTTAGTTCAATAGTCGTGTTTATTTCCTTAAGCTCTTGATTAAAAACGTCTATTTTTCCCCTTGCATCTTCGCTTAATTTAAGCTGATCTTTATAATCCCACAACTTAAGAAACAGGTCTTTTGATTGGGCGTTTGAATTGTAAATAATAAGCGATAATAAAAGGACACATCCAAATTTGATCATCTCTTAACTGTTTATATTCAAAACGTCTTTAATTTTTTCTTCAAGAGCCTCCCCTCGCTCAATGGCTTCAATTACCCCTTCCGGGTTAATCAGTAGCACATATGGTATGCCTCTTACAAAATAACTATCGGCCACTTCATGCTTATCATCGTGTAACTGAAGGTAAGGCATATCAAGGTCAGTCATTACCTTAATCCATTTGTCTCTCTCCTGATCAGTTGATATGGCCAACATCTCCAATCCATGTTTATGGTATTTATGATAAAGTTCTTTCATAAACGGCATTTCTCTTTTACATGGTCCGCACCACGATGCCCAAAAATCAATTACCAGGTATTTTCCTTTAAAAGCAGATAAGCCATGAAGATTGCCTTTCTCATCGGGCAAATTGAATATTGGCGCCCTATCGCCTACTTTCAGGCTAGGCGGATTGGCCTGCTTTTTCATATAATCACTTATTGCAACAATACGTGCATAGGCGGCTGTTCTTTTCACATCAGGTGATAATAATTTGCCTAAAGAGTCCAACTTGTCAATACCTATATTTGCACCCCACTCTGCAATAATAACAGCCATCTCTTCTGAAGTTGTAAAATTACCTGCTTTTGCCAACACCTCGTTTTGTACCTTCTCTAATAAAGCATTTCCTTTATTAGCATAGGCAATTTGCTCTTCGTCACTACTTTCTTCCGATGTTTTTAAGCCCTCTTTATTAAATGCATCAAATTCTACCACAGCAGGCAGATGCTTCTTTTTAAATGCTTCAACAGCATCAGTATGCGCATTAGTAACATCGGCAAACAACAATGAATCATAGTCTGCCTTTATTTTTGTTTCTTTATCCATCCAAAAGTTTATAGCGCATGCCTCAGCAACCGGAAAGAAATAAGGATCCGGGTATTTGCATGGAAAGTGTAATACAAATGTGGCGTGCATTTTTTCCTTAGGGAGCTTTCCTTCTATTTTAAAAATCTCATTATTTGGGTAAACTGTTTGAACGGGTTCAAAAGTTGTTCTATCCAATAGTATCACAGGCCCTCTTAAACCGGAAATATTCAAGTCAATTGAATAATTAAACTGTCCGGCTTTACTAATTTCTTTACTTGCATTGTTTACACAAGACAAAGAAAGTGTTGCAATTAAAATAAATACGATGTACTTCATACTAGTTAGTTTTATAGGTTCTGCCTTCTTTAATTACAAAGGCAATATTTGTTGTGTTTATAATGTTAGTCAATGGGTTAGCATTCAGAATCAATAAATCGGCTATTTTACCTGTTTCAATCGTACCAATCTCGTTATGCTTTTTAAAGGTTTCTGCAGCAATTATAGTTGCCGAACAAAGGGCTTCGTAGGGTGTAAAATCACATTGCTCTACTAATGTTTGCATTTCATTATGGATATAGGGTAGCTCCTGATCGCCAAAATAATCCGTGCCGGCTGCTATTTTAACCCCCATCTTGTGAGCTTTTTTTGTAAAAATGGCGGCTTCTTCCAAGCCATTTACCGAAGCATGGTAACAGGTCGCATCCAGTATAATGTTCTTTTCAATCATTTGCACAAACAGCTTATCCAACTGTTTAAAATCGAACTTCATTTTACCATAAAATTTCTCGTAGTTGTCAAACATCTTCGTTGATAAAGATTTACACTGCTCCCACTTCAACATTTCGGCATGTGAGATCACTTCAACACCAGCCTCAACTGCATCGCCCGGCTTAGCCGACATTACGCAGGCATGACTCCACACCTTTATACCTTGCCGCTTACCTTCTTCGCTTACCTTTTTTACTAACCCGGCATCCATGCTCGCATATAATTTAAGCCCTGAAGCACCACAGCCTATGGCCTGGGCAACAGCCTCTGTAAGGTTTGTCTGTTCGGTAACACACTGAAGCCAAGGTGCATATTTATGAGGCCATCCAACCACCATTTTTCCTTCTCGATCATTCCCTTTATAATAATCTGGTCCGGCCATAAAAGCGGCGTAGTAAATATTGGGTGCGGCTATCTCGTGCAAGGCACTGGCTCGCTTTAATTCAGCCAAAAACCGGGCATCACCGGCCATATCGCGGATAGAGGTTATTCCTCCGTTCAGCATTTGCTTTAGCAATTGCTGTGTAAATTCCTCTCTCTCCTCACGCTTATCAAAGGCACTTGTTGCAATATGTGTATGTGAATCAATCAAACCTGGAATAATGTATTTTCCTGTCAGATTTATAACTTTATACCCTGGATATTCTGCTTTACTATTGTAATCAATTAAAGTAATCATATTGCCTTCAATCAGTATATTACCAATACGAGGATGCTCACTGCACATATCAATAATCGTAGCATTGGCTAACACAAGTTTGTCAGCACGTCTTTCTGTTGTTTTATATTGAGCAGTAGCACCCAATACAAAGCATAAGGTACTGCACATCAACACCCAAAATCGTTTTGTCATTTGGTAGTTATTTGAAAATACAGAGGAGTGATAGCCCACTCCCCCATATTTAGTCACACATTTATTTATAAGCTTCATTTTGCTCTATACCCGAGCGGTCAATTTCCAGTTTAGGAATAGGTAAGGCAAAACGTCCGTGATTAGCAGTTAAGCCAGACCCATCGGGACGGGTAAAGCCGAGACCTAAGCGCTTTAAGTCTGTAAAGCGGAAACCTTCGAAGGCCAACTCACGGCGTCTTTCGTTCATGATTTCATCCAACAATTGGCCATCTGTGCCGGGGAAATTACCTAAGCCACGCGCATTACGCAATGTATTAAGGTTATTACGGGCTTCTGTATGATCTATCCCTTCCTGATTTCTTTCATTCGCTTCGGCCAGAATCAAATATAACTCAGGAACACGAATGTATTTTATATCAATAGATCCGGGTTGATATTTGGCATAATCTGCCGTTCGAACACCCACATGTTTCTCAGGATAATAAGAACCTGAACTCATAGGATCTTGTTGGAAAAACAAATCAAAACGAATGTCATTGGCCTGATCGTATAAATTAATCAGTTCATCAGCAACATAATAAGGAAAGCTAAAGAAGGATGGAATTGCCAACACAGCTGCATTAGATCCTTTATCTTTTACATCGAAACGAATACGGAAAATGATTTCATCAGAGTCATCCTGACGCCATTGGTTGGTTAAGGCTGCTTTATCTGTATCCAAGCCATAGCGTGTATCTTTCAAAGCTTCTTTGGCATTTGTAATTGCCTTGCCATATTGCTTTGTTTCAAGGCAAACACGTGCTAACAAAGCCTGCATGGCTGTTTTAGAAAGTCGGTATGAGTTTTCCTCATTATCAGCCATTTCTATAGCTGCTTCCAGGTCTTTAATAATCCAGTCAATCACTTCTGTATTGGTATTTCTGGCTTTTTTAGCGAGTAAAGCATCCTCTTCAAAACGGTACGGAATGGCTAACGCATCTTTTGAAAGATTATAGGCCGGTGCAAAAAAACGGTACAAATCGTAGTGTAACAACGCTCGCTGTGCCAATGCTTCGGCAATGTATCGGTCTTTATTTTTTACCGGACTGTTTTTACCATATTTAATAATGGTATTGGCATTATTAATCGCTTCATAACATATGCGCCAAAGACCTTCCAGCTGAAATTCTGTTGGGTCATAATTCAGGGGATAAATATCTGCATGAGTATTTTCGAAAGTAAATCCCAACGGAGAACCAGCTATGACATCATCATTAATAGCCTCCGGAACAGAAAGGATACAGAAGTTATAACCTAAGAAATCCTGTTTCATAACCCCATAAACACCATCCAGCGCCGAACGGAATCCGCCTTCTGTTTCAAGCAAGGTTTCCGGAGATGCTTCATCTGTTGGCGTTTTGTTAATCAATTCATCAGTACAACTGCTAATAATAAGTAGCAATAGAAATAGGTACGATATTTTATATAATGATTGCATAGTATCAGCTTTTAAAAGTTAGCATTTAAACCAAATGAAAAACCTCTTTGAACAGGCGAAGAAAACCCAATACCTCCTGTACTTTTATACTCAGGATCAAAATAATCTACCTCTGTAAAGGTCAGCAGGTTTTGTCCCTGAACGTATATTCTTAAATGTCCAAGGCCTATTTTCCTGATCAAAGCTTTGCTAAGCGAATACCCCAAGGTCAGGTTTTTCAACTTAATGTAGTCGCCTTTCTGCAGGTATTGTGTTGAATTATCGTAATCAGATTTAATATTTGAGCTTCGCGGCCATAAATGATGTGTTGCTCTTACAGCTAGCTCTGTCTCATCTCCTGCTGATTTCCAGGCATTGGTCACTTCTTTAAGCTGATTATTTAATGGTTTGTTTCTTAAGTCGTATAAACCTTTATTAATAACATAATGTCCGCCTGCAAAAGAGAATAAGAAACTACAGTCGAAGTTTTTAAATTCGAAAGTATTGGTTAATCCCCCGTGAAATTTAGGAACATCAGTTTTGTTGCTTACTTCGCGCAGTTTTGATATCTCAGAATAATTTGTATCCCAGCCTGCTGTTGACTTAAACTCAATGTACTTGTCACTTTCACTGGTAGCTTTAGGATTTACATACTTATTAAAACCAGTTGCCGGATTTACCCCTGCCCACTGTGCAATGTATAAGGCATTAATAGGGCGGCCTTTTTGGAAGACAACAGAACCCCGTTCAATTAAGTCATCATCTTCAATTAAATCAAGCACTTCACTCTCATTATAAGCCATGTTTAATGTCGTTGTCCATCTAAAATCACCCCTGTTAAAGTTGATGGTATTGATGGCGACTTCAACCCCCTTATTTCTGAAATCACCGATATTAGACATTAAAGTCCTAAATCCTGACTGTAAAGGAATTTGCATTGGGTTAATCAGGTCATAAGTATCGCGAATATAATAATCGACGGACACGTTAAACCTGTTTTTAACGAAACCAAGGTCTAAACCTAAGTTTGTGTTTTTATTTTTTTCCCAAGTCAGGTCGGGGTTGGCTCCCCTTGACAAAACAGCTACGCTTTTTCCATCGTATTTATTTTTATCGCCACTAAAACCATATAATGAGAGGTGCTCAAAATCGCCAATAAAGTCATTGCCCGAAGTACCATAACTACCGCGTAGTTTTAAATTTGACACAATATGGTTTGTTGGTAAAAGCGTTTTATGCATATTCCAGGCAGCACCAATGGCATAAAAATTGGCCCACTTATTATTATCCCCAAACTTGGATGAACCGTCCCTTCTGAATGAAGCTGAAACATTATAGGTACCGTCAAATGAATAGTTTAACCGCGAGAAATAACCTATAGAACCATGTTCTGACATACTTTCAGATAAATTAGTAAGATTTTTGGCCGTATTAAGTGTTCGAATTGCATCGGTCAGAAAATCATTGGCTGTACCATATAATCTATATGAGTTATATTCATTAAACTCAGTTCCTGCTACCCAGTTAATATCATGTCGGTTGATACGTTTATTAACCGTTGCAGTAATGTTACCTGTATAATTGTTATTGTCACCTATACTTCTGGTTAATTGGCCACCACTCACAATCACATTCTCATAGGTAGATGACTTTCCATAGTTGACATTACCGCCTAAGTTGGCTTTTAATGTTAACCAATCTACTGGCACATACGTGAGGTTAGCACTTCCGTACACATTTCGTCGGGTTGATTTATTGGTGGTATTATCCCTGATAAATAAAGGATTGTGGGCTACTCCATGACCATCTGAAAAAGCAATGGTACGCGTTGGGTCACCATTTTCATCATAGATTGTTTCCCAAGGGTTTAATAGAAACGAATTCCCTACCGGGTCACCAATAATTCTTTTATCCTTATTGACTACATTACCAAAGGTACCTGCCAAGCCCAGTTTCAGATTTTTTGCAATTTCATAATCAAACTTTAAGGTCGCTGTCAGGCGATCATACTTACTGCCATAAATATTATTAACCTTATTATAGTTAATTGACGCATAGTAATTCGCCTTTTCCATTCCACCTGCAACTGAAAAGTCATAGGCATGACTGGTTTCATTGTCCATCAATAAGTCGGCCCAAACATGGTCGTTACCGGATTCCCTTCTTTCTTTCAATAAAGCCTGTGCATCCGGATCACTTTGAGGATATAAACCAAGTGACTCTTCATAATCCAATTTTTGGGCTGTATTCATAATATCGTCGGTAAATGACTTATCAGGAGACTTAACACCAAATCGATAGTTAAACGAAACCACCGGTTTTTTATACCGCTCACCCCGCTTGGTTTTGACAATGATAACACCATTTGATCCGCGCGATCCATAAATAGATGTTGCTGCAGCATCTTTAAGAATACTGATATCTTCAATATCATTGGTACTGATTGTGGAAGAGCTAAACCCTGCCGGCATTTGAATACCATCAACTACTACCAATGGCTCTGTGCCAGCATTAATAGAACCTACACCTCTTAATAATATTGTTGGTGGTGTATCTGGGTTAGAAAAGCTTTCTTCCACATACATACCGGGTACAATTCCAATTAAAGCATCAGCGAAGGATACATTCTGCGTTGATTGCAACACTTCTGTATTGACCTGTGTTACTGCTCCTACTGAAGCCTCACGTGACACTTTACCATAGCCAATAATTAAGGTCTCACCTAATTCGTTAATTTCCTCAGTCATCACAATTGCTAAATCCTGATCGTTACTCACCTGAACTTCCTTAGTAACAAAACCAATAAAACTAAAGCTAAGAGTAGAATTGGGCGTAACCTCCAATTGAAAGTGACCTTGCACATCTGTAACTGTACCAGTATTACCTGAAATAACGTTAACACCTATAAGCGCCTCGCCGCTTTCATCTTTTACAGTACCGGTAATGGTAACTTTCTCCTCCTGAATAACCGGAATGGCCTGTTTAATAATTATAAATTCATCTTCAATATCAAACCGTAACTGCTTATCTTCCAGTAATAGATTAAGCAGCTCTGACAAATCCTTTTCAGCCACATCAATATTAATGCTTTCTTTTTTATCAAGCATAGCATCATTATACATGATGATGTAACCGGTTTGCTCCCTGATTTCTTCAAAAACATCCTGATACGTGCTTGTACCCTTTTTGAGGTTTACCTTTTGCTGCGACACAGTTTTAGCACTGGTCATCAAACAAATACCTAGTAACATTAAGGTGGTTAACTTCATGATTTTAATTGTTCGTTTTTGCTCGTTTTTATGCATAACGAGCCATTCAAATAGCTTTTTTTTCATACTTTTGAATTTTGTGAATTTTACGAGATTCATTAAAAATGAGCTGTGAGATGTTGCCTCATCTCGCGGCTCTTCTTATTTAGTTATTTACTTCCTATAATTATTTTTTCATCTTTAATTTTAAATTGAACATCTGATGTTGATTCGATAAAACTTAGCGTAAAACCAAGCGGTTTATCACGCTTAAATGCACCTGTAAACTTTATATTTCTTGCTTTTTCATTTTCAAAAACAAAGTCAACATCGTACCATCGCCCTAAGCGAACCGTCAAGTCATCCAGTTGCATCCCATCAAAATCAAACACGCCATCTTTCCAGGATGTATAATAAAAAGTTTTAACATTATGCTTTTGCATACTTAAAGTCTCTTTATCAAGAATCACCTGATTGCCAGGTATTAATACCGTTTCCTTCTTTTTAGCATTTACTCGCACCTTTCCTTCAACTAGTGTAACGGCCATGCGTTCTGAATCATTGTAATTTTCAACATTGAAAGCTGTACCTAATGCGGTTGTTGACACCTCGCCTGATTGCACAATAAAAGGTTTTGAAGGATTATGAGCCACATCAAAATATCCTTCTCCTTTAATATAAACGCGACGTTCGTCACTGTTAAAACTGACAGGAAAATAGAGTTCTGAATCAGAATTTAACCAAACGATTGTACCATCTGCAAGGGTTAATTTAAATTCCTCTCCTCGCCTAACTCTTAAGGTATTAAATACCAAAGAATCTTTACTTGTGTCTTTAATGTTGCTTTGATAAGTGATTCCATCAAGCGCTTTATTCTCAATAGTGGCATCAACATCTTTAAGGATAATATTACCAGATTTGCCTAAAAACACTTCCTCGCCATTACTAAGCGTTAATGTTGCTTTAAATTCTCCCGGCTCTACATTCAGTGCTGAATAATCAGGCTCGGTATAATCTGATTCTGTAAACAGATCAGTAATAAAAGAAATGGTGACAATTAAAACAACAACAGCTGCAACAGAAGCAATTTTTAACCATATGGTTTTTGCTGGCTGTTTAGTTATTTGTTTTTTTACTTTAATAAGTGCACTCTGGTCATCAACGGATTTAATCGTATTGATGTAATCCAATCTATGAACGGAAGCTGCCAATTCATCAAACTGCAAACGATGATCATCGCTTTCATCCAGCCATGCCTTCACTTTTGCTTTTTGCGATGGCGATGCAGTCCTTTGAATACAGCTAATTATGTCTTTTAAGAGATCTTCCTGAACTTCCATTTTTCTGATTTTGACAGTCTGACAATAAAAAATAAGAAATGGGTGAATGAAAGAATGTATTTTTTTAACATTTTTTTCGTCCAATAAAAATAATTAGACATACACCTCACATAACATGATAGTTACACGAATAAAACTCTGTTAAAAAAAGTAAAATAATTTGATTGGCCTGAACTGTTTATTTAATCCACAAACAGCCAACTTCAAGAAATACCAATAAAGCGGTATTCATCTCCTTCACGTTGAATAGCGAATCTCGTAGTTTCGTTATCCCTATTTTTAAGAGAGTCTTAACCGTATTTACTGACACACCTAACTCTTCAGCAGCCTCTTTATATTTCATATTCTGAAGAAGTATGCACTCTATCACTTTTCTCGTTTGCTCAGGCAATAATTCGATGCTTTCATGAATTTTATCTAATTCCCGGGTGCTTAAGGTGAGTATTTCTTTTTCAGCAATATTTAAGGTCGCAATATCAATCGCGTCCAGCAGCACATCCTTTTTCTTAAGCTCATTGATACATTGGTTTCGAACCATTGAAAATAAAAATGTACTGATTCGTTCTGATTTTAAAGTCAGGAAAAGCTTTTTATTCCAAAACTTAACAAATACCTCCTGAACGATGTCTTCTGTTGCAAGTGAATCCTGCATATACTTATTTCCAAAAACAACCAGCGGTTTATAATAGCGCTTAAACAACTCATCAAAGCCTTGCTGCTCATTATTTTTAAGCATATTAAGTATTTGATGATCTTGTAGAGTCATTCCCAGATTGTGTTTTATGAGTAGTGCAAATGTAATAAAATAGTTGAACCCTTTCAGGGTTCATACAGTATCGTGTTAACATACCACAGGTTGCACCTGTGGATATTCAATAGTTCATTTCACAAACAAATCCTGAAGGGATTTAAGGTAAGATTGTAACTAATAAAAAAAGGCTGTCCCATTTGAGACAGCCTTTTTTCATTAGTCATTAAGACTTAATATTTTAATTATTTGCATCCTTTACAATAACATCATGTGCACCACCTTCGATGATACTGGTTGATGAAACCAAGGTCAGTTTTGAATCATTTTGCAAGCTCTCCAATGAAATCACACCGCAGCTACACATGGTCGCTTTAATTTTTCCAAGTGTTTGCTCAAGGTTATCCTTTAGTTTACCAGCATATGGTACATAACTATCAACACCTTCTTCGAATTTAAGGTTGCTGTTACCTCCCATGTCATAACGCTGCCAGTTACGCGCACGGTTCGAACCTTCTCCCCAGTACTCTTTTACGTAGTTGCCATTAACGGTTAGTTTACGAGTTGGACTTTCATCAAAACGAGCAAAATAACGTCCCATCATCAAGAAATCAGCACCCATAGCCAAAGCCAAAGTCATGTGATAATCCTGTACGATACCGCCATCAGAGCAAATTGGAATATAAACACCGTGCTTCGCAAAATACTCATCACGTGCTTCTGCAACATCAATCAATGCAGTTGCCTGTCCTCTACCAATACCTTTTTGCTCACGGGTAATACAGATAGATCCACCGCCTACTCCTACTTTGATGAAATCAGCGCCTGCGTCTGCCAGGTAGTTAAAACCTTCTTTGTCTACAACGTTTCCGGCGCCAACTTTAACATCGTCACCATATTTATCGCGTACAAACTTTATTGTTTCTGCCTGCCACTCTGAAAAACCATCCGACGAATCGATACACAACACGTCAACACCAGCGTCAACCAATGCAGGCACACGCTCAACAAAGTCCCTGGTATTGATTCCTGCACCAACAATCAATCGCTTGTTGCAATCCAATAATTCATTCGGATTTTCTTTATGGCTATCGTAGTCTTTACGGAATACAAAATATTTCAGATTACCATTCTTATCTACAATTGGCAAGGTATTCAGCTTGTTATCCCAGATCTTATCATTGGCTTCGCTCAAAGTAATTCCATCTTCTGCCGTGATAAGGTTATTTGAACAAGTCATAAATTCCTTAACCTTTTTATCGGCACTGTCTTTACTTACGCGATAATCACGACTTGTAACAATACCTAATAATTTTCCACAAGATGATCCATCTTCAGTAATTCCAATGGTTGAGAAACCTGTCTTTTCTTTTAGGTCAATAACATCCTGAAGCGTATGCTCCGGTGTCAGGTTAGCACGGCTTTCTACAAATCCTGCTTTGTGGTTTTTCACTTCGCGCACCATACGGGCCTGATCTTCGATCGACTGCGAACCGAAAATAAATGATAATCCACCTTCTTTAGCCAGTGCAATACCTAAACCACTATCCGAAACAGATTGCATAATAGCCGAAACAAAAGGAATATTTAACGAAATTCCAGGTGCTTCACCTCTATTGTATTTTACAAGTGGTGTTTTCAAATTAACATTGTCCAGAGTATGCTGTTTTTCAGTCAATCCCGGAATTATTAAATACTCATTAAAAGTTCTTGAAACTTCGTTTATAATTTTAGCCATAATCTCTTTTGTAAAAAATTGCGCAAATGTAAGAAATTATTTGTTTCCAGATGCTATCTATCCGGTGTAATATTACTCATTTTATAAATAAAATCAACTTGAATTTTAAAACCGGATACTATCGGAAATAATAAAGGATGGTCATTTCTACAACTTCCCGCTATTTGTGCAGATTATCGTGGATATTCATTCACAAAGCCAAATTGACTTGATCTTCCGTATGCCTGCTGATTTTAGCTGCTTTCAATCTGGTTTTTATAACTCAACTACCTAAATATCTATCAAATAATCGTTATATTGTCATCATACAAATCCAACTACGATTATTAAATACTTAAACTATGAATTACAAATCCCAAACATTAAATTGGTTAATATTACTTGGTATCTTTATAATATCTCCACTTCTACTAAGCGCACAACCAATTGTTGCTTCCATCGAAAAATCGTATCAGGGAATAAATGCTATAAATATTGAAGGCCATTATTGTACAATTGAAATTACGGGTTCTCAAACTTCCGAAGTTCGATTTAAAGGTGAATTACGAGCATCATACAACAGCTTCTTGAGTATTAATGAGGAAGTTATTGGTCAGACATTGTTGTTGTCAGTTGATAGATTAGAAAGAAACCAGGAAAGTACTAAAGGCCGGTTTATACTGGAAGTTCCTTCTAAAGTTACCGTTAATATTAATAATGCCAACGGCAGTGTGTCTCTGCAAAACATAGCTGGCACGACACATCAAATCAATACCACTTTAGGGAAAATTACAGCCACTAACATTTCTGCCGATGTTGAAATAAAAACAGTTTCTGGCGCCATTAATTTAAATGCCATCCGAGGAAACGTTATTGCGAATGCTGAAATTGGCAAACATTATATCAAGGACATCAGAGGTAATGTTACAATGAATGCCATCCGAGGAAGCTTATCGGCGAATGGTGTTCAGGGAGATTTTTCGCTACAAACCACAACAGGTCATCAAACACTGAAAAATATAACTGGTAACATTAACCTGAGTTCCACCAAAGGAAATATGACGCTTGAGCAGATTAATGGCAATATAAAAGGCAATACGGAATCTGGCGCCATTCAAATTACTCAGTCCAATGGCAGTCTTCAGCTTAGCTCCGTTACCGGACTATTAAATGGAAAAGTCATCAAACTGAGTGGTAACTCGTCCTTTAAAACAGTTTCGGGAGCCGTTAATATGCAGTTACTAAACACCAAGCAGGAGCTTAGCTTTGACCTAACTTCGAAAGCCGGTGTTTTAAAGGCAAAAGGCAGCGTTGGCCGACGTAGCCTTATTTTAGATAATGGACCAATTAAAATAACCGGAAACACTGTATCAGGCAGCCAGACGTATTATTAAATTTCTAATTCCAATTATAAGAGTGTTATAGTACAACAAAGTCAGTTCACTGAGCGGAGTCGAAGTGGTTACTTATAGTAATCAAATTTCATCTCGTCTCTACCTCGACTTCGCTCGGCAACTATCTTGATGAACAAGTCTTTTTATTTCATAAAAACGTAAGTCTATCTGCATCAAATCGTAAAGGCTTATCAAATGATTGAACCCTTTACTTTACACCATCTTTAAAGTATATTCGTTAAATTGTTCCCATATTAAAACTGTTAGCCTACAAACTATGACAAAGTATTTGCTCATTATATGCTTCTTATTTAATCTATCCGCTGTCGTCAATATTGAGAGTCAAATTGCACAAACCGCCGATGATGACACAATAAAAATCATTAAAAGCATTGAACTCATCAATATACCGGAACAAAGTACCGAAGCGATTGATCAACTTGAAAAAATTGAAAAGAGTGGACTTTCGAAAGAGCAGTTAGCTGAAGTCATCAATACAAATCTTACTAAACTTGAAATTGTAGATAGCATTTATCAAAGTGAAAAAGAAATAAATGTTCATC
Source organism: Saccharicrinis sp. UBA6048 (assembly GCA_002429115.1). Taxonomy (GTDB): domain Bacteria; phylum Bacteroidota; class Bacteroidia; order Bacteroidales; family Marinilabiliaceae; genus Carboxylicivirga. The sequence continues at coordinate 5,410 of DIYS01000271.1, read as the reverse complement.
ATGCCAACAGACGCCATTTAACCAACAACATATCCAGATGGAAACAACAATTGCAGGTTTTACAGGAAATGGAAAATGAAGTCTCCAAAAGCTTATCAAGGCTGGAGAAGAACCATAGCAAAATAAAAACGCTTTCTGATCAGTGGCTTTTAACCCAAAAGAAAATGAAAACCGAGACTCCTGATAAGGTTGTTACTGCAACCATCAGGCGTGTATTGTTAAAATCAGACAGTTTAGATAATAAATTGGTTGATCAACGCGGTAAATTGCTGGAAGTTAATGCACAAATACTTGATGAGATTACGCTTATAAAAGCACACATAAGCAAACAACAAGAGTTGGTTCAAAACCTTAACCAGGATGTTTTCACAAAGAGTCAGCTCAATTTAAAAACTATTATAAGCCAGGTATCCATAGCATCGCTAACAAGTATGCTGTATACTAATATAAAAACAGAAGGCGGGTTATTGCTGCAGTATATAAATACGAATCAATCGCAAGCTGCCGTTTTTATTATCCTGATGATCATTGGCGTCTTTCTCTTCAGAAGCCTCAATAAGCGCCTTAAAGATGTAAAAGTTGAAAGTGACAGTTACTTTAAGCGACAGTTCAAGCAGCTGATATCAGCTTATAGTAGTACATCGTTTATTCTGATCATTTGGTTATCAGCCTTTATATTTCCAAACCAACCAATCATCTTTAAAGATATTATTCGGATCATTCTGTGCATACCATTATCAATATTACTTTACAGACTGACGACACGACCTCTGTTCTTCGCCATATTGGCATTGTTTTTCTTATTGCTTGCCCAGGCTGGTGCTAATCTATTTCCTCCTGACTATGTAGGTTTTCAACTATTCTTGCTTTTTGCGGCCTTTGTGGAGATGTGCATCGTTTGGTTTTTGTATAGTTATTTCCGTAAGAATCCGATTAAAAACACACATTTCGCCAGTTTGACAAAAAATGGCGTTCTTTTAATTGCCATTACAATTACTGTCGCTTTCGTCATCGGGTTATTTGGGTATATTTCATTCCTGGAGTTTGTTAACTCTCTGATATTGATCAATACATTTATAATTGCACTACTCTATGTTTCCTATCTAATTATCTGTGGTGTTATCGAAATTGTTTTTGACAGTCGGAAAATCAAACGCTTAAAAACGCTTGAAGTCTATGGTATCAGTCTAAAACGTAAATTATTGTGGGTCACTAACCTGGTTTTAGTCCTTTGTATTGCCTATACCTTTCTGGCCAGTATCAATGTGGATGAACAAGTACTATCAGCACTATCAACCATTGTAATGTATGATATTACATTAGGTTCTATCAGTTTTTCCATCAACCATATTTTTTGGATGGTACTGATACTTAGCCTGTCCATCTTTATATCCAACATTATTAAGGTATTGCTGGAAGAGGATATTCTAAGCAAAACGAGGCTCGACAAAGGATTGCCACACACTGTTGCATTACTCGTTAAATATGGTCTGATTACGGTTGGATTTACATTTGCTTTGAGCGTTGCCGGAATACCTATGCAAAGTTTTGCAGTATTAATTGGTGCGTTTGGTGTTGGTATAGGTTTTGGTTTGCAAAACATCTTTAACAACCTCGTATCCGGACTTATTCTGCTCTTTGAACGACCAATTAAAATTAATGACGTGGTAGAAGTGGGTGAATTGCGAGGACGTGTAAAATCGATTGGTATTCGCTCCAGTGTTGTTCGTACGTTTGACGGTGCTGAAGTAATTGTACCTAATGGTCAGTTTATTTCCAATGAGGTGATTAACTGGACACACTCAGATCAAACACGACGCTACGAGGTGCTGGTTGGCGTGGCCTATGGAACGGATATCGTTAAAACTAAAACTATACTGGAAGAGCAGGTCATGTCACATGAAGATATTCTTAAATATCCAGATCCAATCATATTATTTGAAAGTATGGGTGAAAGCTCACTTGACTTCAGAATTCTTTATTGGATTACAAAAACCGGTGAAGGCTTGCGAATTAGAAGTGAAGTTACCCAAATGGTGTACGATGCATTGAATAAAGAAGGTATTAACATACCATTCCCACAGCGAGATATTCATATTATTAAAGACAACAAATAGCTACAGATCACAAATTAGTTCATCAACTTTTTGTATATCTCCTTAATCCCGCAAACAGAATTTCATAGCCCGCAGATAACGCCGATTTTCACTGAATGTGTTTTCACTCATTTTGGTGAATAAAAATCTGCGACATTCTGCGTAATAACCGCGAAACAGGAAAGTCTTGCGGATTTTAGGTATCTACGCTGTTTCCCTATTAGTATATGAAAATTGAAATTCGTGCTTTTATTGGCAGATTATTTAAACTTGCTGTAAATAGTCCCCGTGTTTTCGGGGCAAGCTTTGATACTTTGTACTTGATACTTTACACTTTTCTGGCTTGTTCAGATTAGGTATCTGCACATAAAATGTGCTACCAACATCCTTCTTGGACTTAAGCATTATCTTACCTTCAAGCAGATCAATATATCCTTTGATAATGGATAAACCCAACCCAGATCCTTCATATTCTCTTGAATAGGATACATCAGCCTGTACAAATTGATCAAACACTGTTTCCTGCTTATTATCCTCTATGCCAATCCCGGTATCCTGAATCCAAAACTCAGCTAGTTTATCGCCAATCGCATAGCAAATCCTTACAACCCCTTTATTCGTGAATTTGATCGCATTTTTAATGAGGTTGGTAAAGATAGAGTTCAGCATATACTCATCCGTATGCAACTCATTGAGTGAATCTGACTTTATTTGTTCTATGCGTAATTCAATGCCCTTAGAGTTTGCTTCATGTATAAAGAAATGCTTCAGCTCGCTAAGCATCTGATCTATATTTACACGCTTAATAAGAGGTGATTCCATACCAGATTCCAACTTCGATATGTCCACAATATTATTAATCGTATTCAGCATCCGGTTACCACTTTTTTCAATGATATCGATAAACTGACCTTGTTCTTCATGATCATATTTATTCGTTTTGAGCAACTCGGTAAAACCAAGAATACCATGCATTGGCGTACGTATCTCATGGCTCATATTAGCCAGAAAAGCTGTTTTCATTCGTTCATTTTGCTCAGCTCTATTTTTTTGCTCCTCTAATTCAATCATCATCTTTGAATTAAGATCAAGCTGCTGCTGAAGATCCAGGGTTTTAGAACGAACTTTAGATTGAAGGATACGGTTTATAACGATCAATAAGAGAATCAATAAAGACACAATAATTGCCACAAAAGATAAGATTCTGATATAGCGATTTAGTTTCAAATGTCTGCCTGTATAGCTGGTGATCCATTTGTCAACAATTTTCTCATATTCACCATTAGCCATTATCACTTCAAAGCCATTATTCAACATTTCTACGATTTGCGGTGATTTGTTTGACACCTTAAATCCCATGCTGCGCTCTAAAATTCGATTTTCCAGCATCTCAATATTATTGAAACCTAAAATCCCTACCGAATAGGAACCACGGCTTCGATGTCCGAAAACACAGGTCACATCCTTATTCTGCAATGCTTTATAGAGCTGATTATAATCGTTGATAAATAAAAACTCGGTGGTAGGATTTAAATATTGAACGTAGTTAATGAGCACCTCATTTTTATGCATCGCCACAATCGGAGCCTTCATCAATCTAAATTGATTAATTGTGAATTCTCTTAAATGATCGCGGTTATAAAAGAAGCTGTGAGATGAATTAAATACGGATCGGGTGTATAAGAACAAGCTATCCGGCAATCCCGGGTAATAGCTTCCGGCAATGGCATCAATTTCACCATTATCAAGCGCTTCGTTGATTGTTTTCCAATCGCCGCTTTCTATATTCACATCAACGTTGTTCAGCTCTAAAATGGCATTAATAATGTCCACATTAAAGCCAACCAACTCCCCCTGTTCGTTAATAAAGTTAAATGGTGGATAGTTGTTACTTAACCTCACTTCGTATTGAGAGAATGATGTTTGATAAACAAACACAAACTGCAATACCAACAACACCTTAAAAAAACTCATTATGCGCTCCCCTTTTAAAGAAACTATTTAAGTTTTATCCTTTGGATTATTTTGACGACTTAAGCCCTCATGCTTCTGCAAAAATTATTTAAAGAGCGTTGCTATTAGCATCATTTTTGCCTTGCCTGAAAACTAAATTCATCCAAAATAAATCACAAAAACAAAATTTAAATGGTTTCTAAAGCAAAAGTAGAATTTTTCCTTTAAGTTATACGCCGATGATGTGATTAAAATTTAAGATCTATGATCGTAGAAAAGGACTGAATAACATAAAAACAGTCAGCCTATACTATTCATTTTCACCCCGTTCACTTCCTATTGCAATTATATCTTTCATCTTACTCATCACATGCTCATAGGCGCCTTTGGTATGTGGCACAAGGCAATCACTACAGTCTTTTACACCGTTGGTATATTTGAAATTACCCCCACATTTATCCTTCAACATGTAGAGAGGACAATAACAAAATAAACAATTAAATTCAGCCGTATTTGCAATGTTATGGCAAGGGAAAAACTCGCATTTAGTATGTTGCGTAAACTTGTAGTTTTCGGTCGTTATTCTTGATTTCATCACTTTCCTGATTCTGTTAAGGTAATTCGTTGTAAAGCTGCACAAAGATGCCTATTGGAAAAATGCTAAACAAATAATTTGTATCTTAAGTAAGAACAGATAGTGATTAACCATTATCGCCAATACAAAAGACATGATTCGTAAGTTAAAGCGTGAGTTAGGATTAATCGAAGTGATCTGCGTCTCTTCAGGCGTAATGATCAGTTCCGGATTATTTGTGCTCCCGGCCATCGCTTACACCTACTCTGGCCCTGCAGTGGTATTGGCATATCTCTTAGGCAGTTTATTGATAATACCAACCATATTGGCTAAATCAGAACTGGTCACAGCCATGCCTATCACTGGTGGCATTTACATATTTGCCGATAGAAGCATGGGCCCATTAATGGGCACCATTGGCGGACTCACAGCCTGGATTTCACTGGCTTTTAAATCTGCCTTTTCATTACTGGCCATGGGAATATTCGTGATTCTGCTTAATCCTGACATTTCTGAATTACACATTAAACTGATTAGCGTCGCCTGTTGCCTGTTTTTTACCTATATCAATATTAAAGGCGTTAAAATGTCTGGCCGGCTTCAAACCATATTTGTGATCCTATTAATTACCTTTCTTATTATTTATGCGATTAGTGGTGTGCTGCACATCGAACCAGATCGCTATGTTCCTTTTGCTCCGAAAGGATTCAAGTCCATTATTGCAACGGCGGGATTTATCTTTATCTCGTTTTCGGGCACGACTAAAGTGACCGCCATATCAGGTGAA
>DIYS01000269.1 GCA_002429115.1 Saccharicrinis sp. UBA6048 | reverse complement strand
CTTCCGGCAGTGCACCTTGTGGCACCTCGCCTGCCACTACAGCCCTGATATCATTAAAGAACCGATCGCGTCTTTCTATTTCAAGAATAAGGCTGTCCACCCGCTCTGAATTCTGTATTATCAACCTTCTTTGTTGTCCATCAGGATATCCTGGGATATATTCGCGTAAACCTGTAAAAGCAATAAGGAAGATCACCATAACTACAAGTACAATCAAACTTACTCCGACAATTGTAAATACATTTAACCTCGACAATCGCATACCGAACACCTCTTCATACGTTTGCTCGTTAAAGATTGCCAGTCTGTATTTATGCCTTAATTTATCAACAAGTTTTTTCCCTTTTTCTTCTGTAGCCATCTATTTAAAATTGGATTGAAGCAAAGGTAAAAAAAGTCATAATAATACATCGATCAAAAGAAAAGAAGTCGTATAAATCACAAATCGATTTCTATGTTTTATTCAATTCACTCCATCAAAATCAAGCTAATGTTCACTGATATTTAGATACATTTTTTATACGAGCATTTAAGCCAAACTATCGATTGACAAATGTCACCTTTTACAGAAGGCGCAAACTCCAGCCCATTTACCTCTGAATTTCTGGCAATTACACGAATTACTAACACAAGATTTTGTCATTCGTCATCAAAAAAGACACATTCATCACATGCAATAGTTATTCATTGTCCGAAAGAAACCATTTGTCCGATAAAAACAACGAACTGTGTAATAGCTGCGATTTCCTTTGGTGATCCTATTGTGTCATGCTATTTTTGAAATGAAAACAACACCCAGACGGTACTTTATTTTTTAAGAAAAGGAAAGAGAAATGATTATCAAACTAATTACTGCTTTCGGAGAAATTCGTATGCACGACAAAGTTGCCGGTATTGAGTTCCCACGTAGAAATGAACTTCAGGTTGTATTCAAAGATACCTTTGCTGATTTAGTAATCCCTATATCTCCTGAGATGGATCATGAGTTGGTAGTCGGTATTTTTTATGATTACCTTAAGCATCCTTCGAGCAAGCTTGCTATTGCATAAGTAAGGTTTCATATCCATAAACAAGTAGTGATAGTATTCATCACAATACAAGTTATGAACCTGAATGCATCGTCATTTAAAACTAAAGTTAGTTATTAGTTTTATCACTCAATTTTATCATTCATTATTTCTAAAAAAGATACACTCAGCTACTCATTTTTAATATTCATACTATAAAAACATGTAGTTAATCAAAATTTATTTACCATCTCTCCCATTTTAACTATTTTAAAATCCTAATTTGTAGCTGGACGAAATGAGTTTAAAGAAATTATTTTCTAAACGTAAAAGCTTTCTTAATAAGTTCAAGAAAATTGAACCCTTAGTATATGACATAATATCCCCGTTAAACAGGCATATTGGTCAGGACTATTTTGATAACATTGCACTACAATTAGCCAACCTTATAGAAGCTGATTTTGTAATTATCGGGAAGTTCATTCCCAATATGAATAAGGTCGAGTCTCTTGCCTTTTCAGATAGAACAAAACAACTGACTCCAATTACATACTCACTTGATAACACACCATGCGCGGATGTTATTGGAAAAAACACCTGTAAAATTGAAGAAGGTGCCTGGCAAAAATTCCCACAAGATTCATTCTTAGCCCAGGAAAAGATTGAAGGTTATATCGGTATCCCTCTATTCAATTCGGGCTATCAGCCAAATGGTATTTTCATTGCACTTTATAAACAGCCAATTAAAAAAGCTGAACTCATTGAATCGTTTGTGTATCTCTTCACCCCTCGTATGAGTAGTGAAATTGAACACCAAAAGGCAAAGGAAGAATTAAATGCCAGAAACAATGAACTTGAGATTACGCACCTGGAGTTAAAACAGAAAAATCTGGAGTTGGATATTTCGTTGCAACAATTAAATGAAGCACAGAAGAAGTCAAAGGAAAATGATCATCTTAAATCCACTTTCCTTGCCAATTTAAGTCATGAAATAAGAACACCGATGAACGTAATTCTCGGTTTCTCAGAACTTTTAAGAACTGAATCTTTAACCACAGAAGAGCGAGAAGATTACATTAGCATCATCAATCTCAATGGTTTACAATTACTTAAGGTAATGGACAACCTTATTGATATTTCCAAGTTACAAACACGACTCATACAAGAAGGGCCACGCTTATTTAAGCTTAATGAGCTACTAGAGAATATGCTGAAGCATTATATGCGCGAAGTAAAATTAATGCAAAAGCCCTTAAAGCTCTACCTTGAAAAAGGATTTGAAGAAAACCTTGACGAAATTGTAACAGATCAACAAGGCTTACTAAAAGTTCTAAATCACCTACTCGACAATGCAGTGAAATTCACTATGGAAGGTTGGATCAAATTTGGCTATACCATGGCAGATGATAAGCTTCAGTTTTATGTGATTGATACCGGCATTGGAATTCCTGATGGAAAAGAAGAAGTCATCTTTGATATGTTCCGACAGGTTTCCACTAAAAACACGAGAGAGTTTGGTGGAAATGGACTAGGTCTTGCCATTTCTCAAAAATACATCGACACCTTAGGTGGTGAAATTTGGCTAAACAAAAACTACAAAGATGGAGCACACTTCTGCTTCACAATACCTTACGAAAAAACCAAACGAATTAGCAACACAGAGATTCCGAAATCAAGCCTGATGTAGGTTTAGAAGGCAGCCATTAACAGACCAATGTCTTTATATGGCATATTGAAGTGGTTGCCAATATAGCTATTGGTTAGAATTCCTTTATACAAATACATACCATGACTCAGGCCAACATCCTCTTTTATAAGATGATGGATTCCTCCGGACTCACCCAGTCGTAATAGTATAGGAGCAAATATATTACTCAATGCAATGGATGAAGTTCGCGAAACTCTGGATGCAATATTAGGCACACAATGGTGTATCACGCCATGCTTTGTAAATACCGGTTTATCAAAGTCGGTGCATTGGCTTGACTCAAAACACCCTCCCTGATCCATACTCAAATCAATTATGATAGAACCTTTCTTCATTTGAGCAACTTGTTCCTCGGTCACCATAAATGACCGGCCAGTCTGCAGGTATCTTAAACTACCCAAAACAGCATCGGCACTTTGTAGTGCTTTCGTTAGTGCCTGTGGGTGTAAAACTGAAGTGAAAATGCGTTGCCCGATGTTTCGCTCCAACGATCTCAGACTATGGTATGAATTGTCAAATACTTTTACAGAGGCTCCTAAGCCTATTGCCGCCTTCGCCGCATACTCACCTGCTGTACCAGCTCCAAGAATTACTAATTCAGATGGTGAAATTCCGGTAACGCCTCCTAACAATACTCCTTTACCATTTTGTGCCTTACTCAAGTATTCACTGGCTATCATCACAGAGGCTATCCCCTCAATCTCGCTCATACTGCGAATTACAGGATAACAACTATTGTCATCTTTCAAGAGTTCAAATGCTATCGCATTCAATCGGCGATCAACCATGCGCTGCAACGATTCCCGTGACTGATTATAAAGGTTTAATAATGAAATCACCAACTGGTTATCTCCCAATAAGTCAATTTCATCATCGGTTAAAGCAGACACCTTAAGTACAATATCTGCCTTAAAAACTTCCTTTTTGTTATTAATTATTTGGGCACCTGATTCGGCAAAATCGTGATCAAAGTAGTGTGCTTTATCCCCAGCTCCTGATTCGAATAATACAATGTGGCCATTAGCAACCAGCAGCTCAACTCCCTGAGGTGTTAAGGCAACCCTATTTTCAAAACGTGACGTTTCTTTAGGAATACCAATTATAAGTTTCTTTTTTCGACGTCCAACTTCAAGCATTTCTTCCTGCGGAAGCAAGTTAGCCTGTCCCATCGGAAAATAAGAAGATTTTTCACCCATCATAGTCACTTCCTTACTTTTGCAATGTACCAAATCAGTGCATCAAGATAGCAAAAAAAGAGCAATTTAAGAACTATTATACTTTGTCGACTATTAGCTTTCGTCTTCCATCCTCAAGTTCTTCGAGGCGCAGTTCCAGGCGTCCTTTTGGTAGTAATGATGCTATTTTCTCCGGCCACTCAATCATACAGTAATGTCCTGAGTACAGGTAGTCTTCATAACCCATGTCGTAAGCTTCTTCCTCTTCTTTAAGACGATAAAAGTCAAAATGATAAACAATCTCTTCCTGTGGCGTATGATACTCATTTACAATGGCAAAACTCGGACTATTCACCGTATCTTCCACCTCTATATTTTCACACAAAGCCTTTACGAAGGTTGTTTTACCAACTCCCATAGGTCCGTAAAAAGCTATAACCCGCTCTTCTTTATATTTGGCTAAAAACTCTGCCGCTACAGCATTTATATTTTCCAGTGAATCAATGTAAAAAGTATCCATATTCTCTATATCAATTAACGTTTTGCAAAAATAACTGAAGAGATTGAAATCACAAGTCCAAATGCAAAATGCCTTACGCTAACTTCAATGTAATTTTAGTATTAATAGGAGTTTGATTTAAATTTTAACCATCGTTTCATATATTTGTTAAACCACCAGACACAACTATTACTTAATGCTAAATTATGAGTAAACACCTGCCAGAAAAGAGCTTTGGAACTGCTCCTGTATTCTTTACTGCTATTTCAACAATTTTAGGTGCTATTCTATTTCTTCGATTTGGAATGGCGGTTGGTAACCTTGGCTTTTATGGTGCTTTGGGCATTATTATTCTTGGTCACATGATTACTGTCCCTACCGCACTTGCTATATCAGAGATTGCAACCAATACACGTGTTGAAGGCGGTGGAGAGTATTTTATAATCTCCCGCTCTTTTGGTTTAAACATTGGAGCTACCATAGGTATTGCTTTATATCTTTCCCAGGCGATCAGTGTCGCATTTTATATCATCGCATTTACTGAGGCTTTTGCCCCATTGTTTCAATGGTTTGCCAACTCCTTTTCCATTGTGCTTCCAAGGCAAACAATAAGCGTTCCAGCCTTAATCATTCTGGCTTTTATCGTATTGAAAAAAGGATCGGACATGGGCGTAAAAACACTTTATGCCGTTGTTGCAATTCTTTTTATTTCCCTCGTGATGTTCTTCTTAGGGCAGACTGATTATAATAGCGCCGGTGATTTCTCACAGAACTTTGTACTATCCAACCGGGGACAATTCTTTATCTGGTTTGCCATTTGTTTCCCGGCCTTTACTGGCATGACAGCTGGTGTTGGTTTGAGTGGTGACTTAAAGAATCCTAAGAAATCCATACCGCGCGGAACCATGTGGGGAACCATTGCAGGCATGTTAATTTATATTTTCATTATTTATAAATTTTCAATTTCAGCATCACCTGACACCATGACCTCATCGCAACTATCAATGGCCAACATTGCCGTGTTTGGTGCCATTATCATCCCGCTTGGATTAGGTGCCTCAACTGTATCATCAGCCATTGGATCAGTATTGGTAGCACCCAGAACACTTCAGGCCTTAGCCAACGACAGAAGCTTTCCCGGATTAAAAATTAACAGATGGATTGCCAAAGGGAAAGGTGAGAAAAAAGAACCCTACAATGCCACCTTAATTACAATATGCATTGCCATGGTATTTGTACTAATGGGCGAAGTGGACTTTGTAGCTCAAATCATCTCGATGTTTTTCATGATTACCTATGGCTCATTGTGCCTCATATCTTTCCTCAATCATTTTGGAGCTTCCCCTTCCTACCGGCCAACATTTAGGTCGCATTGGCTGGTTTCCTTAACTGGTTTTCTGCTATCAGTCTGGGTCATGTTTATGATCAACCCTACTTACACCATTGCTGCCTACCTGATTATTACACTTTTGTACATCTACCTCAGTTCCCTTCATAAAGATAGAGGTGGACTTCAGAAGCTATTTTTGGGTGCTTTGTTTCAACTAAGCAGACGCATTCAATTATATATGCAAAAAAACAGAAGCAGACGACCGGAAGAAGTTGAGTGGCGTCCATCTGCCATTTGTATTTCGTCCAATTCTTTTAGTCATAGTAAGATATTTGATTTGATGAAGTGGATCTCTTACAAGCATGGATTTGGCACTTATTTCCATTTCCTGAAAGGGTACTATTCTAAATCAAGCACAGCTGAAGCAAAAGAAATTGTTGCCAGGCTAATCGAACATCATCACGATGACGAAAGCAGCTTATATGTCGATTGTATGATTTCACCATCCTACACAACCGCCATTGCGCAGGCCATTCAAAGCCCAAGTATCAGTGGAATGGATAATAACATGATTGTTTTTGAATCACGCCGTAATGAACCGGAAGCAATTGAATCAATTCTTGATAATATAAGCCTGACACGAGCTGGCGATTACGATGTATGTGTATTCTCAGATGCCAATATGAATACCAACTTTAAAAATGGGATTCATATCTGGATCAGGCCAATTGACAGTATGAATGCCAACCTGATGATCCTACTTGGTTTTATTATTCTGTCACACCCTGATTGGCGAAAAGGTCATGTGAAAATTTTTAGCATCTGCCCTAAAGATGAAGTTGCGAAAACAAGAAATGATCTGAGAGAAATGATGCAAAGCGGGCGTTTGCCAGTTACATTATCAAACATTGAAATTATTGCACAAGATGATGACACATCGGTAAAAAGCTTAATTAAAGAAAAATCATTCGGTGCCGGCTTAACAATTATTGGCTTTCGGGAGGAGCAAATTAAGCGTATTGGTTCAGAGGTTTTTGACGACTTCGATGAACATGGTGACATCCTATTTGTCAGCGCTGGAACGGAACAGGTGATTGAATAAATTCTTCTACCTGGCTCGAATATTGATACATGATGTGCCTTAAACCTTGTTATTAATAACTTTGTTGAAGGTATAAATGAGTTTAACCTTTCTACAAATACAGTTTGAGAATGCATACAAAAAAAATACTATTGCTTCTAACCATTTTAATTTCCAGTGTTTCTATTTATGCACAGGAATTTGACAGGGGAATTACAAACCCCACGTTTATGCCCAAAGGCCAATGGATGGTTGGTGGTACCGTGTCATACAAAACAAATAATCAGGACAACTACAAATTTCTGTTTATTGAAAACTGGGATGGAAACGGCTACAACCTGAAAGTTACGCCATACTTTTTATATACATTCAAAGAAAACACTGGTGTTGGAGGTAAATTCTCTTACAAACGATCTCATACCAATATTTCTTCGTTCAATATCAAAATTGATGACAATACAACCATCTCACTCAATGATTATGAATCGATCAATCACATGTTTTATTCCACCGCCTTTTTAAGAAACTATTTGGCCTTAGGTGAGAACAGGCGATTTGGACTATATGTTGATACTGAAGTTTCGTATGGATTTGGACAAAGTAAAATTCAATCCGGTGCTGATGAAAACATTAATGGGACTTATGAAACGATCAATGAATTACAGATAGGTGTCGTTCCCGGCTTATGTGCTTTTATCAATAACACAGCAGCTTTGGAAGTTTCTGTGGATGTCTTAGGCATTTCCTTTCGTGATGTTCAGCAAGAGTTTAACCGGGTAGAAACCGGCTCATTAACAACATCGGGTGCTGACTTTAAGATTAATTTATTTACCGTCAAATTCGGTGTTTCCATTTATATTTAATTGACCACTCCAGCTTATGAAGTTTGTTAAAGTAATAAAATACCATTATCTCATAGTACTACTCTTCATTGGAGGCTGTATCAAGAATGATATTCCATACCCGATTGTTCTTGGACAATTTCTGTCATTCGAAGTTGAAAACCAGATTGACGAATCCATAATCAATCCTTATGATCAAACCATTTGGATTGAACTGGATGAATTAGCTGACCCTGCCAATGTGAAAGTCAGCGATTACACCATTACCGAAAATGCTACAATAGACCCTATGGTGGAGGCTATCATCAATCTGACTGACAGCCTGATTTATACTATTACCACTTATCAGGATTACATCTGGACAATAAAGGCAAATCAATCCATTGAACGCTATTTCAAGCTGGAGCATCAAGTTGGCAATCAAATTATAGATGCTAAAGCATTAACGGCCAAAGCGTTCATTGCACATGGAAATGACCTTACAAATGTTACTATAATCGACCTCAAGCTTGGCCCACCCGATGCCATTTACACTCCAGATCCGGAATCTATAAAAGACTTCACCAACGAGGTCACAATTAAAGTCAGTTACAGGGACATTGAAGAAATCTGGACTTTAAGTGTTGAACATGGGGATGGCATCCCGGGACAAGATGACGCTGATATACTAGAACTGGAGTTAGCTGAACAAGTCACAGGCAGTAAAACCATTATCACCTCATATACGGTCAATAGCATTGAAGGTTTTATCGACATCAATGTTGATACTGATAACTTATATTCACTAACAATCAGCGATTTAGAAATAAGTGAAGGAGCTTCATCTGAGCTCAGCATTAACGACATTATCGACCTAAGCTCTCCCAGAAATATAGTTGTAACAGCCGGATCGGGCAAAACCAAAGTATGGAGTATTCGCGCTCATCCAGCCATTGAACTAAAAAATCGCTTCTTCGCAGACTGGCATCAGGATGGCAAAGTATGGAATCCTTACCTGATAAGTGATCCACGATATTGGTGCACAGGTAATGAAGGTGTTGTAACCCTCTCAGACAGCAATACAACGCCAATAGAGGGCGAAAATCAGGGAGCGCGTTTAGAAACCATATCATTAGGTGCTTTAGGCGCCATTGCAGGCACGCCCATTGCTGCCGGAAACATATTTATTGGTGATTTCAAAACCAATATATCCAACCCAGCTCAAAGTGTTAAGTTCGGCAGACCCTTTACAGGTCGTCCTAAACAACTTAATTGCACCTTTGGATATACACCTGTTGTTAATGAGTTGACGGCAGATGATGTTCCCATGGAAAAGGGAGATATGGACATTGGGCACATCTGGATTAAGGTCTTGCATGTGAGTGAGGAAACAGGTGAATTTGATCCGGACACCCACTTACCTGAAAATGCTGTTATTATTGGCGAAGGAGAATACATCATTGAAGGTGACCATGCCGCTGGTAGTCAACAAAACATTCAAATCGATTACATTGTGGAGCACATTGACAAAACACCTACTCACCTTGCCATAGTAGCTACATCGAGCTTTTACGGCGAGTTTTTTGTAGGTGGTGTTGGTTCTTTATTAACGGTCGATGAATTTGAACTAAGCTATTAAATTAGTATTGAGACATGAGTATCAAGTATCAAGACTAAAACCGCAAGCAGGACAAAGGTTACAGCAATTTGAACAGCATAGCCTGTGTCGCTCCTAGCTATATTGGTTAAAAATTTTCTCTAAGCGTCTAACGCTATCCATGTTGTATCAGATAATTATCACTCTCTAAAATCCGGCTTTCAATATAATTCACGACTTGCTGACAAGATGATAGTCGACTATTTAAATGGTTTCTGACTTCAACATCTGGATTCTCTGGAGCTTCAAACGCAGAGCTGATACCCGTAAAATTAGGAATAACACCTGCACGTGCTTTTTTATACAAACCTTTAGGATCACGTTGTTCACATACTTCAATTGGTGTGTTTACAAATACCTCAACAAAATGATCCTCACCAATTATATCTTTTGCCTTTTTCCTGTCAGATGCAAAAGGCGAAATAAAGGCTGAAATGACCACCATACCGGCATCGCTCATTAAGGCAGCCACCTCGCCAATACGTCGTATATTTTCCTGCCGTCCTTCATCGCTAAAATCCAAATCGTTATTAAGACCAGACCGTATATTGTCGCCATCCAGAATATAGGTTCGTATACCTTTATCCCACAATGCTTGCTCCACATCACCAGCCAACGTGGATTTTCCGGAGCCACTAAGTCCTGTCATCCAAATAACCAGACTTTTATGCTTGTTCAGTTTGTTACGATCTTCCTTTGTTACTTTATGATTGTGAAATGTTATATGCTTGTTCATAATACACGGTTTTAAATGTTAATAATTGAGCTCTCCAGACTTATTTATAAGACATCATATTCCCACTTCTCCAAAGCAAACTTCCAGTGTCTGTTGACTTTTTGGATGGTATCTTCTGCGTAGGCATATTTATTTTTCTTATGTCCTTTTTTCTGATCGATGTACTTTTTAATTTCCGCTGATGCCTCGTCAAAGCCACCAAGGCGAAGCCTGCTATAAATATCATATGTCAAGTTATAAGCGTTCTGTTCAAAATCTTCAAATCTCAATTCGTATAAGTTTCCTTCAGGAATCAATTGTTTGTCATGTTCATAGGACTCAGCCATCAACTGATAAATCTTGAGTATATTTTGTTCTAACTCATCATCGGTAAATTCCTGCAGCATCAATGGTTTAATGACATTACTGAAGTAATCTCTGGTCGATTCAAAAACCGTGTAAGGATTGCGCACCAGGTAAATGAATTTCGCATTCGGAAAAATTTCCAATAAGTACTTTACCCGGGCTGTATGTGGCGGGTTCTTTGACAAAAATCGCTTTCCTCCGGTGTTATATAGCGATGTTTTAATGAGGCGTACAAACTCTTTCTCAAACAAAGCTTTTTCCTCTGGAGTAATTCCATTAAACAAAAGGTACTTATCGCAATACTCCATGGTTTGTTTTGGAAAGAACCAGAAATTATAGAAACTGACCGGCATCACATTACTAAATGCAAACTCCTCTTCCTGCGGCTGATCCGGCACAAGCTCAAGGTTATCAGTGGGGCGTTTATCGGGCATTATCTGACGCATAATACTCTTAAAAAAAGGCTGCCCCCATACCATCGAATTGGTAAAAATGGTTTGATAAGTGGTATTGTAGCCAAACTGCTTATCCTTCGATAGCACATTATGAAGATACGTGGTGCCACTACGCCAATGTCCTAATATAAATACAGGATCATCAGTCATATTTAATGAGCTGACTTTTTGATTATATACTTTATTTTCAAGTGGCTGCGTGACACTTAAAAGCGCAGAGATAGACTTACTCAATAGGTATTTGAGTTTATACCCTTTGTCTACCTCTCTATTTTCACAAATAGTTTTGAAATTGTTGTACCTGCTGCCGAAGAGTGGTGTAACAGGTAACTTATTAAAATCCAGTTTAAGCATTGATTTTTCCTTTTATGTTTGATCATAGTAAGGCAAATTGCATACCAATGCTTTTGCTTGATATTCAGACAAATGTTAATCAATCATAAAGAAGCTGAATATTATCTATCCAAAAACGACTATCAGCTGAACCAATAAACTCACTGCCCTGATAACTGGCGGAGAAAACCAGAATAACATGTGTTATGGAGGATGTGTCATCTGACCAACCTTCCTCATGATACGCCACTTTTTCACCAGCACTGTTATAAGCATAGTATGGATCATCAGGGGATATCAGGTTCATATACGGTTCAAATCCTTCAGATGATGATGCATCTCCATACTTAACGAGAATACTATATCCATTTTGCCATTCATCTGTAGAATTACCAAAGCGTTGCCAGGCGGTTCCCACGCGCGTAACTTTTAAGTTTCTGTTTTGATCTTCCGATCTGTTTTGCAGCAACATATATACTTCAGCTTTGTCAGCACCATCCACATTGTGTACACGTAAACCTCCTGTTGCCTTCTGTCGCTTTTGTCCAATGTGGAGTTTATAATCAAATGTCAAGGCCTTCGGTGCATTGTCAAAAGGTATTCCCATCATCGTATTTTGCCGTGGATTTTTAGGATCAGTAATCGGATCTTCCATTTCCCCAAGAAAAATACTGCCTGAAGCGATCGCTTTCACATTAACAATGCCTAAAACAACCACTTTTTTAAGATTGGTCTCCAAGCGCGCACAATAACCACCATTCCTTTCTTCACGATATACCGACTGATTGGCTGCTGCAACTCCCACTTCTGCCCGAACATTTGAACTTGCCCATGGAGTAAGATCATTGATTGTACCCTCTATTTTTTGATATTCATTGCTTGATGGGCCCGGTTCAAAATAAATAATTTCATTCCCACCAATTAATCGCGATTCTTTAACAGAGCGCGACCACCACGAATTAAGATCACTGTATGGTATCTGTTGATTTTCTGAATCGGAACCAGTTGATGGCTGTGCCATACCAACATGAACAGCTATAAACGATAAAATGGAAAGTAATACAGTAATCTTTTTAGGCATAAAGTATGTCATTAACGATAACTACAGTTTCTATATCAGAAACGTTTATATCAATTACCTTGCCAACTGCATTTTTACATATTTCTTCGGTATTGACCACCCACTTCATACAAAGCTTGCGTAATCTGACCAATGGAACAGTACTTAACCGTTTCCATCAGCTCTTCGAATACATTATCATTGGAGAGTGCAATGTCTTTTAGCCGCTGTAGTTTTTCGTAGGCCTCCTCTGCATTCCGCTCCTGAAATTGTTCTAATGAGTGGATTTGATTTTCCTTTTCTTTATCGGTACTCCTGATGACCTCTTTCGGTAAAATCGTCGGCGATCCTGTATTTGATAAGAAAGTATTAACTCCCATTATTGGTAAATCACCTGAGTTTTTCACTCGCTCATAATGCAAAGATTCCTCCTGTATTTTGCTTCTTTGGTAATTGGTTTCCATCGCACCCAATACGCCTCCACGTTCATTAATGCGCTCAAATTCGAGCAGCACTGCTTCTTCAACCAGGTCGGTTAATTCCTCAATTATAAATGAGCCTTGCAGTGAATTCTGATTTTTATTCAACCCGAGTTCATGATTAATAATCAACTGAATAGCCATCGCCCTGCGTACCGACTCTTCTGTTGGTGTTGTAATCGCCTCATCGTAAGCATTGGTGTGCAGCGAATTACAATTGTCGTATATGGCATACAAAGCCTGCAAGGTGGTGCGAATATCGTTAAACTCTATTTCCTGAGCATGCAATGATCGCCCTGATGTTTGAATGTGGTATTTCAACTTCTGCGATTTTTCATTGCCTCCATACTTATACTTAATTGCTTTGGCCCAAATCAGCCTGGCAACACGTCCAATCACTGAAAATTCAGGATCAATCCCATTGGAAAAGAAGAAAGACAAACTAGGTGCAAAATCATCTATATGCATGCCTCTCGACAAATAATACTCTACATAAGTAAAACCATTGGCCAGAGTAAACGCCAATTGGGTCACCGGATTGGCTCCTGCTTCAGCAATATGGTAGCCTGAAATTGACACAGAGTAAAAGTTTCGTATTTTGTTTTTGATGAAATACGCCTGAATATCCCCCATCAATTTAAGGGAGAAGTCAACGGAAAAAATACAGGTATTTTGCGCCTGGTCTTCTTTTAGGATATCAGCCTGTACCGTGCCCCTAACCACATTGAGTGCCTGTAATTTAATTTGCTCATATTGATCGGCATCAAGCAGAGTATCGCCGGTCTTTCCGAGTAAGGATAATCCTAAACCATTATGACCTTCAGGTAAATCATCCTGATAAAGTGCGTTAGCCGATTTGCTTTCCAACTTATTATTCGCCATAAACTTCTCACACTGCTGATCTATGGCAGCATTCAGGAAAAATGCCATCAACACAGGAGCCGGACCATTGATCGTCATACTCACTGATGTCAACGGATTGCATAAATCAAAGCCCGAATAGAGTTTCTTCACATCGTCCAATGTAGCGATTGACACCCCTGAATTACCCACTTTGCCATATATATCGGGGCGCAAATCAGGATTTTCACCATACAAGGTTACCGAATCAAAAGCTGTTGAGAGTCGCTTCGCTTTTTGTCCCGCTGCCAGATAGTGGAAGCGTTTATTGGTTCGCTCAGGACTACCTTCCCCAGCAAACATACGGGTAGGATCTTCATATTCACGTCTGAATGGAAATACGCCTCCTGCATATGGAAAGTAACCCGGGAAATTCTCCTTGAGTTGCCACTTAAGAATATCCTCCCAGTTTTTATATTTCGGCACGGCTATTTTAGGTATCGCCAATTGTGATAATGATGTACTTCGTGTTTTTACTTTTAAGTCTTTGTCACGTACCTTAAAAGTGAACTCTTCACTCTTGTAAGCCTTAACCTTTTCATCCCACCGCTCAATCAACTGTTGATTCTCTTCACTTAATTCTTTCGACAAGGCTTTTAGCTCTTCCTGCAAATCGACGATTGATTTATTTTTTTGGTCTAATAGCTCTATCGATTTGTTTAGTGCATCCATTTGACCGGCAATTGCAGCCTGTTGCTCTGCCTTTTGATTATAATCCCTAACAGTTTGACTGATTTCTGCCAGGTATCTGATCCGGTTGGGTGGAATTACCGTTTGAACTTTGCCTACTTTTAGCTCCTGATCGTTTGCACCCTTTCTAAATTTATGGTTTTCTGTCAAGTATTCTTTGAACTGTTTGTAAAACTTGTTAACGCCTTCATTAAAACAATGTGAGGCATTGGTGAGAAATACCGGCATCTGATCAGGCGACTGCTCCCATAGGTTGCGATTCCGTTGCACTTGCTTTCGAACATCTCGAAGCGCATCTTCGGCACCTCTTTTATCGGACTTATTAATCACTACAAAATCAGCAAAATCGAGCATATCAATTTTCTCTAATTGCGACGGAGCTCCAAATTCAGGCGTCATCACATAAAGCGACACATCTGAATAATCGATGATTTGTGAATCTCCCTGTCCTATACCTGATGTTTCCAGGATGATTAAATCAGCACCAGCTACTTTAAACAGATCAACACAATCTTTTAAGTGGGAAGATATGGAACTACCTACTTCACGCGTTGCCATAGAACGCACAAACACTGTTGGATGGTGGATACTATTCATCCGAATACGATCACCAAGCAAGGCGCCTCCGGTTCTTCGCTTACTAGGGTCTATGGAGATAACAGCTATTTTCAGCTCATGATTATCATCAAGCATACGACGAATCAACTCATCAATTAAGGAAGATTTACCCGCTCCTCCAGTTCCTGTGATTCCTATTACGGGTGAATGATTCTTCGATTTATTGTAATTGATTAATGATTGTAGTTCATATTTAAAAGCCCAGTCATTTTCCAATGCAGTCAGGCATCTGGCCAATTGATGAACATGTTTAAAACTGAGTTGCGAATGATCTATATTAATATCGGGCAACTTAAAGTCAGCTTTTTTCAACACTTCGTTGATCATTCCTTGTAAACCTAATCGACGACCATCATCCGGTGAAAAAATGCCCGCTATTCCATATTGGTGCAACTCTTCAATTTCTTGTGGTAATATAACTCCTCCGCCACCACCAAATATTTTGATATGCCCACATCCTCTCTCTTTAAGCATGTCATACATATACTTGTAAAACTCAATATGTCCTCCCTGGTACGAAGTGACCGCAATGGCTTGTACATCTTCCTGAATAGCACAATCTACAATTTCACTTACCGAACGGTTATGTCCCAAATGAATCACCTCAACACCTGAAGCCTGCATAATGCGCCTCATAATGTTGATGGACGCATCATGACCATCAAACAATGATGTTGCCGTTACTATACGAATTATATTCTTCGGTTTGTAAATTGACTGCTTCATAAAATTAAGTTTCCAAATGTTGTTCAATCAGTTCTGCCAGATCCATATTGATTACTTTCTCCTCTTTATTGGCATATTTTATACCGTCGCTTAACATGGTCATACAAAATGGGCAAGCAGTAGCTACAATATCAGCTCCACTTTCAAGCACATCGCCTGTCCGCTCCTCAAAAACCTCCTTATCTCCTTTCTCTGCTTCTTTAAACATCTGCGCTCCACCAGCCCCACAACATAAGGCGAAACTTTTGGCTCTCTTCAACTCGGTATAATCAACATTAAATGCTTTTATAACTTTGCGGGGTGCTTCGTAGATGCCATTACCTCGACCTAAATAACAAGGATCATGATAGGTGATTCGCTTGTTTTCAAATGCACCTTGTTTCACCTTTATAACCCCATCTTCCAATAGCTGGTGAAGAAATTCAGAATAGTGTATGACTTCATACTTGCCACCCAATTCAGGATATTCATTCTTTATAATATTGAAACAATGAGGGCATGTGCAAATGACTTTCTTGACTTCATAACTATTCAACATTTCTATCACCTGCATGGCCTGCATTTGAAAAAGCATTTCGTTTCCGGCCCGTTTAGCCGGATCTCCTGTACAGGTTTCTTCCGTTCCTAATACGGCATAGCTGACATTGGCGGCATTCAATATTGTTGCAAAAGCACGTGTCACTTTCTGATAGCGTTTATCAAAAGCTCCGGCACATCCTACCCAGAATAAATAGTCTGGATTTTCGCCTTTCGCTTTCATCTCCGCCATTACGGGTACATTTATTTTTATCATAGTTGTCTTCAATTAAATAATCAGGCCTCGGTCCATTTTAATCGGTCTTCTGACGAATATTTCCAGGGCGCACCATTATTTTCAATGTTGGCAAACATGGCATTCAACTCTTCCGGCGCCTGTCCTTCTTCCAGCACTAGATAGCGTCGCATATCCAATATCAGATTTGGATGGCTTATATTCAAAGGGCATTCCTGGGCACAGGCATTACACGTGGTACATGCCCATAGCTCTTCATGTGTGATATAACTACCTACCAAAGCATTGTCATCGGTCTTAAGCTTGTGCTTTTCGTCCATTCTGCGACGGAGGTCAACAAATATTTTACGTGGAGATAATTGCTTACCTGTTATACTGGCCGGACAAACTTCTGTACATCGTCCACACTGTGTGCAGGTTAAAGCATCCATATAGTTTTTCCAGGTAACATCATCTACATCTTTGACGCCAAATCGACTTATTTCATTCTGATTGTCTGCCGCATAAGGATTATCGCTCATCATTATTTTTACTTCCTGCGTTACCGCATCTAAAGCAGGAAAGAATGTTAAGGGTGTCAGCTTACTGAAGAATACATTGGGCAGCGACATAAATACATGAAAATGTTTCGAATATGGCAGATAATTGGCAAAGAAAAAGATCAATAAAATATGCATCCACCAAAAGATTTTATACATCACTATTGGATGAGCTGAGTTTATCATGTCTGCCAATGATGTTGAAACAGGGTAAAAACCAATGGCTTCCTCCTGATACAAAACAACTTCATAAACATTAAGCCCGATTAACGATACCATCAGTAATAAAATAAACGATAAAGCAATATTGGCATCTACCTTATTGTTCTTGGTAATTTCTTTACCTGCAAAACGGGCAATATGCATGGTCAATCGTCGGACCAGAAAAATTAGTATACCAGATAAAACGATGTAGGCAAAGACATCGCCACTGGCCGAGATTATATCATATACTTTACCCCACGATCCAAAACTTCGGTGCCATCCGAAAATACCATCAATAACCATTTCGACACTTCCGATGGTAATGACCATAAAACCCCAGAACACCAAAGCATGCATCAGACCAATAAATGGCTTGCGCAATATTTTAGTTTGTCCCAAGGCAACCTTTGCAGTTAGTTTAATACGATTCAGGATTTGCCCATCAAAGGCAAAAGACTGGGTCATATCAAATTTGGCTTTAAGAATTAAAAGCGACCGACTAAAGATGCCAAGTGTCAGTAAGAGAATTAGTATAAAAACAATTTGCTCCATTCATTCTTAGCTTAATATTTTACTTATCTGCCAACACTTCCTTTAACAAGGAATTTAGCTCAGGAACTATTTTCAGACCATCCCCAACCAAGCCATAATCGGCTACATCAAAAATCGGTGCATCTCCATCGGTATTAATGGCAACAATGCATTTTGCTCCGCTTACACCGGCCACATGCTGAATCGCACCTGAAATACCGATAGCGAAATAGACATTGGGCGCAATTATTTTCCCAGTTTGCCCGACATGTTCGTTAGCTGGTCGCCACCCATCGTCGGCCACTGGTCGACTGCAAGCTGTAGCGGCACCAAGCGTATTTGCCAGTTCTTCCAGAATACTAAAATTCTCAGCACTCCTTAAACCACGACCGCCACTAACGACAATATCTGCATCCATCAGGCTAACACCTCCAGCCTCCAATTCTTTATTGACAACGTTCAGTCGTGATTGTGGCTCATCAATTTCAGGTACAAAATCTTCAATGGTCAGATCAACCGGATTCTCACGAAGCCCAAAACTATTCAACATAGGTGTTAAAATTTTTCGATCGGTATTGACCTGTACTGATGCTAAAGCTTTCCCGGTAAAGGCGCGCTTATAAACCATGAATGGCTCATAGGAATGTGGCAAATCCATCACATGAGGAACGAATCCGGCTTTAATGCGAACCGATAAACGTGGTGCAATGGCCTTACCCTGGTTATTATCAGGGAAGAGAATGTATTTTGCATCTGTTTCAATGACTGCCTGTTCAATGATCTTGGTATAAACTCGATTGACCCGCTTATTATACTGCGCATCATTAACTCGAAGCACTCGCTTCATTCCATATAATTTGAGCGCCTGAAGCTCCTCTTCTGCTATTTCCCCAATTACAATTCCGACAATAGGCAAGTCAAGCGATTCAGACAAAGCCTGTGCATACGATGTCAGTTCAAGACTCTGCTTTTTTATTTTACCATTAACATTTCTGATATATACGAGTATGGACATATTCTTTTTTTTTTAGTTCAAAACTAAGGTTGACATCACTAGATAATCTTCGCCTCGTTCACCAGACAATCGATCAGCTCCTGAGCCGAATTCAGCATCTTCACCCCACCCTTTTGAGGTGGCATTTTATAGCTGACAAATTCAACTAAAGGTTCACAGGAACTTGCTTCTATTACCTCCAAGGGCTTACTGCGTGCTGTCATGATTCCCCTCATATTTGGAATCTTCGGCACTCTGGCAAAACCTTTCTGAACGATTAGTACGGCTGTACCAGTCACCTCTACTTGTTCTTTGCCATCAGCTACATCCCGTTGAAAAATCGGTTTATCACCCTCAAAGCTGACGAACGATACGGATGATACAGAAGTATAATCAAGTATTTCTGCCAACATACCACCAACAGAAGCATCGTTGTAATCACCCGATTCGATGCCACAAACGATGAAACCGAATTCTTCATTTTTAATATACTCAGCTAACTGAACCGCTGTTTGATAAGCATCGTTTGGTTCCAAGTCAATGCGAACCGCTTTATCCGCACCAATAGCCAATCCTTTACGCAATGTAGGTTCAACAACTGCCAGACCTACTGAAACAATTACCACCTCATTTACAGGACTTGAAGCATCTTCTTTCAATTCAACGGCACGCGTTAAAGCCAGCTCATCCCAGGGGTTGATCACCCACTGCACACCTGTATCATCAAACTTTGTTGCTTCTGCATTAAACCGGATTTTAGTTGTTGTATCCGGTACATTACTAATACACACAAGTACTCTCATATTTCAAAGGTTTAGATTTACGAATTAAATATCCCCGGTTTGAATAGCCCGTGAAATAACAATCTTTTGAATCTCAGACGTCCCCTCATAGATCTGAGTTAATTTTGCATCACGCATCAGGCGTTCAACATGATATTCCTTGACATAGCCATAACCGCCATGCACCTGCACTGCTTCGGTGGTCACCCGCATTGCCATATCGGCACAGTATTGTTTTGCCATTGCACTGGCGATACCGTAAGGTAATCCTTGATCTTTGAGCCAGGCAGCTTTTAAACAGAGAAAACGTCCGGCTTCAATCTCAGTCGCCATATCCGATAGCTTAAACGCAATGGCCTGATGTTTGATAATTTCCTTACCAAAGGTTTTGCGCTCTTTGGCATATTTACATGATAGTTCGTACGCTCCGGCTGCAAGACCTAAGGCTTGTGATGCGATGCCTATTCGTCCACCTTCCAATGTTTTCATGGCAAACTTGAAACCAAAGCCATCCTCGCCAATACGATTTTCTTTAGGCACTTTAACATCCGTGAATTGAACCGAATGCGTATCTGAACTCCGCATCCCCATTTTATTCTCATGAGGCCCTATAGAAACACCTTCAGCATGACGATCAACAATAAGCGCATTGATGCCACGATGTCCCAAATCAGGATGAGTTTGCGCAATCACTAAATAGGTTGAAGCAGTATTGCCATTGGTTATCCAGTTTTTAACACCATTAAGCAGGTAGTGGTCGCCCATATCAACAGCTTTTGTTTGCTGAGAGGTAGCGTCCGATCCTGCGCCAGGCTCAGATAACAGAAACGCTCCCGTGACCTCTCCTCGTGCCAATGGCTTTAAGTATTTCTCCTTTTGATCTTCAGTTCCGTACTTTTCCAGTCCGTAACATACCAATGAATTATTCACTGAAACGATGACACCAATGGATGAATCAACTTTGGAAAATTCCTCCATGGCCAAAACATAAGAGACAGTGTCCATTCCTCCACCATCATACTTTGGATCAACCATCATACCTAAAAAACCCAGTTCGGATAAATTGCGAATATGCTCTGTTGGATATATTGCTTTTTCGTCACGCTCAATGACATCATGAATCAGTTCGCGCTGCGCATAATCTCTGGCTGCTTGCTGAATCATTTTTTGCTCTTCTGTAAATTGGAAATTCATGTTACAATATTTAGGGGGATGAATGATTGGATTTAGTTACACTTTTTAAAGACCATGCTCACCACAGTTTTATCGTTACCACCCATGTTCACCGTCAGGCCATATGGCTTATTATCAGAAATATTAATCTGCGCTTGTCCTGCCTTACCAGTCAACTGTTCCCAGATGGTTACTACCTGGTGAACACCTGTTGCTCCTGTTGGATGGCCCCAGGCAATAAGTCCGCCGGTGGTATTAAATGGAATGCTGCCATCTCTGGATGTATGCCCTTCGGCGACAAAGGCAGCACCTTTTCCTTTGGGTGCAAAACCAATGGCTTCGGTTGCCAATACACCAGCAATGGTAAAGCAGTCATGCGTTTCCACTGTGGCTAATTGTTCTTTGTTAATACCTGCCATATTCATGGCATTTGATACCGCTACTTTGGTAGTGCTTAATTCCAATAGGTCATCGGGCTCTAGCATAATATCATCCTCGGCCTGTGCAAATCCAACCAGTTCAATAGCATCACTCATTTTTATTCCAACCCGCTTTAAGCCTTCTTCTGAAACAATTGCTATCGCAGAAGCACCGTCGGACACTTTAGAGCAATCGGTGTAATTGAGATGGTCAACAAACCGACTGCTATCAGGAGGGGTTAAGCCTGTATCAAGCAGTTTATCATTTGAGTTTTCATACTCCTGAGCTGTTTCACACAGCCGGGCATTCTCTACACAGTTGGCATACCACTTTGCCATTCCTCCTCGCGTGTATTCTTCACCAAAGGCTTTTCCATATGCTCCGGCACGATCACTAAACTTGCCCGGAAAAAAGTATGCATGTCCGTCTTTTCGTTTCTTATAAAAATCGGCCAATGCCAAATGGTCAGCTCCATACATTGCTTTTACTGTATTTTGAACTTCCACACCTAAAGTCAAGACTACATTAGCAGTCCCGGCCAGAATGGATTTAATAGCAGTCATTACGGCTAAGCCTCCTGATGCACAAGCACCTTCTACCCGAACGGATGGCTTATATTTTAGTTTTGGGTCGATCGAGGGAATAAACGCTGCCAAATGCGCCTGATTATTAAAGCGCGATGCCATAAAATTTCCAATAACGCTTTCGTCCACATTATCAGCTCCATTAATCTGCTCAAGTGTTTTTCGACCTGCCTCTAATATATAATGTTCTATTCCCGGATTTTTCTTTTTCGGATTAAATTCAGAACGTCCGCTTCCTAAAGAAACGGTATTGTATCCGGCGACTATAAAAACTCTTTTTTGCATATTCTTAATCCATTAAATTATTTACCGGCCCATATAAATAATAGAAGCCATTCATCATTACAGCATTCACATAATCTGTGGAATCACACACTTTATTTTCATATAGTTGCACTGCAATATCTCTCATTGCCTGCGAGTATTCTTTAGCTAATAAAGCTCCCTTGCTTTCATCATTTTTCAGCTGTGCAAAATATTCCTGTATATGTTGATCCTTGTACTTTGACCGGCTTAACTGATTCCAGCTATATACTTTGGTTTGAAAATCGAGGTATTCATCAACTTTTGGTTCAAGCAACTTTACTTCGGTGTATTTTAAGGATTCTACATCCAATACCTCAACAGCTTTACCTCCTTCGTACTTAAAGAAACCATCGCGCTGCGTACCATTGGCATGCTGTCCGCCTTTCACTCCCTTTGAAAGCAATTCATCCAGAAATGAACAATTAAGGTTTTCTTCGAGATGACTATCCATAACCCGCATAATTAAAGAACACACATCTACACCAACATATCCCATGAGTTGAAAGATGCCCATTGGCCGGATGAGCAGCTCATGACTGATTTTGTCAACTGCTAATAAAGCTTCAGCAGGACTCAGATCTTTTTGCAAGGTTTTGTACAAATTGACCGCATAGATTATTTCACGCATAAAAAAGCCATTACCAATAAAGCCTGCAATATCATTTGCCGGAACGATCAGCTTATTCATATGCTTTGCTAATCCTTCTACGAGGCTTGACAACTCAGTGATTGGTTCATCCAACTGAACGACCTCGATTAAGCGTTGAACCGCCGGAGGATTGTAGAAATGACATCCAATAATCCGACCTTCCAAACCAGCCTTATCATCGAGTACTTTAATTGGAATCGAACTTGTGTTGCTCAGGAAATATGGCTTGTTGGGATTATTCTCATTGATCTGTCTGAAAACTTTTGTCTTTATGTTCTCATCCTCAATAATGGCTTCAAATATCAGACTTGAATGATACGAAACTTCAATATTAATGGAGGGCTTTACTAATGACATTGCATCGGCCACAAAGGCTTCGATGATGTCCTTGTTATCGATTAGATGTGGCCGGTTAATATATTGCTTACGCAATTCAACTATATTTTTCTCGGCCCACTTTTGCACCTGATTCTTGATATAATCCATTAAGCCTTGTAAACGTTCAAAACTTTGATCAACGGCATTGATGACAAAGGTCTGACCTAAAAACTGAGGCAAGTGCATCAATTTAACTGAGTGCAAAACATTCAGCAAAAGAATGCCGCTACCCATTTTTCCGGCAGCACCAAGCACCGTTATATTCTTAAATCGATCTAACTGATTCATAGAATTTTTATTTTTGATTTAATGTTTTTACCAACGAGGTTTTCTCTTTTCGAGGAATGCATCCATTCCTTCCTGAGCTTCGGAATTAAATAAGCTGGCGAACATTTGCTGTTCAGTTTCACATCCTTTCTCAAAACCATCTGAAAGACCACTATTAATGACTGGTGCGAGAGATTTAATAGCAGTTGGTCCTTTGCTAGCAATCAGCTTAGCTATTTCCCGGGCTTTATCCATAAGTTCTTCACCCGGAAAAATCCCCTGAATCAATCCCATTCGAAATGCCTCTTCAGCATTGAACATACTAGCCGTGTATAAATAATAGCGTGCATTGTTCAAGCCTATCGCCCTCACCAAGCGCTGACTGCCGCCAAATCCGGGTATTAAACCAAGATTTACTTCCGGTGCACTAAAACGAGCTGTATCGGATGCCAACAAAAAACTGCAAGACAAGGCCACCTCCAACCCACCACCAAGGGTAAAACCATTTAGAGCACCAATAACCGGTTGGGGCATATTTTCTATCAGGTTCATCACACTATGGCCAAGCTTTGAGAAATCCATGGCTTCGGATTCGGTTTTGCCTTTCATTTCGGCAATATCGGCACCTGCAATAAACGCCTTTCCTTCGCCGGTAAGGATGACCACCTTAATCGTTTCTGAATGTTGAATTTCTTCGAGCAATGCCTTTAATTCGGTAAGCATAGCCGTGCATAAAGCATTTAAAGCCTTGGGACGTGAAAACACAATAGTGGCTATTGCGTCATTTTCTGTGTAAGTGAGGTACATAAAATAGTCTAACTGATTCCTTATCAAGTTAGGAAGACTATTTTAAGATATCAATGTCTTTTTTGATATTTTCGGTAATTATTTTCTGAATTGCTTAATAAGTCAAAATACAATATCGAAACCAATGATGTATCTTCAGGTGGTCTTCAAGACAAATGAGATGAAAGGAAATAGGAATTTATAGCTATATTTATCTGTTAATTTAAGCAAGAAATATATTTATCGAACCTTACTATGAAGAAATACATTGCACTAAGCATCTTAAGTTTAGTTATTAGTAACACCATTGCACAATCCAGTCATATTGATTATCACTTCAAATACAAGAAAGGTAAATACTACCTTCTAAATTCTAAAGGAAAGAAAGTAGATTGTGAGCCTTTTTCATTTGCCTCAAAGTATAGTGAAGGATTAGCTGTTGTGGAGAAAGACCTTAAGTTTGGCTACATTGACTCAACTGGACAAATGGTTATTGATTACAAGTATTATGATGCCGGACCATTTATTAATGGTATTGCATATGCAGCTAAAGACGGAAAATATGGATATATCGATAAGAATGGACAATTTATAATCGAGCCTCAATTCGATCTTGTTTATTCTTTTGATGAAGAGCATGGAATCGTTAAAAATATAAATCCGGACACAACTGTTTATGGCCAGTCACCGATGATAAATGGCTTGATTACTAAAAAAGGCCATCTAATTGGAGATGCTCTTTATACTTCCATTCAGAAAGAAGATGGTCACTATAAAGCTTATAAGGGCGATTCTCTTTTTCACATAGCTTTAGATGGAACTAAAGAATTAATCAAAGTTGAGACATTAACTTTTGAGGATTCTGTTTTTAAAGTCGTTGAAGAAATGCCTGAATTTCCAGACGGAGAAAGAGGTCTTAGACGGTTTATTGCAATGAATGTAAGATATCCAATAAGAGCTCAGGAACATGGTATTCAAGGAAGGTGTTACATCACATTTACAATTAATGAAGCAGGTGATGTTATTGATATTATTCCGGCTATGCCTGCCCCACCAATACTACTAAACGAAAGTTTAAGGGTTATTGCGATCATGCCTAAATGGAAGCCGGGCAAGATTGATGAAGAACCGGTCAAAATTAATTATACTGTACCGATCAATTTTGTGCTTCAATAAAAGTACCAACTAGATAATATAACAGAGGATTCCAGGTTGAAAGAAGATGCTGTTTGAGTTTGGTCTTGTCTGAGTATTCATTTGCGGTAATGGCAATTATTGCGAAAAGTGAGGGCAGAGTCAAGCTTGCTTGAACTATGTCGAGCAAAGCAATAATCTTAAAGAAAATGAAAATATGTCTGAAAAGACAAGACAAATTTTATACAGAACATTCTCAATTAATCGTTTTTCACATTTGCATATGATTGACCATTAAAAAATAGCATAAAACAAAAAAAGGATGACACCCTGCCATCCTCTAAAATTTCTTAATCAAAAAAAGATTACAACTTCACCATCTTCACTCTGCCTACCTGACCAGTCTTTAAGCGACACTCAATTCCCTTTAAGTGAAAAGACACCTCATCAAGTATATCCTGAACAACCCCATGAGTTAGGTTCCCTGAGCGTTCATCCTGCTTTTGAAGAATTGCTACTTTAGTTCCCTTTTTAATGTTTTTTCTTTCCCTTCCATCCATTTTTCCGACTTGTTATATTTATTTGGTTTTAGATCACAACGTTATTAGCGATTAGGTTCGGATATTACAAGTAAGAATGAAATCTTATACGCTTACATAAAACGAAAAACTCCCGATCTTCTTTCGAAAATCGGGAGTTTTGAGGTTCCTGGCGGATTCGAACCGCCGTACACGGTTTTGCAGACCGTTGCCTAGCCACTCGGCCAAGGAACCGTCGTGTTTCGGGTTGCAAAATAAGTAATAAATTATTTGCTGAGCAAATTTTTATTTCTTCTTTTCTCCATAAAAAGCCAGACATTCGGGGCAAAGACAATTGTTGTAATTCTCTGCCAATACTTTAAGGTTTTCAGATTTTATTGAAAAATCTTCGCACCAGCATTTCATTTTTGAACTACGGTAGCAATTAAACGCTGCCCCACACTTTGGACATACTTTTGGAGTAATACCTGTTTCTTCCATTTATCTCGAAAAAGTTACGCTGACACACTTCATCTGTCCACCCATTGGCGGGTTCATCTTCGATACTTTCACCGTTGCCTTTAGCAATTGAGGAAACTGCTCGTAAATCTTATCTATTATCCGTTTATTCAAATGCTCGAGCAAATGCGAATTCTGCATAATTTGCTCCCTCACAATTTCATATACCGACACGTAATTCAATGCATCATTGATATTATCAGTTTCTGCAGCAGTTGTGCAATCGGTTTCCAAGGTTACTTTTACCAGAAAACGATTACCCACCACCTGCTCTTCTTTAAAGCAGCCATGGTAAGCATAAAACTCCATCTCTTCCAACTCAATAACGCCAATCATTTGCTTCTCCTCCATCATTGATTTATTTTTTTGGCGAAAATAATCTTTTATCACTGAATCATCAGATTTTTAAGTCGAAAAACAATTACTTTTGTGCTTGATGTTCACACATCCTAATAGAAGTACAATAAATAAGATATAATACTAGAGCAGATGGAATTGAACGAAACGCCTAAAACAAATTTCATTCATCAGGAGATTGACAATGATTTAAGCGAAAATAAAAATGGTGGTGCCGTATTAACACGCTTTCCGCCCGAACCCAATGGATACTTACACATTGGTCATGCAAAATCTATCTGCCTGAATTTTGGCCTTGGCAAGCATTATAACGGTGGCACCAACCTTCGTTTTGATGACACCAACCCAACCAAAGAGGATACTGAATACGTAGATTCAATTAAGGAAGATGTTAACTGGCTGGGATTCCAGTGGAATGACAATCCGAAGTTTACATCCGATTATTTTGAGCAATTATACCAATGGGCCATTCTTTTTATCAAAAATGGTAAAGCCTATGTTGATGATCAGAGTGCTGAAGAGATCGCCTCTCAAAAAGGAACGCCTACAACACCCGGACAGGAAAGTCCTTTCCGAAATCGCAGTGTTGAAGAAAATCTGGATTTGTTTGAGCGCATGCGCAAAGGCGAATTTCAGAATGGCGAGCGTGTACTTCGTGCAAAAATCGATATGGCCTCACCTAACATGCACATGCGTGATCCATTGATGTATCGAATCATTCATGCACATCACCACCGTACAGGCGATGACTGGTGCATTTACCCGATGTATGACTATGCTCACGGACAGGGTGATTTCGTTGAGGGCATCACGCACTCTGTTTGTACGCTTGAGTTTGAAGTTCACCGCCCATTATACAACTGGTTTTTGGAGCAAATTCTTGAATTCCAACCGGAGTTAAAAGACAATGCACGTCCTCGTCAGATTGAGTTTGCGCGTCTTAACCTGAATTACACGGTAATGAGTAAGCGTAAGCTGCTTCAACTGGTAAATGAAAACTACGTAGATGGATGGGATGATCCGCGTATGCCTACTATTTCAGGTTACCGAAGAAGAGGTTATACACCTGAATCCATTCGTAAGTTTGCCGACCAGATTGGTGTGGCTAAGCGTGAAAACGTCATTGATGTGGCATTATTGGAGCACTGCATTCGTGAAGACCTGAATAAAAAAGCACCTCGTGTTTATGCAGTTTTAAATCCGGTCAAGGTCATCATCACCAACTATCCAGATGGAGAAGTGGAATGGATGGAAGCCACCAACAACCCAGAAGATGAAAACATGGGAGCTCGTCAGTTACCATTCAGCCGTGAAATTTATATTGAGCGTGATGATTTTATGGAAAATGCACCACGTAAGTTTTTCCGTATGGATGTTGGTCGTGAAGTACGATTAAAAAATGCCTACATCGTAAAATGTGAAGACATCAAGAAGGATGAAAATGGTGAAATCACAGAGATCTACTGTACTTACGATCCGAATACCAAGAGTGGTATGGAAGGTAGTAACCGCAAGGTAAAAGGTACACTTCACTGGGTGAGCATTGAGCATGCTAAAACCATTCAGGTGAAGCAATACGATCGCTTATTTATGGATGAGGCGCCTGATGGTCATAAAGACAAAGAATTTCTGGAGTTCTTAAATCCAAACTCATTGTCTGTTATTAACACGGCATATGTAGAGCCTAATTATAAAGATGCAGGTGCTAAGTTTGATGATGGTATTGAGCGCTATCAGTTCCAGCGCCTAGGTTATTTCTGTATTGATAAGGATTCAACAGAAGATAATGTCGTTTTCAACCGCACGGTAACATTAAAAGATTCGTGGGCGAAGAAGAAAAAATAGAAACCAGAGGCTAGAATTTAGAAGCTAGAACCTCGTAATAAGGCCCCTCTCCCTACGGGTATCTCACCAAGGGGAGAATTAGTTAAGGCAATCATCTTCCCCACGGGGAAGTGCCGTTAGGCGATGGGGGAAATAGTTGATTTTATCAGAGAATTTGAGAAATCAATAAACAAAAGGAAGTAAGAAAAATCCCGCACCTGTTTCAGATGCGGGATTTCTTTTATTCGTTCAATTCGCAAAAATATGCCTCATTCGCGACTTAGATATTTTCAACCGCGTTATTTAAGCGCTTAATGGTTTCTTCCTTACCAATCAATTCAGCAATGGTCATCAGGTCGGGGCCAAAGCCACCACCTACAAGTGCCAGACGGAAGGCATTCATCACCAAACCAAAACCCAGTTCTTTAGCTTCAATCTGAGCAGAGATGCTTGCTTTAATTGCATCGGATTTCCAGTCCTCTACTTTTTCAAGTTCTGGGGCTAGTTCACCCATAAAAGCAGGCACATCACCTTTCCAGCGTTTCTTCACCACTTTAGGGTCGTACTCTGTTGGTGCTTCAAAAAAGAAAGCACTTTGCTCCCACAACTCACTTACGAAATTAACACGCTCCTTTACTAAAGCAACAACTTGCTCTACAAACCCATTGCCCACTTCGTGCCCTCGCTCTTTGAGCTCTACCTGGTATAAGCTGGCTAGCTCAACATCACTCTTACGAACAAGGTGCTGCTGGTTAAACCACTTAGCCTTATCCGGATCGAAGCGGGCACCTGATTTATTAACACGTTCGATAGAGAATAATTCAATCAACTCATCCATTGAGAACAGCTCCTGCTCTGTTCCCGGGTTCCAGCCCAATAGAGCCAACAAGTTAACCACTGCCTCAGGGAAATAACCACTCTCACGGTAACCGGCTGCAATGCCATCTTCCAATTGCCAGTTAAGCGGAAATACCGGGAAGCCACCTTTATCACCATCGCGCTTCGACAACTTACCTTTACCAGTAGGCTTTAAAATCAATGGCAAGTGAGCAAACTGTGGCATAGTTTCTTCCCACTTAAGCGCACGGTATAGCATAATATGCAACGGAACTGATGGCAACCACTCTTCACCACGGATCACATGCGATATTTCCATCAGGTGGTCATCCACAATATTTGCCAGGTGGTAGGTTGGCAGCTGATCAGCACTTTTATAAAGCACTTTATCGTCTAAAGTATTCGTATTGAAAGTAACAGAACCACGCACCATATCATTGGTCTGTACCTCAGTACCTTCAGGCATCTTAAAGCGGATCACCCAAGGCTCACCAGCTTCCATACGCTGCTTTACCTCATCGTCGCTTAATGCCAATGAATTCTTCAGATTGTTACGAGAATGCATATCGTAAGCAAAGGTCTTCTTTTCTGCTTCTGCCTGTGAACGTAAGGCATCCAGCTCTTCCGGTGTATCAAAAGCGTAATACGCCCAACCGGTTTTAATCAGCTGATCGGCATATTTTTTATAAATCTCGCGACGTTCGCTTTGTTTGTATGGCCCATACTCACCACCTTGCTTCACCCCTTCATCAATGGTCATGCCTAACCATTCCATACTTTCGTTGATGTATTCTTCGGCGCCTTCAACAAAACGTGTTGAATCGGTATCTTCGATACGAAGAATAAAATCGCCACCATGCTTTTTGGCAAATAAGTAGTTGAACAAAGCGGTACGAACACCACCAATATGCAATGGTCCGGTCGGACTCGGTGCAAAGCGCACACGTACTTTACGAGTTGTCATATGTCGTTTTTTTTGCAAAGATAGCGCATGAAAAATATTTATAAGGGTATCCGAATGATTTTAATTCTTTTTTCAAGGTGAAGACTGAAGACCTATCATCATACAGCAATCGTCTGTGTTACTGCCTCCTCCATGCATGAATTCCGGTCATCTCTCCATCTCATAGCTCGTTTATTTTTCGAACATCTGATGATAAAAGTCCAACTGTCTGCAATTAATTCATAAACAAAAGATTATTAGCTTTTTTACATCCTTATTAAACCGTACCTTCGCTTGCTTAATAAACCACATATATTGATGGATATTTTTAAGCACAATTTTCACATTCCGGTTTTAGGACTGGGGTACACACTGGATACTCCTATTAAAGTGGCTCCTTATGGAATTTCATCGGTGATATCACTCGTTGATGATATGCTGATGGAACAAATGAGAGAGTTTTATTGTCAGAAATTTGACATGCCATTTAAGGCCATCTCAGACAAAGTTGAGGACTTCAGGGCAAAGCGTATTACATCGTACCTTAACATGGTGGATGAAATTGTAAGTGAGAAGGTTCAGGAATTAAAGAATTCAGCGATTGAAAAAGGCAGCGAACTTGAGAAGTATTTCAATATGCTACCTGATTTAGCATCAATCAAAGAAAAATTTAACCTGGCGGAAAAAAGCAAGCAACTTAAAGAAGAATTAAGCACTTGGGTTCATGAACATCTGCCAATTGGAAGTATTGATGTCAACATTATGACCAAGCTTGATAAGGTGAACTACAAAGATGGTGAGCAGCTGCCAATCGAATTCAACGATGCGCATGCTGCTTTGCGTGGTTTTGCCAATAGTAGCTTAAGCTCATCTTTGGTTTTATCAGCAGGAATGAGTCCGCGCCTATACAGTTACCTGGAAAAATTCGAAGATTTTTACCCAGATAACAATGGACAAATCAAGAAAAACATCATTCTGAAGGTAAGCGATTTTCGTTCAGCTTTGGTACAGGGTAAGATGTTAGCTGCTAAAGGTCTTTGGGTGTCGGAGTACCGTATCGAGAGCGGTGTTAACTGCGGCGGTCATGCTTTCCCAACCAATGGTGTGTTGTTTGGCCCAATTCTGGAAGAGTTCAGAACGAACCGGGATAAGCTCTACGATACATGCATTGATGTTTACGAATCGACACTTGCCAAAAGGGAACTTAACCTACCTAAGGAAAAGCCAAGTTTTAAAATTACGGCTCAGGGAGGTGTTGGTTCTAATGAGGAACACAACTTCCTGCTTGATTACTATAAGCTCGATGGTGTTGGCTGGGGTACGCCTTTTATGTTGGTACCGGAGGCCGTTAGTATCGATACTGACACCTTGGAACTACTCAAAAATGCCAAGGAAAAAGAGCTGTACTTTAGTGGCCAGTCACCATTAGGCGTGCCGTTTAACAGCGTTAAGTGGGCGTCGATGAGTGAACAACGCATAGCGAATGCCAAAGCTGGCAAACACGGTATGCCATGTACCAAGCAGTTTCTGAAATACAACACAGAATATACTGAAAAGCCAATTTGTACGGCCTCAAAACAGTATCAAAGCAAAAAACTGGCTGAGTTGGAGGCGATGAATTTGCCAGCTCAGGAGCACGAAGCAGCTTATAACACAATCATTGAAAAAGAGTGTTTGTGCGTTGGATTAGGCATTTCTTTATTGGAATCGAAAAACATTCCTGTTGGAGAAACTGATAAGGTAACCGTATGTCCGGGGCCAAACCTCGCATATTTCTCTAAAGAAGCCAGCTTAAGAGATATGGTTGATCATATTTATGGTCGCAAAAACCTACTGGATGATCGTAAGCGCCCGCACATGTTCATCAAGGAACTGGGTATGTACCTGGATATTTTTAAGAAGCGCTTTGAGAGCTTCGTATCAAATCCGGAAGATGCAAAGGAGAAAAAGCAACTTACTCAATTCCAGAAAAACATAGCGAATGGCGTTGATTACTACATTCAACTTTTTAAGGAAAAGAAAGACGAGGTAATTAAAGACATTGAAGCAATGCTGAGTAATTATCCGGCGATTAAAAAGGAGCTATAAGCTAATAACCTGAGTTCGACGTAAAATTTTGAACTCAGAACGCTTACAAATAGTAAGTTTCAAGTGTATGTTGGCGAAAGAATAGCGGGCTATTTTGAGTCAATAACACGAAGAAAATTGCTGTTTGTAAGTGGAATTATAGAACTTTGAATAAAAAACTGATCTTCTGCGTCAAGTTTTATTGCAATAGTTCACTATTCCAATAAAATTATTCCT
>DIYS01000086.1 GCA_002429115.1 Saccharicrinis sp. UBA6048 | reverse complement strand
GGTATAGACCGTTTTTTCCATATTACTGAACAAGGCAATTGAGTCACGAGATAAACGGTTTCAATTATTGGAAGACTCTGCTGTTTTCTTAATTGATTCATTGAACCGGTTGACAGAATTTCATGATTCCTTAATCGCCTCCAATGCTCTTTACTTAAGGTTACTAACGGGGCAGTTATCAGAAACAGCTTTTCTTGATTCGGAGCAGGAACTGATTGGCAGTTGGCGATTATATTTGAAGCCCATGCAATTGGCAGGTGGCTTGTACAAATCCGGTTTGATAAGCTATAATCCTTTTACCGTGCCTGATTCCATTCAGATGCATAATATTTATAAAATTGACTTCCTGCCTGAAGAGTTAGCTAATATTTATTTTAAGGACGGAAGAAAACAAAAGTGTTTTTACAAGGTCGATGAATTTAACAAAGGGCAGCCATTCTCAATTACATACGCCAGGAAAGATGAATTTGAGTTAACCATGCATATGTCGCCAATGCCAGGTGGCATGGAGGTATCTTATGAAATTCCAATTGACTCAACACAGGTATTATACTTTAATGGAGTGATGAAACCTTAAAAAATAATTGTAAATGGATTGCTGCAATAAAAGGAGACCTCGGTAATACGGGGTCTTTTATTTTTATTCATGTCTATAAGGTTGATTTGACCAGTGGAAGTGTGATAAATTGTTGTGCCGTTATTGTTGTATTTTTTGACTAAACCAAGTGCTTTAAGAAATAAACTTGTATTCTCATTTCCTTCAATGGTAATGAAGTTATAACCATAACATCCATTGGGATGCTTCAAGAAGACAGGTTTTTCCAGTATTTGAGTGTGGTAGTTGATAATAAAAAAGTGCTCCAAGCCAGCGTAATCAGGAAATGTCATATATGTCCATAGCTTACTCTTGGTAATATGGTAATTAATACTTTCTTTTCTCAAAAGTTTCGCAATCTCATTAATATCCAATCCTGTTAAGCAAACATAAACTCCACCTTCTTTATCATTCAGCAAAGCTTTATATAATGATGATAGATGATCCTCATTTCCATCGCTAACCGACATTAATTCAAATCCTGATCCATTCTTAAATTTAATATGTGCATTCGTTAATCCGTTTTCATGAAGACGACCTGGTTTAATGGTGAAACCCATTTCGGTATAAATGTTTTTGATAGAATCTAAATCTTTGTAAACTGCAATAACGTGGTCAATCCTGATATTCTGACTTAATATTGAAGTTGGAATCACCACAATGAGTAAACAAAACAGATTTTTAAAGTGCCGGATTTGCATATGAATTAACTCAAAAACAGATATTGTAGTTTAACGTGCGATCGATGTAAATGTTGAGATTCACTGCTTTAATCATTATTGTTACCGCAAGATTTGGAAATAAATCCTCTTTGTTGAGAATGAAGTTTTGGTTTAAGCTTTATAAGCTTCCTATGGCTTATCACACATGAATTAATATTACCTTTGTCAATTGCTAAATAAGGGCTATGATTAATTATTTATCAGTTGAAAATCTGACACAACATTGGGGCGACATCCGCCTGTTTAATGATATATCATTTGGATTAAATGAAGGCCAGAAAGTTGCTTTGATTGCTCGTAACGGAGCTGGAAAAACAACACTGCTTAATATCCTTGGAGGTAAGATACCTGCGAGTGAAGGCAATATCACGTTACGATCCGGAATCACCTTGGGCTATTTACCTCAGGATCCGTATTTGAATAAAGACCATACAGTAATTCAGGAGGTGTTTAATGCGGGAAGTGAGGTGGTTCAAACCATTAAGGCTTATGAACAGGCTGTAGAAAATAATGATCAGGAAGCCTTAGGCACTCTGATTGAAAAAATGGACCGATTGCAGGCCTGGGATTATGAGCAGCGGATAAAGCAAATATTATCACAATTAAAGATTAAACGTTTTGACCAGCCGGTTTCAGAGTTATCAGGAGGCCAGCAAAAGCGGGTAGCTTTGGCAAGTATCTTAATCAGTGAACCAGATCTTTTAATTTTGGATGAGCCTACTAACCACCTTGACTTGGAAATGGTGGATTGGCTGGAGCAATATTTGTCCAAATCAAAGGCAACCCTATTGATGGTAACACACGACCGCTATTTCCTTGATCGTGTTTGTAATGAGATCATCGAACTGGCTGATGAAACCATCTATCGTTATCAGGGTAATTATTCGTATTTCCTTCAAAAACGGCAGGAGCGACTGGAGAATAAGAAAGTGGAGATTGAGAAAGCTCGTAATTTATTAAAGACCGAGCAGGAGTGGATGAACCGCATGCCGCAGGCCCGTGCTACCAAAGCTAAGTACCGGATTGATGCTTTTTATAACCTGAAGGATAAAGCACATCAGAACATCAACGAGCAAAACCTTGAATTGGGTATCGCGCAGGCACGACTGGGAAAGAAGGTGGTCAACCTGCATGGTATTTCCAAAGGCTTTGATGATGTTGAACTGATTAAGGACTTCTCCTATAAGTTTGCCCCCTATGAGAAGGTAGGTATTGTAGGTAAGAACGGCACCGGTAAATCTACATTTCTTAATATTCTAACCGGAGCATTAACCCCTGACAGCGGTGAAGTTGAAAAGGGTGAAACGGTTGTTTTTGGATATTATCGTCAGGAAGGCATTAAGATTGATGATAATAAAAAAGTAATTGAAGTTATATCGGATATTGCCGATGATGTTTCGCTTGGCGAAGGCAAAAGAATGTCGGCCGCACAGTTTCTGCGCTACTTCCTGTTTCCTAATGAGATGCACTATGTACAGGTTAATAAACTGAGCGGGGGTGAAAAGAAACGATTGCTTCTGATGACCGTGTTGATGAAGAACCCTAATTTCCTGATTCTGGATGAGCCCACCAACGACCTGGATATCTTTACGCTTAACGTGCTCGAAGACTATCTGACTAACTTTAAAGGATGCGTCATGGTGGTTTCTCACGATCGTTATTTTCTTGATAAAGTGACTGATCATCTGTTTGCCTTCGAAGGCAATTGTAAAATAAAGGACTTTGTAGGGAGTTACAGCGATTACAATAAGAACAAAAAGGAAGAAGAGCGTAAACAAAATAAGTCGGAGAAGAAAGAGAAAAGTATTGAAAAGCCTAAGCCTGTAAAAGAGAAGGTGAGAAAGCTTAGTTATAAAGAAAAACGAGAGCTGGAGGAAATTGAAAAGAATTTGGAAGAGCTGGAAGCCCAAAAAGAGAACCTTCAGAATGAATTAAACTCCGGAACTTTATCATCGGATGTTTTGGTTGAAAAATCAAAGATATTAACAGATGTTATGGCTCAACTTGAGGAAAAAGAATTGCGATGGTTAGAGCTAAAAGAAATAGAAGAAAACTAGTTAATAATAAAGAGGTTGCATCTAAAATGATATATTTGTGATACTTTAGTGAGATTATGTATCGTAATAAAGCCATAACTAACCTCTTATTCTGTCTGCTGATTTTAGTGAGTTCAAGTGTAAAAGCTGACCCTAAAATCAGAGTTGGGGTGTATAATAATCCGCCGCTTTGCTCAATTGATTCATTTGATAATGCTCAGGGAATTTTTATTGATTTTCTGAAGGAAGTAGCCATCGAGTATGGATGGGATATTGAATACGTTCCTGTAACCTTATCAGAAGGAATGGATGCTTTGCAATATGGTAAGCTCGACCTCTTGGCAGCCATTGCAAAAAACCAACAGCGGGAGCAACTTTTTCATTTTACAAGTGAGTCGGTATTTACCAACTGGGGAACAGTATATGTTGGTAGAAAGCTGCAAATTGAGAATATAACTGACTTA
Source organism: Saccharicrinis sp. UBA6048 (assembly GCA_002429115.1). Classification (GTDB taxonomy): domain Bacteria; phylum Bacteroidota; class Bacteroidia; order Bacteroidales; family Marinilabiliaceae; genus Carboxylicivirga. The sequence continues at coordinate 1,910 of DIYS01000086.1, read as the reverse complement.
GCGAATAAACGTATTGCATTGGAACAAGGTGATATCCATGGCAAGGCAATGCTTCAACTATTGGAAGATTTCAATGTTGAGACACAAGTTGTATGGTGTAATGGGGCTGATCATGTGTTTAGCACAATACAAGATGGAGGGGTTGATGCCGGTGTTGTTAACAAAGTATTTGGAATTCAGAATAATAAAAATCAAGCGTTAAAAACGACCTCTATAATTTTTAATCCTGTTAATGTGCACTTTGCCGGCGGGCCACTGGCGCAGCCTTTGTTAAGCAGCATTGATTCGACCTTGATTAAAATGAGACGAGAAAGGTCCGAGATGTTTGAGGCCATTGTTAATCAATGGCTGATTTCAGGCAGTAAACAATTGCCGGGCTGGGTTTATTATTTGATTTATTCCTTACTGGGTTTGCTCTTTATGATGTTTTTTGCATTGTTACTGCAGAGGCGCATGGTGCGTTCGCGGACACATAAACTTAGGGAAGAGCAAAAAGTAAGGGTGCAGAACGAAAAAACGATTCTACAAATTGAGTCGGAAAAATCTTTGATATTAAATAGTTTGGATGAGCAAGTAGTCTTCATGGATCGTGATTATAATCTTGTTTGGGCCAATACTGCTTTTAAAAAAGCTTCTTCAAAACCCTTTGAACAAATAGTAGGTAAGAAATGCCATCAGGTGTATTTTAATAAGGATGCACCATGCAAATTTTGTAATTTTGAAAGAAGTCAGGAGACAAACCGAACGGAAGTTCGTGAGCATACAGATTCTCTTGGTCGAGTATTTACTCATAAAACACACCCGGTATTTGATTCAGAGCAACGACCTTTAGGTTTTGTTGAAATTTTTTCTGATATCTCAGATAAAAAGAAATATGAAGAAGAGTTAATTTCTGCGAAAGAAAAAGCTGAGCAGTCGGATTATCTGAAATCGGCATTTTTGGCTAATATGTCCCACGAAATCAGGACACCGATGAATGCCATTATTGGATTTTCAGAATTATTGGAGGATAACACTCTTAATGATGATGAAAAGAATGTTTACCTGCGCATTATTCAGTCGAATGGTCAACAGCTGTTAAAGCTAATTTCTGACATTCTGATCTTTTCGCAGATTGAAGCCGGGCAAATTGACCTTCAGTATTCAAAAATTAATATAACAGACCTGTTAAAAGAAACTTACGAGCAATTCAATGGTGAATTACAAAAGTTGAATATCAATGTCAACTTTTATTTATTGATAGATAAAATCAGTGATTCGGAAGAGTTTGAAACAGACGCTGTACGCATCAGGCAGATCATATCTAATTTGATGACCAATGCCATTAAATTCACGGAAAAAGGTCGTATTGATCTTGGAGCAAAAATTGAGAATGACAACTTGATTATTTTCGTGAAAGATACAGGGATAGGCATTGCCAAAGATAAGCATACTGAGGTGTTTAAGCGTTTTGCTCAGGTGGAGAATAACCAGGTAAGAAAAGCAAGAGGAACGGGATTAGGATTGACCATAGCCAATGATTTGATCAAACAATTGGGTGGAGAGATATTGCTTGAATCTGAACCAGAAAAAGGAAGTACTTTTTACCTGATTCATCCCTTAAAAAGAGAAAAAAGGAAGGCTAATATCAAAGAAACTTTAAGTGCAATTGCCGAAGCAAAATAGATCTTTTATGCTCGAATTGACAGTTGTTTAGTAACTGGCTTTCAGAGTAACTTACAACCTGAAAGTTTATGGTTTTATATTTCTTTAATTTAAATTTTTATTAAAATATTTAATCACAATTTTGCATTTGCAAATATATTCCTACATTTGTACCCATCAAATAGTGAACAGATGACAGCTCATACTTTCTTTTATAACTTTTATTATTTCTTTTTTAGCAACAGTTAAGAGAGGTGGGCATACTA
>DIYS01000057.1 GCA_002429115.1 Saccharicrinis sp. UBA6048 | reverse complement strand
GCTCGTAGTTAACTTTTGACTGTTCCAACACCTTTTCATAGTAGAACTTAATGGCGCTTATGCGTTGGTTTTGCTCCGATGCACTTATTTTATTTTCCCTTATCAGGTTTAGTAGATAGTCATTGATCTTACCAGTGTGTAGCTCCTTTATATTGTCATCTCTAAAAGCATAAACAAAGTCTTTCATATAGGCCTTATAAGTACGCTGTGTGCTTTCGCTATAACGTTTTTGTTCGAGTTTCTCAGCATAGCCTTCAGGTAGTGCACTGGTCTGTCGGTGCAAATAATTTCGCTTTTTCGACGTGTTGTTGCCAGTCTCTGGTGTTTGTTTTTGAAGTGCCGAATAGTTTAAATAGGCCAATCCTTTAAAATGCTGAAATACCTTATTAAGGTCAAATATATTTGCAGGTTGATACCACAAATGCCTACTCTGACTCCAGTAGGTATGTGGTAATTGTTTAACAAGCACAATTAGTTCTTGATTATAGTCAAACCTGAAAGCAATTATAGCTTGATTTCGATGGGTTTCATTCGTGAGTGTTATGTTCGGCTTAGAAGTCATTACTGGTAGTTTTGATTGATTTAATAAACTGAAAAAGCCTATCCGAAAAATAGGATAGGCCCATGTTAAGCAATTTACTGTGTTAATATTATGAATCTGAATTTAACTCAGATGTTTCCTCCTGTTCAGCAATGGCTTTTTGCGAGCCATAGATGACATAATCGTTGTAGTAGGCCTCGTTTTTATCTTTCCAGATTAATTTACCTACTTCACATAGTTCGCTGAGTAGCTTATACAACTCATTAGCGATGCGTTTTCGTTCAATGGTTTTCTCGCGACGCTGCGTAACGGCCGTAGCCTGTTTGTCAATATTGTCATCCAGCGCTGCCCGGTCGGCCATTATAGCATCCAGGGTTTCCTGAGTGACCATACGTTTCGATAAAACCGGTAATCTTGACTCGCACACCTGGTAAACATGCAGTGCTTTCTGAACCAAATCATTATCGTTGTACTTGTTCGGATTAAGCAGCTTTAATACTTTAACATCCGGAGAGTTTGGATCGTACGACAATTTGTATCTGTTTTTCAGGTCAATCAGGTTATTAACCAGGTTGATGCGCGATACGTTTTTTTCGCTGGTCGCCATTTGTTGCACACCTTCGTAGTATTCATCCGAAGGGAATTGCTTGAGTTCTTCAGTTTTGCTTGCAATTTTTTCTGCCGTTTCAACCGGGTAGCCATAGTTTAAAAACTCAGCCTTGTCTCGTTGATATACCACCGCTATTTTATCGCCGCGCTGGCATAATTCAGCATTGGTAAAATTAAATGTTGTTGTTTCCATTCGTCTTTGTTTAGGGAAAATTAATTAGCACAGAATACGGTTTACACCAATATTGCCATGCCATTTGCTTAACATGCATTAAATATATAGTATAAATAGTTGATCTTTGGTATTGACATTAATAATAAATTATAGTATGAGGTGATTGTCTTAATGTTAGTACCAAAAAATTGAAATTCCCCGAGAAACTCGGGGCAAGCAGTGTATCTTTTGGCAGAATATTTAAGCTTGCTGTAAATAGTCCCCGTGTTTTCGGGGCAAGCTTTGATACTTTGTACTTAATACTTTATACTTTTCTGGCTTGTCTATATTACGGTAGTATAGTGTTTATAGTGCTTTCTGTGCCGGAACGTGTCAATTAATAAAAAGTAAATAATAGGAATATTTGAGTATAATAAACATCCAGTCTTCTTGTTTCAATTAGATGACTCATATATGTATATTGATACTTAAAGAATGCTATTAAAACAGATTCATGATGGGGGTATATCTCGTTGAATGGCATAAGCGCATAAACAACTAAATACAACCATAAGTGTAAAATGATTCAACGGAGAGAAATAATAGTCTGACAACGGTAAATAACAGGATGAAAATATCATAATGATAAAAAGTATACGCAAAATGTATAAAAAATATGGAATCGTCCACACAAGAGGTGGCATAGAGCACTCAAGTGGACGATAAATGCACATAAGTAATGGATACGTCCACACAAGAGGTGGCAGAATGTACACAAGTGGACGAAAAATGCACTAAAGTAATGGAAACGTACACACCAAAGGCGGCGGAGTGATATCGAGTGGACGAAAAAAGGATAAAAAATAGATAAACGTACAGTAGAAAGGTGGCTGAATGTACAAAATCGTATGAAAATGGGAAGTATTCTGAAAATATTGCCTGAAGGGCAAATTCGTGTCAGGATGGGTCGTTTGAACGAAGTGAAATAAGGCCTGTCTTAATGATGAATATAGGATGGAGGTCTGTAAGACCGCTATGTGATTAATCGTTTTTATTACGTACTCAGGAATTACAAAATTTCGTTATATCACGCTGCGCTCCTTCAGAGCTAAGGTTGTATAACGCTACTACCGCAGGCTTGCAGCCTGCGCTTCTACGTGGCGCTCCTTTGGAGCTTGAATTATTATATGCGCTTTTAGCTTCTGATAATATTGCCTGAAGGGCAAATTCGTATCAGGATAGGTCGATTGAACGAAGTGAAATATGGCCTGTCTTAATGATGAATATTGGATGGAGGTCTGTAAGACCGCTACGTGATTAATCGTTTTTATTAAGTGCTCAGGAATTACAAAATTTCTTTATATGACGTAGCGCTCCTTCAGAGCTAGGATTGTATAACGCTACTACCGCAGGCCTATAGCCTGCGCTTCTACGTGGCGCTCCTTTGGAGCTTGAATTATTACATGTGCTTTTAGCTTCTGAAAATACTTTTTTCTCAGTAACAATATATTAGGCATCCTTGGTGAGGCGGCAAAAAAAAGACTGCCACAAAGGACAGTCTTGTAAAATAGTAATATGGCAAGAATGTTACTTATTCTGTTCTTTAATTAGGTTTAAGGCAGAGCCCGCTTTAAACCATTCAATTTGCTGGGTATTGTAGGAGTGATTGGCTACAATAATATCTTTGCTGCCATCGGCATGAACGACTTCCAATTGAAGCGATTTACCAGGCGCAAAAGCATCCAGATCGAGGAAGTTAAAGGTATCATCCTCCATAATCTTATCGTAATCGGCTTCATTGGCAAAGGTCAAACCAAGCATACCTTGTTTCTTCAGGTTGGTTTCGTGGATACGGGCAAAACTCTTCACCAATACGGCACGTACACCCAGGTGGCGTGGTTCCATGGCCGCATGCTCGCGTGACGATCCTTCGCCGTAGTTATGATCGCCCACCACAATGGTCGGGATACCTTCAGCCTTATAAGCTCTTTGAGCCACCGGAACTTCTGTGTACTCACCACTTAACTGATTCTTTACTTTATTGGTCTCTTCGTTGAAGAAGTTAACTGCACCAATCAGCATGTTATTTGATATATTGTCAAGATGTCCTCTATATTTCAACCAAGGCCCGGCCATTGAAATATGATCGGTCGTACATTTACCCTTAGCCTTGATTAATAGTTTGGCACCGGTAATGTTTTTACCATCCCAGGCGGCAAAAGGCGATAATAGCTGAAGACGCTTACTATCCGGATTCACAACAACATTAACACCAGCACCATCTTCAGCAGGCGCCTGATAGCCGGCATCCTCCACATCAAAGCCTTTCGGTGGCAATTCATAACCTGTTGGTTCATCCAATTTCACTTCTACACCCTTTTCATTCTTAAGCGTATCGGTTATTGGGTTAAACCCTAGATCACCGGCAATGGCTAATGCGGTCACTAATTCTGGCGAACCAACAAAAGCATAGGTATTTGGGTTACCATCCGCACGTTTGGCAAAGTTGCGGTTGAAGGAATGAACGATGGTGTTCTTTTCCTGCTTATCAGCACCCACGCGATCCCACATGCCAATACATGGACCGCAGGCATTGGCAAATACTTCGCCACCCATTTGATTGAAGGTATCAATCAGTCCATCGCGTTCAATCGTATAAAGCACCTGCTCGGAGCCTGGTGTAATTTTAAATTCACCGGCTGCTTTCAGGTTTTTATCAGCGGCCTGTTTGGCAATGGAAGCAGCTCTTGAAATATCTTCGTAGGAAGAGTTGGTACACGAACCGATTAATCCCACTTCCACTTTTAATGGCCAGCCATTCTTTGCTGCTTCTTCACGCATCTTGGAAATAGGAGTCGCCTTATCCGGGGTAAATGGACCATTCAAGTGAGGCTCCAGCATATCCAGGTTAATCTCTATTACCTGATCAAAATAGTTTTGAGGATTGTTATATACTTCAGCATCACCGGTTAAGTGTTCTTTCACGGTATTTGCAGCAGCAGCTATATCTGCACGACCAGTGGCCTCAAGGTAACGCGCCATTGAGGCATCGTAACCAAATGTGGAAGTGGTGGCCCCAATTTCGGCACCCATATTACAGATGGTACCTTTACCTGTACAGCTTAATGACTCGGCACCATCGCCAAAGTATTCAACGATACAACCAGTTCCGCCTTTAACCGTCAGTAATCCGGCTACCTTTAAGATGATATCTTTTGGAGCCGTCCAGCCATTAAGTTTGCCAGTTAGCTTAACACCAATGAGCTTTGGAAATTTCAATTCCCAAGGCATGCCGGCCATCACATCAACGGCGTCGGCACCACCAACACCTATTGCTACCATGCCCAGTCCGCCAGCATTAACCGTGTGCGAATCGGTACCAATCATCATACCACCAGGGAAGGCATAATTTTCCAATACCACCTGGTGAATAATACCGGCTCCCGGCTTCCAGAAACCGATGCCATACTTGTTTGATACTGAACTTAAAAAGTCGTAGACCTCTTTATTGCTTACTTCGGCTGTTGCCAAATCTTTATCTGCACCCACCTTGGCCTGAATCAGGTGATCGGCATGCACGGTAGAAGGCACAGCAGCTTTCGTTTTGCCAGCCTGCATAAATTGCAATAACGCCATTTGAGCCGTTGCATCCTGCATGGCCACCCTGTCCGGGTTGAAGTTGACATAAGAAGCTCCGCGTTCGTAGGCACTGTCGGGCATAACATCTGCCAAATGTGCATACAAAATCTTTTCGGATAAGGTCAGAGGTTTGTCGAGTAGCTGACGTGTTTTTTCAACTTTTCCAGGTAACCCGGCATACACCTTTTTAATCATTTCAATATCAAAAGCCATTTTACTATCGGTTTAATTTCTTACCATGTTTTAACAGTTCAAATGCAATTTGGTTGTAGAATGAGAGGTACATGAATTTGTTTTAGTAACTTATACCATCATTTACAACAGTCAACTAAACCCGATGAAGTTAACACTTGCCTACGAGAATCTGCGCATTGCCCTTGGTTCTATTCGCACCAACCTTTTACGAGCCATTTTAACCATATTAATTATCGGCATTGGGCTGACAGCTTTGATTGGAATACTGACAGCTATTTCTTCGATAGAAGCAGCCATCAGTACAAAATTCACCGGTATGGGCGCCAATTCGTTTACCATTGAAAATCGTGGCATGAATGTGCAGATTGGCAAACGAAAACTGCGCAACAGGCGACATGGGTATATCTCCTTCAAAGAAGCCATGCAGTTTAAAGAGCAATTTACATTTCCTGCAATTGTAACGGTGACACATACGGCTGCCGGGGCTGCTACGGTGAAGCATGAGTCAGAGAAGTCCAACCCGAATGTCGCGATTATTGGTGTTGATGAGAATTTTATGGATGTTGAAGGGCATATTGTTAAGGATGGCCGAAACTTTACCTTACATGAAATACGAGACAATAGGTACGTTGCTGTTTTAGGCAGTGATCTGGCAAAAAAAATATTTCCGGGTGATCAAGATCCGATCGATCAAATTATCTCAACAGGCGGAGCCAAGTATCGGGTGATTGGTGTATTGAAAGAAAAGGGAGCCGGGTTTGGATCGCAAAGTGATAATATATTATTGCTTCCGGTAACGAATGTTCGGCAGGTATTTAGTTGGGCAGGTATGTCCTATAATATTATAGTGAAAGCGAATGACAGTCAGCAGGTAGATATGGCTATATCTGAAGCGACCGGATTATTCCGTATTATTCGTCGATTAACGATTCATGATGAAACAAATTTCAATGTTAATAAGAGTGATAACCTCGCACGATTACTGATCGAAAGCACAGGTCAGGTAACACTTATCGCTTCCTTTATCGGTTTAATTACTTTACTGGGTGCCGCCATTGGATTAATGAATATAATGCTGGTTGCCGTGGCGGAGCGGACGCGTGAAATCGGTATTCGTAAAGCCATTGGTGCGAGCAGTAAGGCCATACGCAATCAGTTTTTGTTAGAGTCGGTTATTATCAGTCAGCTTGGGGGAGTTGTGGGAATTATTCTGGGCATTTTTGTTGGTAATCTAATGTCAATGGTGATGCAATCCGATTTTATTGTTCCCTGGAACTGGGTGACCCTTGGCGTAGTCGTATGTTTAGTTGTAGGTATACTGTCGGGTTTAATGCCTGCACTAAAAGCTGCTAAGTTAGATCCGATTGATTCCTTGCGATACGAGTAAAATCATTTGAAGCATTGTTTAAATAAACAATCATCAGGATAAACAAAAACCTTCATTTAAAGTTTCTTATTAAAGGCTTACTTGGTATGGCTTGAGATGTTTATGAGCTGCCTTTAATTATAGTATGAAACGAATATCAGAACGATGGCTTTGTATCAGTTTTCCCGGAATCAATTTATTAAAGCATCCTTGGAAGAGGTCTGGAATTTTATTGCGAATCCGGTAAACTTGCAAACCATCACACCTGACTCAATGGGCTTTGATATACTGACAGCGGATTTGCCAACTCAAATGTATGAAGGATTAATTATTCATTACCGTGTTAAGCCGTTCCCTTTATATAGCACCTCGTGGGTGACGGAAATTACGCATATCAGGCCCATGCAGTATTTTATCGATGAGCAACGTATGGGACCATATAAAATGTGGCATCACGAGCACTGGGTGCAACCTTTTGAAGATGGTGTAATGATGAAAGACCTTATTAGCTACCAAGCTCCGTTTGGTGTTTTGGGCCGTTTGGCAAATCGATTATTTATCGGTCAGCGATTGAAGCAGATTTTTGATTATCGGGAGAAGGCTTTGGCAGATCATTTTAATCAACCAAAGACGACAATGATTTAAAAGGTGTATTATGAAATGGTTATTAATTATTGCATTAGGGCTTATGAATACAACAATGTCAGAAGTAATTCACAATTTTAATAAACAGGATGATCTTAAAAACTGGTTAGTGGTTAATGATGGAGTTATGGGTGGATTGTCGCAAGGTACTATGTCCATCAATAGTGAAGGACATGTTGTGTTTGAGGGTATTGTGTCACTGGAGAACAATGGCGGATTTTCTTCGGTCAGAAAACGAATGGAAACACTGGACGTCAATTCATATCAAAAGCTGGTTATACGACTGAAGGGGGATGGCAAGCGCTACCAGTTGCGTGTAAAAAGTGATAAGAGTGATCGACATTCATATATCCAATACATCCAAACCTCAGGCGAGTGGCAAGAGTTAGAAGTTAATTTGTCTGATATGTACCCATCTTTCAGAGGTCGACGCCTGGCAATTCCCAATTATCCTAAAGTGACTCTGGAAGAGTTCGCTATTCTTATTGCCAATAAAAAGGCAGAGTCATTCCGTTTGGAAATAGATTATATTTTGCTGAGATAATGGCTTTTTCTTAAAAGGAAGATTTTTCTATGGGCTCACTTCAAATTCTCATGCTTGGAGATTCCCGGAGGGAGAGGGGATTAGTATTTTAATTAAGGGTATCCACAAAACGAAAAACTTCAGAGAAAAAACAATAGATCAGGTATTTTATTGACTAATCTGTTGTTGTTCAATGGTTACTTCAAAAAAAATATTGACAGGAGTGACTATATGGTTTATAATACCATTGTAATCATATCCAGTCGCCATTTAATTATACGAGATTTATTGGATCAGGCTATCATTAGTAGATGAAGGTTTATTAATAACCCGATTTCGACATAAAATTAATAGCTCAGACCGCTTTTAAATAATTGGTTTCAAGGAATCTTTGCGAAGGCATAGCGGGCTATGGTAAGCAAATATGACGAAGAAAACAGTTGTTTAAAAGTGGAAAGCCGTACTTTTCCTTAAACAACTGATCTACTTCTCTAAATTTTATCACCATAGCTCACTATGTTTCAAAAATTAATATTGTATATCAGTCATTTAATAAAATCTGAGCTGTTTAATTTTAATCGAATTCGGGTTAATAGGTAGGACAATTTGTAAATTTCACGTTCAATCGTGGGGCGCTTAAACAGTTAGAACTCTGGTTGGTTGCTATGATGCCTGTTCCATTTATCCATACTTTGCATGCGTAGTGATAATAAACGAAAAAAGGCCTCCAAATTGGAAGCCTTTTAATATGCTTGAGAGAATCAATTATTTTACTGATTCCATGTACTCGATCAATTCACATACTTTAGCTGAGTAACCCATTTCGTTGTCGTACCATGATACAACTTTTACAAATGTGTCAGTTAAAGCAATACCAGCTTTAGCATCGAATACTGAAGTTTGAGTTTCACCGATGAAGTCATTAGAAACCACTGCGTCTTCAGTGTATCCTAAAATACCTTTCAATTCACCTTCAGAAGCTTCTTTCATTGCAGCACAAATCTCCTCGTAGGAAGCACCTTTTGCAAGATTTACAGTTAAATCTACAACAGATACGTCAGGAGTTGGTACACGGAAAGACATACCGGTTAACTTACCGTTCAATGCAGGAATTACTTTACCCACAGCTTTGGCAGCACCAGTAGATGAAGGGATAATATTTTGACCGGCACCACGTCCACCTCTCCAGTCTTTCATAGAAGGACCGTCAACAGTTTTTTGAGTTGCAGTAGAAGCGTGAACAGTTGTCATTAAACCGTCAACAATACCGAACTTGTCATTTAATATTTTGGCAACAGGAGCTAAACAGTTAGTAGTACAAGAAGCATTTGATACAAATGTCATGTCATTAGAGTACTCTTTATTGTTAACACCCATTACGAACATAGGCGTGTCATCTTTAGACGGAGCAGACATCACAACTTTCTTTGCACCAGCATCGATGTGACCTTGTGCTTTTTCTTTAGTTAAGAAAAGGCCAGTTGATTCTACTACATAGTCAGCACCAACAGCACCCCATGCAATGTCAGCAGGGTTTCTTTCAGCAGTAACACGGATTTCGTCACCGTTAACAAATAATTTACCGTCCTTAACTTCAACAGTACCGTCAAAACGTCCGTGTGTTGAATCGTACTTCAACATGTAAGCCATGTAATCTACATCAATCAAATCGTTGATAGCAACAACCTGAATAGTTCCTTTAGCTACAGCCTGACGGAAAACGAAACGTCCGATACGGCCAAACCCGTTAATCCCAATCTTGATTTTTGACATTTTATTGCTTTTTTAAGAATTGTTTTAATAAGGTCTTCAAAAATGCGACACAAAAGTAGCAAATCATAATCAAATCATCAAGAAAACTGAAAATGATTTTCTTAATAAAGTTTAAAATCAAATCCTTAATTGACGATCAATATCGCTTATGAAGATAAGTAAGGAGGGCAATAAAGAAAAGTAACATGAATGCCTCAGATTAGGATTCATGTTACTGTAATGTTTTTTGAACTGTAATATTCTATTATGCTCTTTCTACGTTATTTTCAATAACTTCAGTAGAACCGTATGCTGGACAATCTTCTGTGCTTTTGCATGAACTCATTCCTAACACCATTAAAAATAAAACAGCGGCAATCAACGAAATTTTTTTCATTTTTCTATCCTTTACTTTGTCTGTAAAATTAGGAGAATAATCAGTATCTCCAAAATAATAATTGTTTCCATGCTTATAAACGCAAATTATTGATGTGGGTTACAAATTCGCCTTTTAACTTGGGCAATGTATTAATTTGCTTTATGAATATCTGATTTTGTTACACGAATGGAAACAAATAGAAAAGTCCTGCAATGCAGGACTTTAAAAGGAGTTGAAAGTCTTTTATTCTGGCCAGCGGATGGTTTCATCATCTACCCATTCAGGACCTATCTGAATGGATGTAATAGCATCTTCATCCAACCATATATTAATGTTTTCTTTTTCAAAAACATATAGTTCTTTGTCATCAAAACCATCATCACTCATGTCTTCATACTCATATTCGCCCATGTTTAGCTTCTCCACTTCAGATAAGAAACTGTCTTTGGTCATACCCACCTTAATGGCGTCGTGAAGTAAGAAGTTTTCTGTTTCGAACGAAACTTCTACCAGCTTGTAATCTTCTTCCTTGTCGAACGACATGGAAATACCAAGTTCATCGTAATAAAGTACATTTGCTTCGGCTCCTTCTCCATAATCTTGAATTTCTGTTTCATCAGGATCGCCCAGGAAGCTGGAAACTTGATGTTCCTCCATTCCGAATTTGATGCTGCCGAATCCAATGTGCGGCAAAATGGCTTTTGGTGTCATTTTATTTTATAAATATTTAAAGTTAATGCGGTAAATATAGAAAACACCTTTGAGAAATTCTACTGTTTTTTTAAAGATGTTTGAAGACAGAAGACCAGGGACGGAAGTGAATGAACCTCAGTCATCCGTCCCAGGTCTTCTGGCAGGTTTACTTCCACTGCGGAAGACGACCTTTTGTATAAGGTGCGTTAAGTGCATCCAGCTTTTTTCTTGCTTCAGGAAGCATCGTTTCTGCCAGTACTCTTACCTTCTCAAGAACAGGTGGAAATTTGTCTTTTAATATCTCATAACTTGTTTTAGAAGTTGTTGTGATGTCAGATGTACTGTTTATTTGTGCCCATATGATGCTGTTTAAGCGGTTCATTAGGGGCATTTCTGCCGGTGGAATTTCTTCCCAACTGGCTTTCGCTTTCAGACCTTTAAACGCAAAATAAACATCATTTAGCTCTTTCTCCATTTCATCAAGATATGGTAGAACCTCCGAATGAGCATTTGTTAACACCAAGGCAGTTTGCTTCATGGTCGCAACTTCCTCTTTCATTTCGTTGACTAATGTCAAGGTGCCATTCATAGCTTTTGACAACTCACTTACTTCTTTTTGGAAAGCTACCATTGCCGGACGATCTTTGGCTGGCAGAGTGGTGTTGTTAAGTGCGACCACTTCAAAAGACTTAGGTTCAACCAGCTGTTTAGCTTCTCCATCTTTCACCTGGGCAATTTCAACAGTGTAGTTACCCGGAAGAACGTAGATACCCCCTTTAGATTTTTTCAATGGATCAAATTTCTTTGATTTGACCACTTCAGCACTATTGTATTGTAAATCCCAATTGAAGCGGTTAATGCCTTTAGCTGGTTTTTTAGTAAAGGTTCGTATTACGCTGCCAGCCTCATCTTTGATGGTAACTAACAAATAGGCAGGGATTTCTTTTTTCTCAGCTTCAAGTTCAGCCCAGGTTGGTTGAGGGATACGTTCGCCGTTTTTAAACAATTCCTTTTCTTTTTCCTGACGGATTTGTTTTTGAGTTTTAGGCGTTTCATTTTGGTAGAATGTAAACGTAGCACCATATTCCGGATTTGGCGCTCCATAGTAAGTGGCTCCTTGTCCGTAAATTTTATCAACCTGCATAAATAGAAGCGCATCTTTAACTTCAAACAGGTGAGCATCTTTTCGTGTTAGTTCTTCCGATAATTCGCGTAGTGGCGTATAATCATCAAAAACATAAAACCCTCGACCGAAAGTCGCCATCACCAAATCATTTTCACGTTCCTGAATGGCCAGATCGCGAACCGCAATAGTTGGAATGCCTGATTTTAGCTGCACCCAATTGCTGCCTTCATCAATACTAAAGAAAACGCCAAATTCAGTTCCTGCAAATAAGAGTTCAGGGCGCTCGGTATCTTGCTCTAAAGTGTGTACAGTACCATTTTCAGGAAGTCCGTTTGTTATTGGAGTCCAGCTTTGTCCTTTGTCAGAGCTTTTTAGAATGTATGGTTTAAAATCGTCACTTTTCATGCCGTCAAAAGTGGCATAAACCACATTTTCATCGAAGCGTGATGCATAGATGTCGCTCACATAGGTGTACTCCGGTACTCCCGGAAATGCACCCGCTTTGCGCCATGTTTGCCCGTCATCCTCTGTTACCTGAATCACTCCATCGTCGCTACCGGCATACAATAAGCCAGCTTTAACAGGTGACTCATCCAGAGAAACGATAGTGTTGTATTGCGATGTAGAAACATCTTTAGCAACTGCATCGGCACTCCAGTATTTACCCATAACCGGCCATGTGTTGCGATCTATTTGGGCGGTCAGGTCATCAGATATTACTTCCCAGGTATTTCCGCGATCAGTACTTTTGAATACTTTATTGGCGGCCATATATATAGTTGTAGGATTGTGTTTGCTTAAAATCAACGGCGCATTCCAGTTCCAGCGATAAGTTAATTCGTCTCTTCGTGGCTGAGGCTTAACCATTATTTTTTCGCCACTTTTTTTGTCGTATCGAACTACATTTCCGTATTGCCATTCGCTGTAAACAATGTTTGGATCGGTAGGTTCAACGCGTGACCAGAATCCATCACCAAATACGGTGACGTACCACTCGCCGGAAGTAACTCCAAATTCAGAAGTGTTTCTGACCGGACCGCCTTGTGTAGCATTGTCCTGAGTTCCACCATAGACATTATAGAATGGCGCTTCATTATCAACAGTTACACGGTAGTATTGTGTCACCGGTAAATTACTGATTTGTCGCCAGGCTTTACCGTCGTCATATGTGATATAAACACCGCCATCGCCACCGATCATGTAGTGCTTGTTATCCGTTGGATCTATCCATAGGGCATGATCATCCACGTGGCGATCCTTGGTGCTTAACTTTTTCCAGGTTTTGCCACCATCATTTGTTAAATGCGAGAATGTTTCCACAGAATAAACTTTGTCAAACTCAACAGGGTCGCAAAAAATCTCGTTATAATATTGTCCGCTCGAATGATGATCGCTCATCTTATTCCATGACTCACCACGATCGGTAGTGCGGAAGAACCCACTTGCATTGTTTGCAGCCTCTACAATTAAATACAATACATCCGGATTTTGAGGTGAAATGGCAATGCCCATACCGCCAATGTGTTCCGATGGCAAACCATTCATTATTTTTCGCCAGTTTTCACCTGCATCAGTTGATTTATAAACAGCTGATTCAGGGCCACCTCCAATTTTTGTATGAACATGCCTTCTTCTTTGTTCTGAGGTGGCATATAGTACATCTGGGTTTCGAGGATCGAAGATGATGTTATTAACACCTGTATTTTCACTTATATCGAGGACTTTTGTCCAATTATCACCACCATCAGTTGTTTTGTATAAGCCTCGTTCGCCTCCTGGGCCCCATACGGAACCTTCAGCAGCAGCATATACTATATCAGAGTTGCGAGGATCGACCATAATCATACCAATCTGGCGTGACTCTTTTAAGCCCATATTTTTCCACGATTTACCACCATCAACGGTTTTGTAAATGCCATCTCCATAGCCTAATGCACGCTGGTGATTATTTTCACCGGTACCTGCCCAAACTACATTGCTATTATTGGGATCCATGGCGAGGCAGCCGATGGAGTAGGCTCCATATTTATCAAACACAGGTTCAAATGTGATGCCTTTGTTGGTGGTTTTCCAGATGTTACCACTGGATATGGCCACATAAAATTCTGAGTGGTTGTCAGGATTTACAGCAAAGTCAGAAATTCTACCAGATGTAAAGGCAGGCCCGATGCCTCGCAACTTTAATCCTGAAACCAATTCACTGTTGATTACAGATTTGTCTTCTTTGGTGTCTTTGTCTTTTTGAGCTAAAGTAGCATTACTTATTAATAATGCACTTACCAACAATAAGGTGGTAAGTTTTTCTAAAGGTTTACTTATCATTTCTTTACGATTTGGGTTGAAAACTCAGATGCTAAAAAATCGAAGATAGCATATTAATGTTTTCTGTGCCATTGTTTTTCGTAAAGAATTAATGCTTTGTAAAGAGAAAAGTACCGAGTGTATAATTACCCATATCCATAGCCGTACCCATATCCGTAGCCGTAACCTTGTCCATAGCCAATCCGGTTGCTTTTAACCTTTATATCGTTGACAATGATTTTGAATGAACGAATGTTCTTTGAATCCAATTCGGTAAAAAGTTGCTTGGTCAGGTGCCTTCTTGAACTATCGTGACGCACAACAAAAAGATGCTGATCAGCAAATGGCAACAACAAAATGGCATCTGCAACACGACCGATAGGAGGCGTGTCAATTATCACATAATCATACCTTGTAAGGAGTTGATCAATAAGGTGTTTTATTTTGTCGCTTTTGGATAGTAACTCAGAGGCATTTAATGGCTTAGCCCCGGAACTGATGTAATGAAGATTGCTCTGTTCGCTTTTAATCGTTAAATCAAAAATATCGTCGGTAAGTCCGGCTAAATATTCGGTTAACCCAGATCTTGAACCTTGGTTTTTCAGGTATTGTTCAAGTTTGGGTTGGCGCAGGTCGAAATTGAGCAGAACCACTTTTTTATCTATTTGGGCAAACGAAGCAGCCAGGTTAATCGATGTAAATGTTTTGCCTTCACCCATATTTCCCGAGGTGATTAAGAATACCTGCTTATCTTTTTTATTGCCGATCAGGTGGTTGATATTCGTGCGTAATGACCGGAAGGATTCGGCAACTAATGAGTTGGGTTGTGATTGTACAATAAATGGATCTTGTCGTTTATTGTTGATGATGTGGCCAACGATTGAGCTATTCGTCGCGTCTTTAACATCTTCGTTGTCATGGATCTTATCGTTGAATAATAGTAGTAGCCAAATTAATCCGGTAGCTATCAACAAGCCAATAAGGAGCGATTTGATATAAACTTTTGATGGTGGTGTGCTCACCAATACCGCAAGATCTTTTCGGGCCGAATCCAAGATTTCATGAGATGGCATTGTTGAAGCTTTCGCAATCTGCATCTCCGAGCGCTTTGTTAATAATAAGGTGTAAAGCGCTTCGTTGATCGTATGCTGCCTCTGTATTGAGATAATTTTTTGTTCATGAAGTGGTAGTTTGCCAAGGCTTTCCTGACTTTTTTGGATCCTGTATTCTATATCTTTAATCTCATTCTCAATCGTTGATTTTGAGCTTGAAATCACTTCGGTGACTGCTTTTTTAAGGTTTTTAATCTCAAATTTATTGTGCGTCAGTTGAGGGATGTCTTTCTTGGTTCGGCTCTCAATATCTTCAATTTCCAGGTAGGAAGAAAACAACTTGTTTATCAGAGAAGTCAGCTGAGGGTTGTCAATTTTCATTGACGTAGGTGGTAGCATATCGCGCACCGAAGAATTCTCATGAAGATACTCTTCCAGGTAGTCGTAATATTTGAGTTGAAGATGTAGTTCCCCCAGTTGAGTCTGGTAGTTATTTAATTGATTGTAGATCGAAGTTTTTTGAATATCCAACTCAATGCCACCATTATCCTGTATAACATTTTGGATGGATGATTCGGTGAAACTTAAGGAATCATGAACCTGTGCAAGTTGGTTATTAATAAAGTCAATGGTTAGTTCTTTCGCTTTGTTTTTGTTTTCAACCTCTTTATTGAGGAAAACAGATGTCAATTGATTTAGAAACGTTGTGCCTAAACTAATGTTATTGGTTAAGAATGAGATGTCAAGAATCGAAGAGTTAGGAATTTCTTCAATTGAAAAGCCTTGAAACTTCTGAACACATTCGTGTTTTGATTTAAATTCAAAATTGATTGTGGTTTCAGCGTCAGAGAATTTAACAAGTGGCTCTACAGAAAAGGCACAATAATCGCTTATGAAATATTTGTCCACTGGAATGATGGTATCAATTTCGATGTGAGCTCGATTTTTGTATAGCTGTTCTCCGGAATAATTGTATAGCGCAGCTTGCTCGTTATTTGCACTAATATGAACTGAACTATCATTGATAAGTTTTAGTGCAAAGGTGGTGTTTAATGGCTGCGGATGGTGATGGATGTATTCAACGTTGAAACAGGAAGATGGGTAGTTTATGATCTTTTTGCCATAAACATCCTCATGAAAGTATTGTACTTCAAATCCCAGGTTATTGATTGTGTGTTTTACAAAATCATACGATTTGAGGATGCCTTTTTGATTAGCAATTTGTTTTTGAGATTGATTGAATTCTGTCAGACCCAAAATGCTGTTTGGGTCAGCACTTTCATCATCAAGAATTAAAACTTTTGTCGATACAAGATACTCAGGTAAAGTTGTGGCATTAATGTAAAAGGCTACTAAAAATGCAACTGTCAGAGAAACAACAATAAGAGGCCAGTATTTTAAGCCTCTTATTATCATTTTTATATAATGATCAAAATTATGCTGAGTAACTTGGGGCTGCTCCATCTTATTGTGTTATAGCCACAATTGAAATGGCAATTGAAACGATACCTGCTAATAAACCATACGGGAATTTCTCAAATGCATACGATTTAGATGGTCTGGGCTTAATGTACACCACATCATCTGGTAAAAGAAACAGATACTCCGATTCTAAGATTTTACTATCTGTCAGATCAAGCGTTTTAACAATGCTTCCATTAGGACTTTTACGCACCAGAGTAACGGCATCAGCTTCAGCAAACTCCTTTAAACCGCCTGCCATACTGATTGCTTGCAGAATGGTAATTTGTTCTCGGTCGATGGTAAAACTTCCCGGGCTGTTAACCTCGCCAATAATTGAAATACGGAAGTTCACCAGTTTAATCTGAACGGTTACATCATCAAAATATTCCTCAACTGCTTCCTGTATGGCATCTTGTGCTTCCTCAATGGTCAATCCTTTAACCATTACTTTATCGACAAATGAATATTGCACAAAGCCTTCTTCATCTACTTTATAAGAGTTCAGGTAGATGTATGAGTCATTCATTATCTCCGGAAAATCGGAACGGAAATACTTTGAGGTTTTAACATCGGCACTATACACTTTTAGATAAAGGTTGTCGCCGTAGTTAATTTTGTAAGCATCTCTTTGTGTATTCACAAATTCCTGATTATAATCCGGAATGCTCAGTGGTTGAATAAGCTCAGACTTTTTAAGGCTTATGCAGGAGCTTGATATAAGAGCAAGACAGACAACAATAAAGGTTGCTATCTTACGTGATAGTTGATTACTTTTCATGATATTCAGGTTTATCTTATTTTTTAATTGCTTCAGCCATATCTATTTTGCTTCCATCCAGGTAGGCAACCGGGAAAGAGCGTGTAGTTCCGATCAATTTCCACTTTTCAATTGCCAGAGTGTAAGATGGGCCGACAACCACTTGGTATTTAAACCAGCCTTCTTCTTCTATTACTCGTATGTGGTCAGAACCGGAATTAAGTTTTTCTTTTTCTTCTATAGATAATGGTTCTCTGCTGGCTGCCAGTTGGATCACAAAAAGCAACTCAGGCTCTTTGGGCTTTTGTAACTCAATGTGTTTAACTGTCTCCCAGAGGCTAAGTTTTTCAATGCCTTTGTAGGCAACCAGGAATGTATTTTTATTCGGGTAGGAGTTAATAGCTTCGCGAGCTTTTAGATAATCAGCACCCACAGGCAATTGGTATTTGTGCCAACTGTCCTCCGTAATACTTCTTACTGATTCCTGCTGATTTGTCAGTTGCTTTAGCTCAGTGTCTGTTAATGGCTTGCGGCTTGCGGCCAGCTGAATATAAAACTCAACAGAAGTCGCATCAGTATTCGTACT
>DIYS01000159.1 GCA_002429115.1 Saccharicrinis sp. UBA6048 | reverse complement strand
ATGAGTTGTTTAATTTCATATATTACAAAATCAGCACCATAGTGAAGACTTTACTTGCAAGCACCAGACCCAAGGCTTTTCTTCCGGTGAGCCACATGCCCCAGACTACTGGCCAGTTAATGCTTGCATTGAATTGGGAAAGTTAAAAACGGGAGATGGTCAATTTAGAAATTAAAAGATAAAATTTGACTGTTGAAATGCTAAACGTAGCATTGAATCATAAAACCCAACTGCAGGTAGAGGTGCTAAGCAGTTGGGTTTTGTTATGAATACACTAATCGAGGGATTTCTTTTGTAACTCTGGCTGTCAGTAAATCAATGAAATATATGCATAGGATTAAACCTAACAGGTTTGCCAACCCTGTTAGTATCTAAAATTTGAAATTCGTGTTTTTTTTGGCAGAATATTTAAGCTTGCTGTAAATAGTCTTGGTACTTTGTACTTGATACTTGATACTTTTCTAGCTTGTCCAGGTTAGGTTTTACATGCAGGTTAATATTCTTTTAAGCCAACATTAAGTCATACTAAACTCAGGCCTATACTTTTCACTATCTTCTTAATGGCTTAACTTCAACATTGCATAAGCGCCCTATCATTGTCAATATTTATTAATTGATAATGAAGAACAACAACACACAAGTCAGGACAGTTGAAGCAGTTGTTATTTCTGACACACATTTGGGGACATTTGGATGTAAAGCAGAGGCGATTGTATCGTATCTCAACAGTATCTCTACACCAATCCTGGTGCTCAACGGCGATATTATCGACATCTGGCAATTCTCAAAATCTTACTTTCCAAAGTCGCACCTGAAGGTGATCCGTAAGATTATGTCGATGATGGAAAATGGTACGCATGTGTATTACATAGCCGGTAATCATGATGAGTATCTGCGCCGAATGATTGGCCTCAAACTGGGTAACTTGCGCATTGAAAACAAATTGATTCTTGAGCTGGATGGAAAACGATCATGGATCTTTCATGGGGATGTGTTCGATGTGTTTATGCATCACTCCAAATGGCTGGCCAAATTAGGTGCAACAGGCTATGGCATGCTCACCTTGATTAATCGATACACCAACGCCATTCTATCGTTTTTAAACCTTAAGAAAGTCTCTCTTTCGAGAGATATCAAACGAGCTGTTAAGCAAGGGCGAAAGAGTGATCTCACCTCATCGTTTGAGCGCACAGTGGCTAACCTGGCGATCAAGAAACAATACGATTACGCCATATGCGGGCACATCCACTGGCCCGAGAAGAAGATGATCAACAATGAACAAGGCGAGGTATGTTACCTCAACAGTGGCGATTGGGTGGAGAGTATGACGGCCTTGGAGTTCTACGAAGGCGACTGGCACCTAAATCATTATCAAGCTGGTAATGATAAAAGTACTTTAAAGTCGGAGGAAGCATTGGTTGGCGACGATTACATACTGCCTAACGAAAAGGTACTTTTTAAGACACTGGTTCATGACATTATAAACAGCTAATTTTTTTACGATGAAGATTCTATACGCTATTCAGGGAACGGGTAATGGACATATGGCAAGGGCTTTTGATGTAATTCCTCACTTAAAACGACATGCTGAAGTTGATATATTTATCAGCGGTATTCAGTGTGATATTAAGCTCCCCTGGAAAGTGAAATATTGCTACCATGGCCTTAGTTTTATCTTTGGTAAGAAAGGAGGCGTTGACACAAAACAAACCTTCAAAAAATTCAGGCCTGTTCAACTTATCAAAGAGGTACTCTCTGTCCCCGTGAACGAATATGACCTGGTGATTAACGATTTTGAACCCGTAACAGCCTGGGCATGTAAGCTACGCCAGGTAAAATGTGTCGGACTAAGTCACCAAAGTGCTGTTTTGCACCCGCTGGCTCCTAAACCTGATCGTATCGACTTGTTTGGCAAGGCCATCCTTAAATACTATGCCCCGGTGAGCGTTTCGCAAGGTTTTCATTTTAATAAACTAGGCAATGACGTATCTACGCCTGTTATTCGCGATGACATTCGCTGGGCAAATAATACCGATAAAGGACATTACACCGTGTACTTGCCATCCTATTCAGATATCAAGATAATCAGCATCTTATCACAGTTTCCATCCATTAAATGGCATGTATTCTCGAAACACACCGATGATGCCTATATTGCCGGAAATATTAAGATCAATCCTGTGAATAAGGAAAAATTCACCAAAAGCTTTGTGAGTGCTAAAGGTGTATTGTGCAATGCCGGCTTTGAAACACCAGCCGAAGCATTGTTTCTTGGCAAAAAACTATGCGTCATCCCAATGAAAGGGCAATATGAGCAGCAATGCAATGCAGCCTTCCTGAAATCGATGGGTGTGACGAAGTTAGATAGCTTCTCGAAAGATTTTGATATGATTAAGTCGTGGATTGAATCGGATGAGCGCATTAATATTAACTATCCGGATAATCTGGGAGATATTATTGATCAGATAATTTTTAATCATTCGCCAAGTACGTATTCTAATTGGGTTTTTAATTAATGGATTAAAAAACGATAAAAGCCACGGCAAACGCATTTAACAATTATAAC
>DIYS01000052.1 GCA_002429115.1 Saccharicrinis sp. UBA6048 | reverse complement strand
GCATTTTTTGTTTGTCGTATAGTCTAGTTACACTTTTCTGATTGAAAATGAATATGCTCCCGACATAACCGGGTACGTATAATGCGTTTTAACTGATCGCGGTAATAGTTGGTCCATCCATTAAACATGACACTGCCCATTTTTGAAGTGACCTTTTTAAACTCTTCAAACGGGTGGTTGGTTCGAAGTGCTTTAACCATTACAACACTATCAACCCGCTCCTGATCCAGTGCAAAATCCATCATGGTGTTATACAATTCTCTCGAAGTAAGTTTCTTTATCTGAAAATAGGCATCAGGGTTCGTTTCTATCTCATCGTAAAGAAGCTCATAATTATCATCGTCGAAGTCCATAAAATCTGAATAGTCTTCGAATTCGGGCACTGCAACCAGCTTTCCATTGTCTCTTTTCACAAACACAAGAAAATTTTCATCGAGCAGCTTTACAATGCGTTCAATTAGTTCTGTTGTGTTTCTCATAATCAGCTAAATTGAATTTTATCAATATTGCCTTATAAAATTAAACATTTTAATATGAGAAAGTAATGCTGAAATATGAAATTTTATTAATGAATAATAAAAACCGTTACTTAGTTTTAAGCTATTTCGCATGAGAGAGGGGTAATATGATCTATCATTAGTTTTTTTGAGCGACTAAACCTTGAGATAATATAACCTCATTCTTCACACTAACCGGAATGCTAAAACACACCATTGTTCCAACGCCTTTTTCCGACTCAATCCATATTCTGCCACCATGTCGCTCCACAAACTCCTTACACAGAATCAATCCAAGGCCAGTACCTTTGGCAGTATTCTCTTCACCAATAAAATACTTTTCTTTCTTTTTGAAGATATCAGATGTTTCTTCAGCCGTCATACCATCGCCCTGATCACAGACACAAAAGTTAAACTGGTTCCCTTTCTGAACCACGCTTATTTTTATCAATCCATTTTCGGGTGAATACTTCATGGCATTGGACACCAGGTTACGAATAATTGTGCGCAGCATATTTATGTCGCAATTAACTATCAATTTATCCGGAATCTGGTATTCGAATTGCTGATTGTTTGTGTTGATTGATTTATCAAGTAGACCCACACTCCTTTTAATCAGCGGAGCCAGTGGTGTGGCCACAGGACGAAATTCAATTTGTCCTCTTTGCGAATTTGCCCAACTTAATAAATTTTCGAGCAGATGATAGGTACTGGTTGACGCTTCACGAGCTGTCTTAAGCAGTTTTTCAATATCGTTAAGATCATACTCGGGTAACTCCATATACAATTCAATCAGCTCTTTTAATCCTCCTACCGGCCCGCGCAAATCGTGACCAATAATTGAAAGTATTCTGTCTTTCGACAAGTTGGATAGACGCAACTGCTCATTCATCCTGGTAATATCTTCTCTTTGCCGTAATAAGCGTTTCCTGGATTGTGACAGCTCCTTACGCTGAATAAAAAGAATATAACCCACAGCGAGCAATATTAAAGCAATACTGCCAACGGTCGTAATAATCAGGTTTTTGTTTTTTAGTTGTGCTTCCTGAAGTTTTTGATCCTTATGAAGCAGGGCTATTTCCTGATCTTTTTCTTTTAGCTCAAAGCTTTTCTGCATTTCAATCAACTTATCCGAAAAGGCTGTGTTTGCCAACGTATCATTAAGATCGACAAATAATCTCAATCGATTTAATATTTCCTTTTCATTTCCATGATTAAGAGCAAACTCCAGCTTGTTATAATAATAAGCGACCTTATCACGTAGAAAGATCTTATTATTACTTAAGGAATCTAATTCAGAGATATATTGCTTTGCATCAGCAATATCATTTTTTTCTATAGCGATGCGCAAAAGGTTATTGGTAGTAGAGAAAACACCCAGAGTATCATTCGAAAGTAAACGTAAATGTTTAGCCTTTATCAAATATTCCTCGGCAACATGGTAGTTTTTTTGCTTGAGATAAATTGCACCTATGTTATTATTCACACGTGCACTTCTTTCATTAGATATACTGGTATCTTTTAGTATGGATTTATAGAGTACTAAAGCCTTCTCAAATTGCGTATTCTTATTTAACTCATTGGCATAATTCAGCTTTACGAGTTGTCTTATTTTTAGGTTGGTTGTATTCTCAATCCATTTTATCGATAACTTATAATACTTCTCAGCCAGATTTCGATTGCCAAGTTTGGAGAAGTAGTTGGCAATTTCCATATATGAAAGCGAGGCTTTTGAGTCCTGCTTTAATTCAACGTATAAATCGGCTGCATTTTCAAAGGAGGATATAACATGATCGGATTCGTTATAAATAGCTGAATTCTTCCCACAATAGAATGAGTGATCGGCAATTAACTCTTGATGGTCGATTTTTTCAGCCATGAGAAATTCATTGGCCTTCCTCAGAGCTTTTTTACTGTTCGTGTAGTTTTTTCTGACAAATAGATACTTCGCAAATTGGGTGTAATTATGGCACTTAACAATCGTATTGGTCTCTTGATTTATAACTTCAAATACCTCATCAATATTAAGACTGTCACTAAGTAAGATTAACTCCTTGTACGTTGTCCTTTTATTATCATCGTAGGAGTTATTAAAGTCATACTGTAAGACTCTGGTTTCCTGCGATAAAATGAATTGATAGTTACAAAAAACAAAAGACAAAAGGAGTACCTTAATTGCATAACTCACTATTTTATTAAAATACTCCATTTGATAATATTATACTAATCCACCTTCGTAATCAATTATAACACCCTTGTCATTCGAACCACTATAGCTGGCTGCAGAACTCTTTAAAGCAGAAGCTTCCATTGTTTCACCATTAACAACTTTAACATTGACGCCTCGTTCTAATAAGCCAACATCTTTACGCTCGATCGTAAAGTCTGCTTTGAAATAATCAAAGTCACTGGATGTTCCTGTATAAGTAACGGTTAAAGGTCGGTAGTAAACATTATCAGCAATACTCCCTTCACCACTGGTTGATATTTTACTATCGGCAGGCAGATAAGATACTGTTCTAACAACAAATTTCTCAATATTGCCGTCAGCATCTTTTACAGTTTCCATATTCACATATGGCACATACTTTTTCATATTATTCTTAGGTTATAATTAAAAAATGCAATGTATGAAAAATATATATTATTTCTGATGATTGCCGAATATTTTAGTCGTTAGGTCGATATTAACATTCTAGTTCGATAATAGATTGATAGCATAGAATTTATAGTCGGGTTTATACAGTAAGATATTAAGCATTCAATAATTAAAATGCTAACTTCGTGCTTTCAAAAAATCTATAACCTTAACTTCAATATCATCATAGATACAATGGAAATTAACAATATACTTTTCGCTTTTGGATTAACACTTTTTGCCGGACTCAGCACTGGAATTGGTAGTGCAATGGCCTTTTTTGCCAAACGAACCAACACACGATTCCTGGCCTTATCGCTTGGTTTTTCGGCAGGTGTAATGATATACGTTTCGTTTGTTGAGATATTTGTTAAAGCCAAAGACACTTTAACCGAAGCATACGGTGAAATGCCGGGAACCTGGTACACGGTAATTGCGTTTTTTGGCGGAGTTCTGTTTATAGCATTGATTGATAAATTTATTCCTTCTGCCGAAAACCCGCACGAGTTACACTCTATTGAAGAGATGGGTGGCAAACCGGTTGGTAAAGACCATAAATTAATGCGTATGGGACTTTTCACGGCGCTGGCCATCGGTATTCACAATTTTCCTGAGGGACTGGCTACGTTTACTGCTGCACTGCAAGATCCCAATCTGGGTATTGCCATTGCCGTAGCGATTGCCATCCATAATATTCCTGAGGGCATTGCGGTTTCTGTTCCCATATATTATGCCACAGGCAGCCGACGTAAGGCATTTCGTTTAAGCTTTTTATCGGGCCTTTCTGAACCAATTGGCGCACTGATTGGCTACCTCATACTGATGCCATTTATGACGCCGTTAACCTTCGGAGTTATCTTTGCCGGGGTAGCCGGAATTATGGTATTCATTAGTCTCGATGAATTACTTCCGTCTGCTCGTGAGTATGGCGAACATCATTTATCTATTTATGGCTTATTTGCCGGAATGGCTGTTATGGCAGTGAGTTTATTGCTGTTTCTTTAATAGTCGTATCGATGAACTGTTGATTTGTTGATTTGCTAAATTGGTGATTTGAGGAATACCAATAATCCAATCAAAATAGCATCTAAGCAATTCATCTCCTCAACAAATAAACGTTTCAACACATTATCTGCTCGCCTCTTCAATAATTTTACAATTCGACAATTAAGCAATTTGACAAATAACTAAACTGATTGTTGTCACTTGCTAAACCTTTCGCTGATTATGATGTTTTTACATGGGAACAAGTCAAAATCCAAACAAAAAATAACATCTATAATGAAGTACATTTTAAACCTTGTAGTCTTAACCATTTTAACAACTACCATCTCCTTTGCTCAGAAAACAGACTCGAATATATTCGGTGATGTTCAGGCTGAAGGTGAACACTTACCATTTGTAAGCGTATTTTTAAAAGATACTCAACATGGTACAATGACCGATTTATCTGGTCACTACATGTTGACAAACCTGCCGGTTGGAGAGCACATATTAGTGGCCAGCCTGATGGGTTACAAACCTGTTGAAAAGAAAGTAACCATTGTAGAAGGTGAATCGCAGGAAATCAATTTCGTGATGGAAGAACAGGTGATGTCCCTCGATGATATTGTTATTACAGGAACCAAAACTTTTAAGAGAAAGACAGAATCAGCCGTTGTTGTTAATGTGTTGGAAGGCAAAAAGCTAGAGATGCTGCAAGCCGGTACTCTTTCTGAAGGACTGGCATTTCAACCGGGGCTTCGTATGGAAACTGACTGTCAGACCTGTAACTACACACAGCTTCGCATGAATGGATTAGGCGGTGCCTATTCGCAGATACTTATTAATAGTCGCCCGGTGTTTAGTCCACTTACAGGACTTTATGGATTGGAGCAGATACCTACCAATATGATTGAACGTATTGAAGTAGTGCGTGGTGGTGGTTCTGCACTTTATGGTGCAGGAGCTGTTGGAGGTACTGTTAATGTCATCACAAAGGTGCCCGAATCGAGTTCTTTCTCGGCCTCGACCACTCAATCCATCATTAATGGTGATGCCAGCGACAGCCAGGTATTTGCCAATGCCGGCATATTAAGTGATCGTAAAAATGCTGGACTGACATTATTTGCCACCAACCGCAACCGCGAATCCTACGACCATAATGACGATGGATTCAGTGAATTGCCAAAGCTTAAAAATAATTCATTTGGTTTCACCTCATTTTTATTACCAGCGCCCAATCATAAGCTGGAAGCCAGTTTTTCAAGTATGTATGAGTATCGTCGTGGTGGCGATCGTGAGGATTTACCTGCTTACCTGGCTGAGCAAACTGAAGAACGTACGCACAATGTACTGATGGGAGGATTGGATTATAGTTTTTCTTTCAACGATAATCAATCGTCGTTGGATGTGTATGTCGCAGGACAAAAAACCGATCGTGATCATTATACAGGTATTATTCCTGATAAAACTAAAGAGCCAGATGCCTATCAGGAGCACTTGGAAAACCCTCCATATGGATTAACAGAGAATGAAACCTATATGGGTGGAGCACAAATTAACCATATGCTGCCCGACTTCTTTGGTGGTAAAAACAACCTGACCTTTGGTACCGAATACAATTACGATATGGTGGTGGATGAGATTAAAGCCTATGACTATATCCTGGATCAAACCACCAGAAACTTTGGTGCTTATATTCAGAGCGATTGGGAACTTGCCCGAAAATGGAACCTGTTAACCGGTGTTCGAACTGACAAGCACAACATGGTAGACAACCTGATTTTCAGCCCACGCGTATCACTTCTATATAAACAAAATGGGATGCAGCTACGAGGAAGCTGGTCAACTGGTTTCAGGGCGCCACAAGCATTTGACTCAGATATGCACATTGCTTTTGCAGGTGGCGGTATTCAGCGCATCGAGCTGGCTGATGACCTTAAAGAAGAACGTTCACAAAGCTGGAGTGCATCTATTAACTACGATAAACCAACCGAACAATACATCTGGGGCCTTACTCTTGAAGGCTTTCACACGACCCTTTACGATGCTTTTATTTTAGAGGAAAACGGAGAGGATGATCAAGGCAACACAATATTGGAAAAACGCAATGGCAGTAACTCAACAGTAATGGGTGTTACCATGGAGGCTCGTGCCAACTACAATAAAATATGGCAATTAGAAGCTGGTTACACCATTCAATCAAGCAAATTTGATGAAGCCGTTGAATGGTCAGAAAGTATTGAAGGTACTAAAGATTATCTGCGAACACCTGATCATTATGGCTACTACACTTTAACCTATAATCCGGCCTGGGGAATCAAAGCAGCTCTATCTGGCGTATACACAGGTTCTATGCTGGTTCCTCATTTTGGCGCAGGTCCCGAAGACACATCTGGCAACCCAATAGATGATGAACTGGTGAAGTCGGATCCTTTTATGGAAACCAACATCAAACTAAGCTATGCTTTGGATTGGCGATACGTTGGTGTAGGAGTTGAATTATTTGGTGGTGTTCAAAATATTTTCAATGCCTACCAGGATGATTTTGATACAGGTAAAAACCGCGATAGTAATTACGTGTATGGTCCTGCACGCCCACGAACCATCTACTTTGGATTAAAACTGATGAATCTATAATACTTTGGGGAGACACATTCGCCCCTTGGGGATAATCTCACGCCCCTTGGGGCAAGACATGTGCCCTAAGGGGATGACAATGCGCCCCATGGGGAAATAATATAGCCTCATGGGGAAAACCTTTCGAACCATGGGGAGAAGAGCTATCCCCTGTGTTCTCATCTTGCGCCCCTCATCCCAATATTTCGCATCAAAATAAGCTTTACTAAATCAAGATAGAATTGGTATTATTTATTGATTAAATCAATATTTTTGCCCCGGATAAAAATTACACCATGCTAAAAAAAGATCGCTATAATAAGGTTATTTACTACTTTCAGGAACATATGCCAGTGGCTGAAACAGAACTTCACTATTCCAATCCTTACGAATTATTGGTAGCAGTAATATTGTCTGCACAATGCACCGACAAGCGTGTTAACCTGTTGACTCCAGCGATATTTGAACGTTATCCCAATCCTGAAGATATGGCCTTGGCTACGCCGGAGGAAATTTTTGAATTAATCCGCTCGTGCAGCTACCCGAATAATAAGAGCAAGCATCTGGTTGGCATGGCCAGGATGTTGATTGAGGATTTCAAAGGCATTGTGCCCGATGATATTAAAGAGCTGCAGAAACTGCCTGGAGTAGGCCGCAAAACAGCCAATGTGATTGCGTCTGTGGTATACGAAAAGCCTGCGATGGCTGTGGATACCCATGTATTTAGAGTGGCAGCGCGAATTGGCCTGACCACCAACTCAAAAACACCCCTGGATACAGAAAAGCAACTGGTTAAGTATTTCCCTGAGGAGTTACTGCCAATTGCTCATCACTGGTTAATTCTTCATGGCCGCTATGTTTGCATTGCACGAAAACCAAAGTGCAGCCGCTGTGGTTTAAAAGAGTTCTGTCGTTTTTACGAAAAAGAGCTTTATAAAGAATAAGTAGTGATTTCGTAGAAATATCTTCCCTTTGGGCCAATGTCATTAAGTTAAGCATAGTATTATTACCCCCTCATCCGCTTTAGGCGAAAGCTCCTCAAGTGGAGCATTTATGTACAGCTTATAAGTTTTAAATGCCTATACGAAGATGTCAGTCAAATCTTCCCCTTGGGGAAGTGCCATAGGCGATGGGGGTAAAAAACTACTCTTCAATATTTGCTCTTACCTGATTTAAAAAGGCCTGCATCCCTTCAGAATCCTTCTTATCAATAAGCGATAATAAGTATTTAAGTTGAAAGCGGATATTCTCGACCTGTTCATAAGTAAACGGGTTAAACAGTATCTCCGTTAAGAGATGATCTTCCTCCGAAAGCAAACCTTTGGCTATATTCATATGCTTAGTGAATGTGGTGCCTGGTGCCTTCTGGTGTTTCATACAAGCGGCAAAAACCAAGGACGATGAAAATGGAATTGACAGTGAATAGGCAATTGTTTCATCATGATCATCAAAGGAATATTCATGAATATTAAGTCCTAAGGAAGTATAGAAATCCTTAAAAAAAGCCTTACCTAAGTGATCACTTTGTGTAATGATGATGGCATGATGCATGCTCAGATCCTTCAAGTTTGCAAAAGTAGGACCAAACATCGGGTGTGTTGACACATAGCGAAAACCACTGCTTTCATAGAATTTTTGTAGTCCTGTTTTTACTGATGAAATATCAGAAATAATACAATCTTTAGGCAAATAAGGCAATACCTCATCGAAGGCAGCCAAGGTATATTTTAGGCTGACGGCATTAATCAAAAGTTCAGGAGCAAACTCTGAAATTTCCTCCATGGAAGTCAACCGCTGTGTATTGAATACGTATCTAAGCCGGCTTATATCCTTGTCAAAGATTGCCACCTCATGTTGCAAACAAAGCGCATCGGTTAACCATGTGCCCATTTTACCCGCTCCCAGAATACAAATTTTCATATGTCAGTAATTATTTTCATTTGCCATATGGAACTCGCCATTTTCGTCATGCTCCTAAAAGAGTTTTTTCTCACAGCTCGTTTCATCTATTAAAATTTTCTTTCAATAAAACACCAAGGTAAAATCATTGACAAAAACACATTGCAAGAAAAATGTCAAATGAAATTACCCTGGTATTGTTAATTCAATTACTTTTTAGCCAGCTCCTTATTCATCACCTTATTCTGGCGATTAATAGATTCTTCATGAATATGTTCGTAAACCTTTACAACAAATTCAGGGTTCAATCCAGCATCTTCGGCCTGCCTGCGACGGTTATTCATCACCTCATCGTAACGGCGTGTTTGCAGGATTGTGATATTATTATCGTACTTATATTTACCAATCGATTCAGAAACTTTCATTCGTTTCTTCAGCGTTTCCAGAAGCTGCTTATCCAGTTTATCAATCTTCATTCGCAGTTCATCCAAAGTTACCCGAGGCGTATCCCCAATAGATGAACGACGCACCACCAAACTATTCTTAATCTCACCAAGACGTTCAGGAGTCACCTGTTGACTGGCATCACTCCATGCCTTTTCTGGGCACATATGCGATTCTATAATAAGCCCGTCGAAGTTAAGGTCCATCGCCTCCTGTGAGATTTCTGCAATCATCTCGCTCTTACCGCTAATATGACTAGGATCGGTAATAATTGGCAGGTTAGGAATACGACGGCGCAGCTCAATTGGAATCTGCCATTCCGGATTATTTCTATAAACCGTTTTGTCATAAGTGCTAAAGCCACGGTGAATGGCACCAATCATTTTCACTCCGGCACGGTTAACACGTTCGATGGCTCCAATCCATAATTCTAAATCCGGATTAACAGGATTTTTGATCAACACTGGTTTGTCAACGCCAGAAAGGGCATCAGCAACTTCCTGCACGGCAAAAGGGTTTGCAGTAGTACGCGCACCAATCCATAACATATCCACACCAAATTTTAATGCTTCGTATACATGATTGGCATTAGCCACCTCAACGCTCACAAACATACCCGTTTCTTCTTTCACTCTCTTCAACCAAGGCAAGCCTTTGGTTCCAACGCCTTCGAAAGCTCCCGGACGCGTACGTGGTTTCCAGATTCCTGCTCTGAATATTTTAACGCCTTGTGCAGCCAACTGATGGGCAGTTTCTAATGTTTGCTCTTCCGTTTCGGCACTGCAAGGGCCCGCAATCAGCATCGGTCGTTTTAGTTCTAATCCCGGTAGCGATAGTGGTTGTAAATCTAATTGCTTTTCCATGGTTTATGCTTTTTTTAATTTTTCTATGCGTTGTTTTGATGTTCTCAGAACATCCTGATTGGTACACAAGCTAATACGTATGTATCGCTTTCCCTTATCACCAAAGATGAAGCCCGGTGTGATAAATACATCGCAACCGTACAGAACTTCATCGGACAATTCACCGCTGTCCGCATAGCGATCAGGAATCCGCGCCCAAACAAACATCCCAGTTTGATTGGTATCATATTCACACTCCAGCAAGTCCATCACTTCCTGAACCAATATTCGACGTTGCTTATATTCCTCATTAATTGAAGCATACCAACTTTTATCAAGGCTCAATGCTTTGGCAGCGGCCAATTGCAAGGGTTTAAACATCCCGGAATCCATATTACTTTTCACCCGCAATATGTACTGAATAAAGGTTGGATTTGAAACCGCTACTCCAACTCTCCATCCCGCCATATTGTGAGATTTACTTAAGGAGTTGAGTTCGATCGCAACATCCTTCGCTCCTTCAATATTCATAATGCTTTGAGGCGAATCATTAAGTATAAAGCTATAAGGGTTGTCATTAACAATAACGATTCCATGCTTTTTACCAAATGCTATGATTCGCTTAAAAAAGTCTGTATTGACATTGGCACCAGTCGGCATATTCGGGTAATTGATCCACATCAGTTTAACAACACTCAAATCCTGCTTTTCCAGCTCATCCAGATTGGGTTCCCAGTTATTATTCTCATCCAAATCGTAATGCATCAGCTTAGCTTCAGCAATTTTACTAACTGATGCGTAGGTCGGATATCCCGGATTCGGCACTAAAACACCATCACCAGGATTGACAAAAGCCAGTGTAATGTGCATAATGCCTTCCTTCGATCCCATAAGAGGTAAAACTTCATTACCTGCATCAATATCAACGTTGTAGTACTTTTTGTACCAATCGCGCATGGTATTTCTAAGTTCAGGAATACCTACATAACTTTGGTAGCCATGGTTTGAAGGTGATGAACTTTGCTTCTGTAGTTCTACCAAAACCTCTGGGGCGGGTGGTAAATCAGGATTACCAATACCCATATTAATAATGTCTTTGCCCGACTGTCTTAATCGCTCCAACTCTTTCAGCTTTATTGAGAAATAATATTCCTCAACAGTTCCTATGCGATTCGCTGGTTGTATATGATTGTTCGTATGCATTTTATTCAGTCTTTTAGTTATCTGCCTGTTCCAGTTGATGACCATTGTTTACCGGGTACGATTGTCTTCCCACTTCATACTCTCCAAGTATTTTAAGCTTATTTGTCAATGGACGAATGGCATCCAATGACTGCAGGTAGCGTTTATAATCGGAGAAAGTCAGGTCACTATAAAACATATACTCCCACTCCTGCCCAACAATTGGCAAGGACTGTATTTTAGTCAGGTTGATATTGTAAAAAGCCAGTATGGTTAAGACTTTGGATAGGCTGCCTTCTTCATGAGGCAAAGAAAACACGATGGAAGACTTGTTAACCAGCCCTTGCTCAAGCAGTTCATCTACTTCGGTTTTTCTTTTATCTGTAACAATTAAAAATCGTGTGTAATTCTTCTTATTTGTTTCAATATTTCTGGCAAGCGTATTCAACTTATACATCTCAGCAGCTAACTCTGAGGCAATTGCCCCAACACCTTTCAATTGATCATCTGCAATACGTTTGGCACTCAAAGCCGTATCTTCCGACTCAATAAGCTTAATGTGAGGATATTGTTTGAAGAAGGCTTTACATTGAGCTATTGCCATCGGGTGTGAGTACACTTCCTTGATGTCTTCGATGGATTGACCCGGCAATGCCAAAAACTGATGTTTAATCCTCAATTTGTATTCACCGATGATTGCCAGATCACTCTCCCTTAGCATGGTATAGTTTGACAACAAACCACCAACCAAAGTATTTTCAATGGCAATAATTCCATAAATATCACGATCTGCCTTAAGCGCATCAAACAAATCCGGGAAAGTTAAACACGGCAGAACTTCGATATCTTCCTCCTGAAAATAAGCTTTAGCAGCTATTTCATGGTTTGCTCCCGGCCATCCCTGTATGGCTATTTTTTTCTTTGCTTGATT
>DIYS01000155.1 GCA_002429115.1 Saccharicrinis sp. UBA6048 | reverse complement strand
GAGATGAATAATACGGGTTAATCTGGGTGGTAGGGATTGGAACCCTAATTGCCGGAGCTGTTGGAATCAGCAATATTATGCTGGTTATTGTAAAAGAACGCACCAAAGAAATTGGTATCCAAAGAGCCATTGGTGCTCGTCCGGCTATCATTGTCGGTCAATTATTAACCGAATCTGTTTTCTTAACAACCATAGCAGGTTTTATAGGACTGGCTTTCGGCACACTGGTATTATACACAGTGGATATAGCGGTTGATGCCTCCAGAGCAGCCGCTGATGCCGAAGAGGAAATATTCTTTCTAAATCCGGAAGTGGGATTGCCACTTGCATTGGCCGCCTTAGCAATGCTGATTCTTGTAGGGCTTATTGCAGGACTAATTCCTGCTATGAAAGCTGTTAAAATAAAGCCTATCGAGGCACTCAGACACGAATAAAATGGAACAAACTAGAAACAATAAAATCTAAACTCATGAAAAAGTTATTAAAAATATTAGGTAGTGTAATATTCATCGCATTATTTGGTTGGGTTGTGTACTACTTATACAACCAGTCTAAAAAAGATCCTGTTATCTATGAAACAGAAACAGCTGAAGTAACAAACATTATCAAAAAGACAGTTGCTACAGGTTCAGTGGTTCCTCGTAAGGAAATTGAGATTAAACCGCAGGAGTCTGGTATTATTACACAGATATATGTGGAGGCTGGCGATAACGTTAAAAAAGGTGATTTAATCGCTAAAGTTCAGATTATACCTGAAATGATACAGGTGAACAATGCTGAAGCACAACTTAAAAGAGCAGAAATAAGCTATAAAAACGCTAAAGTGGAATTCAAGCGAAAGAAAGATTTATTTGATAATGGCGTAATTCCTGAATCTGAGTTTTTAGAAGAACAGTTGAGATATGAAACTGCAGAAGCTGATAAGCTGGCAGCTGAAAACAACCTACAGTTGATTAAAGAAGGTGTTACATCAAATTCTAAATCGCAGACTAACACATTAATTCGTTCCACCATTACAGGAATGGTGCTGGATGTGCCTATTAAAGAAGGAAATTCGGTTATCAAGAGTAATACGTTTAATGATGGAACTACCATTGCTGTTGTGGCCGACATGGGCAAAATGGTGTTTGAAGGAAAGGTAGATGAAACAGAAGTAGGCAAAATCAGACAAGGGATGGATCTGCTCTTATCAATAGGTGCGATTGAAGATGAGCAATACGAAGCCACATTAGAGTCCATTGCACCAAAAGGCGTAGAGGAAAACGGAGCTATTCAGTTTGAGATTAAGGCAGCTGTTACTTTAAAAGAGGGGCAGTTTATCAGAGCAGGATATAGCGCAACAGCCGATATTGTTTTAGATCGAAGAGATAGTGTTTTAGCTGTTAAAGAAAAGTTAATCACATTCAGTAATGACTCTGCCTTTGTTGAAGTTGAAACAGACGAACAGGTTTTTGAAAAACGCTTGATCACAACCGGCTTATCTGATGGCATTAAAATAGAAGTCAAAGAAGGCCTTGATGAGGAAGATAAAGTTAAGGTACCAGAAGGATAATTCCCTCATTTATTAATAAATTTATTTGCTGGATACTAAAAAGATCAACTCACACCATTTCAAAAAACAAACTATGATACGAAAATCATTAGTGGCAATGGCCGGTTTACTTTTAATAATCGGTTCAGTAAATGCCCAGGATTCGCTTAAAATAGAATGGAGCGGACAAAAGAAAATGTGGTCTCTGCTAGAGTGTATCAATTATGCACATGAAAACAACATTACTATAAAAAGGCAAGGATTCAACACGCAATACCAGGAAAACATACTTAAACAAAGTAAATTGAACCGATTACCTGACTTAAGTGCGAGTTCTGATGGAACACTTAGCTATGGTTATACCTGGGTTCAGGAAAGCGCAACAAATGTGGATCAGGATATTCGTTCTTTTGGGATTAGTGCCAGTAGTAACATAAATATCTTCAGTGGTCTCACCAATACCAACACGATTAAACGAAATAAGGTGAACTTGCTTGCTGCTGTCGAAGATATGGAGAAGACGAAAAATGATATTGGCCTGCAGATAACCGGCCATTATCTCCAGATTCTTTTTAATAAGGAATTATTGAACGTTGCCAAAGAACAATACCAGACCAGTCAACTACAGGCTGAACGTACAAAAAAGTTGGTTGATGCTGGTAGTCAGGCCATGGGTAGCTACCTTGAGATTAAATCACAAGCAGCCAAGGAGGCACTGAATGTAACTCAACAAGAGAATGCATTAGCAATGTCATTATTGGATCTCGCTCAACTATTAGATTTGGAAAGGCCAATTGAGTTTGATATTAAAATACCAGATTTACCTGAACTAACTGCCTTCACTCCAGCCCCTCCAGCAGATATTTATACAACAGCACTGGAAATTATGCCAGAAATAAAAAGTGCCAAATATAATACTGAAAGTAAGGAGTTTGACTTAAAGATTGCAAAAGGAAATTACTACCCAACACTTGGGGTTGGAGCCGGAATGTCAACTAATGCAAACTGGTTGGTAGGTGACCCGTATGATTCAAACAGACCTTTGCAAGAGCAGTTTAAAACTAACAGAAACACATACATTGGTGCCCGCTTAAATATTCCATTATTTAACCGTTTACAAACCCGAAATAATGTTGCCAATGCCAAACTGAATGTGATGGATGCACAATTTCAACTTAAAGCGGAGAAACTGGAATTGAGAAAGAAAATCCAACAGGCCTATGCTGATGCAGTAGCTGCCTACAATAAATATTTATCAAGTGAAGAGGCCGTTAACTCATTCGCCGAGTCATTCCGATATACCGAAAAGAAGTTTAATGTCGGGCTGGTCAATTCGGTCGATTATAACGTTGCTAAAACAGATTATACCCGCGCACAGTCTGACTTACTTCAGTCCAGGTATGAATACATATTGCGAACCAAAATCCTTGACTTCTATAAAGGCATTCCAATAGAACTTTAAACGTTCATAATACCCTTTTTTACCCTTTAATTAAAACCGGATAGTGAATAGCATTATCCGGTTTGTTTTATAGTAAAAAAACTTCTGCCTCATATCTCTCATGCTACCAAACTTATTTATAAATTAGCTTCTATAAAACTCTGAATCTATGAACAAACCTGTTATAGCAGCCATTACTGCAATTGTCGTTATTTTTGTTGTATTAATTATTGGTAAAGAACAAGGGTGGATTGGCCAGGAATTTCAAACTAAGGTACTTGCTGAAAAGGCAGAACTAAGAACCATCACGGAAAGTATTACTGCCAATGGCAAGATTAAACCACAAGTTGAGATTAAAATAAGTTCTGATGTTTCCGGTGAGATATTGGAATTATTGATTCAGGAAGGTCAGGAGGTTCAACAAGGGCAAATATTGGCACGGATTCAGCCAGATATATACCAACGTAATTTCGAAAAGATGGAGGCTTCTGTAAAATCAGCCGAAGCCAATCTGTCGCAAGCAAAAGCGCAGTTGCAACAACGAGAATTAAACTATCGCAGAAATAAAAAGCTTTGGAATGATAAAACCATTTCAGAATCGGATTTTGAACAGGTAGAATCGGATTATACCATTGCCAAAGCCAATGTTAGTTCAGCTGAAGCATCATTACGCAATTCTCGAGCATCATTAAATGAGGCTAAAGACAACCTCAATAAAACAACTATTTATGCACCCATGCCAGGCACTATCTCGCGATTAAATGTTGAACAAGGTGAGCGCGTGGTTGGTACGGCCCAGTTTGAAGGAACAGAAATGATGACTTTGGCCAACCTGCATCAAATGGAAGTTTTGGTTGATGTTAATGAAAATGATATTATTCGCGTAAGCCAATACGACACATGTTTGATTGAGGTGGATGCTTATTTAAAACAGAAATTCAAAGGGATTGTAACACAAATAGCCAACTCTGCCAAAACAGAAGGCTCCAGTGCTGATCAAATTACAAATTTTGAGGTGAGAGTATTGATACTACCTGAGTCGTACCAAAAACTGTTAAGTAAAAACTCATCGAATAAATACCCGTTTCGCCCCGGCATGTCAGCAACTGTTGATATCCAAACTGACACACGGTACAACACATTAAGCATTCCAATACAATCGGTTACTACACGACCTGAATCCATAGTCAATGACTCTGTCAATAAGCAGTATGATAAAGACAAACGCATTGAAATGGTTTTTGTTGTTGAAAACGAACGAGCTATCATCAGGCAAGTGGTACCGGGCATTCAAGACACCCGGCATATTGAAATTCTTGAAGGATTATCAGAGGGCGATGAAGTGATCAGTGGGCCTTATTCAGCAATTTCAAAGAAACTGGAAAACAAGGATGCTGTTTTGGTGGTCGATAAGCTATTTGATAACAAAAAGAAGTAAAATAGAGGTGTAATATTCAGGTAAATAATCATCTTACCGATCTAATTCATATTTTAATCTCAAAAAACTTTTAATATTTTTGCCACAATCAAAGATAAAGCATGGCAAAGATATTGAATATTGAAACGTCAACAGGCGTATGTTCTGTAGCGTATAGTGAAGACGGAAAAATAATTGCATCGAAAGAGTTGTATCAAACCAATTCACACGCATCTCACCTGACTGTTCTTATCCAGCAGTTATTCGAAGAAAATAATATTCCATCCATCCAGGAGATTGATGCTGTTGCTGTTAGCAGCGGACCAGGATCATATACCGGGTTGCGCATTGGTGTTTCTACAGCAAAAGGCATTTGCTATGCACTGCACAAACCATTAATTGCCATTGATTCAATGCATATTATGGCTTACCCACTTACTCAACAGAACTGGGAGAAAAGTGATCTGCCACAGCTCTTTTGCCCATTAATGGATGCAAGAAGAATGGAGGTTTATACAGCTGTCTTTGATCAGGAAATGCAACTTAAAGAGGAAATTTCGGCAAAAATTGTTGAAGAAGAAACATTTAACAATTGGCTCGAAAACAATAAGGTGATCTTCTTTGGCAATGGTGCAGATAAGTGTAAATCAACAATTACGCATGATAATGCATGTTTTATAGATGATTGCCATCCATTGGCTAAAAACCTGGCTCCAATGGCCGAAAAATATTATCAGCAAAACAAATTTGAAGACGTTGCCTATTTTGAACCTTTCTATTTGAAAGATTTCGTTGCAACCACTCCGAAGAAAAAAGTTTTTTAGGTCATTTTGATTAGAAACTGATTAAGTATTCTTAAGCGTTTATTTGTCTTAGAGAGTAAGTAACCTTATCTTAACTGCTGACATTAGCTAATTGCTAATAAGCTAAAAATGGATTTGTGCTTATCTGAAAATAATACAACACAACGCTTATGAAGACTTTGATCCTGATAATTACTTCTTTACTAATTACACTGAATATTTCTGCCAGTGACGAAAAGAAAGATACGGTATTTATTCCACCATATCCCTTAACTGATCACCAGGCATACCAAGGTGGAGAAAAACTGGTATTCACTCTTAATTACGGCTTTGTAACCGGTGGACGAGCAACATTAACCGTTACTGATTCGGTCATTAACAACACAAAGGTGCATCATGTAGTTGGCAGAGGCGTAACGGTTGGACTGGCAGATGTACTCTACAAAATTCGCGATCGCTACGAAAGTTTTATTGACATCGACACCAATGAGCCGGTCAAAGCAATACGCAGCATTCGCGAAGGACGCTACCGCTATTATAATGAAGTAGAATATAACCGTGACTCATCACAGGTAATTTCCAAAAAATCGGGCGTTCATAATGTTCAGGAAGGCATCCTCGATATCTTAAGTGCTTTCTACTTTGCACGAAACCACAAGTTTAATGACAATCTAAAGGTGGGTGAAGTCATTGAGTTTATGACCTATTTTTCCGATGAAAATTTTCCATTACGAATACGCTACAGAGGTACCGAAGTCATTAAAACCAGATTTGGTAAAATAGAGTGTTACAAATTCTCGCCCGTTACTGAAGTTGGCAGAGCATTTAAAACAGAAGACGACATGCATGTATGGATTACCCGTGATAAAAATCGGGTGCCTATGAAGGTGCGTTTTGACCTGGCAGTTGGGTCATTCACTTGTAATCTTGAAGAGTTTAAGGGCTTAAAACATCCATTCAGTAGTATCAGGCGCTAATATCATGTTTTATTTTGGTAGTACCATTCGTTTTTTTTGCTTAATTGAATTACTTTTGCAGCGATTTTTTTAGATAATAATAATCACAATTTCAATAATATGGCAACGACGGCTGATTTTAGAAACGGGATGTGTATTGAGTACAACGGACAATTATTTTTCATTGTACAATTTCAACATGTTAAACCTGGTAAAGGTGCTGCATTTGTTCGAACTAAACTAAAGAACGTATCAACCGGTAAGGTTATCGAGAATACATTTAATGCTGGTGTAAAAGTGAATGAAGCGCGTGTTGAGCGTCGTCCACACCAATTCTTGTACAACGATGATATGGGCTACCACTTTATGAATGCTGAAACATTTGAGCAGGTGCCTATTGAGAAGGATTTGATTGACAATACCGACCTGTTAAATGAAGGTATGGAGGTAGAAGTTGTTTATCATGCTGATACAGAAACACCATTGATGGTCAACCTTCCAACCAATGTTGTATTTGAAGTAACTTATACTGAACCAGGTGTAAGAGGTGATACTTCATCAACCAACTCATTAAAACCGGCTACTGTTACTACTGGTGCTAAAATTATGGTACCATTATTCATCAATACCGGAGACAAAATCAAAATTAATACAAGCGACAACTCATATGTTGAGCGTGTAAAATAACCTTCACAAAATACAACCCTGTTTCATTCTTATTATTAGATAGTTAAATATGAAATGAACACAGGGTTTTTTATTTTTGTTAGTTTGTAGGTATCAATAACACTGCCTTTTGTAGGTTTTTTTTAATACCTTAGTTGGAAAGAGTTTTGGGAATATGGTCACGCAGTTAAAAAAGAAACGGTTACGCTTGTACAAGGATCGACTAAATATCATCCTTGACATTGCGCAGACTATTAATCAAGACCATACAATTGAGGATCTTCTTTCTGAATTTGAGATTCTATTAAGAGAAGAGCTGGAAGTAGGCAAAGTACTTGTGTACACCTTATCTGAAGGCATTTGGAAAAACCTCTTAGCCTCAGGCGTCACTACAGAAGAAGCGGAAGCTATTAATGTAGAAGAGGATTTGCTCCAGTACGATACCATTGAAAGTATCACCTTATCTCATCCTCCTAACCTTAAAGGATTTGATGCTGTAATTCCACTTTTTCACCGCTATCAGGCCATTGGTTATGTGCTGATTGGTGATATTGAGGAAGAACAACAAGGCATTAGTCCTACCATTAAACACCTGAAGCTTATACAAATCATCTCCAACCTGATCATTGTATTTGTTGAGAACAAACGAATGCAACAGGAACTACTGGAGCAAGAAGCAATTAAGCGTGAGCTACAACTGGCTTCGCGCATACAA
Organism: Saccharicrinis sp. UBA6048; assembly: GCA_002429115.1. GTDB lineage: Bacteria > Bacteroidota > Bacteroidia > Bacteroidales > Marinilabiliaceae > Carboxylicivirga. Next base: position 12,946 of record DIYS01000155.1, on the reverse strand, counting down.
AATCAGCTAGTACCAAACGAACATCAATTACCAAAGACAAGTAAGTTAGATATACACACCTACTATCAACCACACATGGGTGTTGGTGGTGATTATTACGATGTTTTCCGTTTATCGCGTAACACCATCGGTTTTTGCATCGCAGATGTTTCAGGTAAAGGAATGTCGGCTGCCATGTTGATGTCGAATTTCCAGGCGGTGATTCGTTCGCTGTTTACCTATCGATGTAACCTTAAAAAACTAGTACATTTATTAAACGACCGTGTTAATGAAAGTGCCAACAATGAGAAATTCATTACCATTTTCATTGGTCGCTATAACCTGATCACAAGACGACTGAGCTATGTTAACGCAGGCCATTTACCACCTCTCTTATACGACGCAAGAAAACAACACCTGGTTCACCTGCAAAGTGGCTGTATTGGCTTAGGTATGCTGGACATTGTTCCATCCATCGAAGTTGGGAAAGTTCACATTCCGAAAGGCTCAAAATTACTGGCTTTTACCGATGGATTGGTAGAGCTGGATGACGGTAACCAGGTAGAGTCCGGAGCTGAGGAAGTAGAAAGCATCATGAATAACAGAAATGCACTTGAGCAAAACTTTCAGGATCTTAGAAATATTATCGACCGTATTGAAGAAGATGGTGCTGCCTTTGATGATATTTCACTTATTGGCATAGAGTTTAAATAAACAAGCTCATTCGCCAGAATAGGACTGTTTTTTTCAGTGAATAGTAAAAAGTCAGCATAGACAAAACTATACTGACTTTCATATTTTATTAAGCTTTTTATTACTGTGCAATTACCAGGAAGTAATTCTTCTTTCCTTTTTGTACCAGCAAGTACTTATCATTTAATAATGCTTCAGCTTCTATTGTTTGTTCGGCATCTGTTACTTTCTCCTTATTAATGCTCATTCCGCCCCCTTTTATGGTACGACGCAATTCGCCTTTTGAAGGAAAAACTGTTGCTTTCTCAGCCAACAAGTCAACCACATTAACGCCCTCTGCAAATAATTGTTTATCAACAGTGAATTGTGGCACACCTTCGAAAACTGCCAAAAGCGTCTGCTCATCAATCTTGCGCAAAGCCTCTGTTGTTGCTTTACCAAATAGTATTTGTGAAGCTTCAACAGCCGATTCGTATGCCTCACGCCCATGAACCATCACAGTTACTTCCTCTGCCAAGCGCTTCTGCATAGCACGCATATGAGGTGCTTCGGCTTGCTCTTTGGCTAAGGCTTCAACTTCATCCTGGGTCAGCATGGTAAATATCTTAATATATTTTTCTGCATCAGAATCAGAAGTATTCATCCAGAACTGATAGAAATGATATGGGCTTGTCTTTTTCGGATCTAACCAAACATTGCCACTTTCGGTTTTACCAAACTTACCACCATCGGCTTTGGTAATTAATGGACATGTCATTGCAAAAGCCTCTCCACGCTCTTTACGACGAATCAATTCAGTACCTGTTGTAATATTACCCCATTGATCTGATCCACCCATCTGAAGTTTACAGTTCTTGGCACGGTACAAGTGTAAAAAGTCAAAGCCTTGAACTAACTGGTAAGTAAACTCGGTAAATGACATACCAACCCTCGACTCCTCACCCAAACGCTTTTTCACAGAGTCCTTGGCCATCATATAGTTAACTGTAATATGCTTTCCAATATCACGAATAAACTCAAGGAAAGTATATCCCTTCATCCAATCATAGTTATTGACCAACTCAGCACCATTGGTTAATGACGAATCGAAATCCAAAAACAATGCTAATTGTTGCTTTAAGCAGTTCTGATTATGACGCAATGATTCTTCATCCAATAAATTACGCTCTTGTGATTTTCCTGAAGGATCACCAATCATACCTGTTGCACCACCTACCAATACAAGTGGCTTATGACCGGCAGCCTGAAAATGCTTCAGCATCATTACTCCAACCAAATGGCCAATGTGCAACGAATCAGCTGTAGGATCAATTCCAACATAAGCCGTTGTCATCTCTTTTTCAAGTTGTTCATCGGTTCCTGGCATTACGTCATGTATCATGCCCCGCCATCTTAGTTCTTCAACAAAATTCATGATAAGTGATTTATTTAAATGACCTTGTTGGTCACTATTCTACAAAGCTTAATATTATTGGCACAAAGATAATAAAATAGTCATGTGAAAAGCACCTGAAACATGCACCCATGATCATAACTGTTTCTGATCTATTTTTACAAATTAACAGCTTAATAACACCGTACTTTAATTATTATTTATAATTTCGCGCGTCCCAAAAATTTCATCCCAGATATCAACAATTCAATGAAATCGTTACTGTTTCTAACACTTGTGCTATTATGTAGTACATGGTTAAGTGCACAAACAAAAACTGCGCAAGCCTATCGTATCGAAACACCAATTAAGATTGATGGTGTGCTCGATGAAGAAGTCTATCAACGTTCAGCATCGGCTGGCGACTTTGTGCAGACCAGACCCTATAACGGACGACCGGCTTATCAAAAAACAGAAGCCTGGATATGTTACGATCAAACTTCAATATATATAGGTGCAATGTTATACGATACTGCGCCGGATAGTATTTTCAACTTTCTGACTGAACGGGATAAGACCGGGATATCAGACTACTTTAGCGTATACATTGACCCCTACAATGAAGGGCAGCTATCCTATGCCTTCTATGTGACGCCGGCTGGCGTGCAAGTCGACACAAAAAACATAAAGAGTGACAAAGACAGAAGTGATAGTAGTTGGGATGCTGTTTGGGACAGTAAAACTAAAATTACCGACAATGGATGGGTAGTTGAGATGCGTATTCCCTATTCATCTCTTCGTTTTCCTGATAAAAAGGTGCACGAATGGGGACTGAATATGATTAGGAGTACTAAAAGATATAATACTAAAAGTTCATGGAATCTTATTGACCGTAATATAGCCGGATGGATCCACCAACAAGGGCAACTCAATGGCATCAACAATATAAAACCACCTGTTCGCTTGTCGTTTACACCATACATGGCCGCTTATTTCACAAATAATGAAGAGTATAACAGCACCGAGTTTACTTATAAAGGAGGCCTTGATGTAAAATATGGCATTAACGAAAGTTATACACTGGATATGATGTTGATCCCTGATTTTGGTCAGACACAATCGGACGATAAGCAACTCAACCTAACTCCCTACGAAGTTTATTATGATGAACGACGACAGTTCTTTACCGAAGGGATGGAGCTCTTTGGCCGGGGTGATGTTTTCTACTCGCGCAGAATAGGCAGCCGTCCAAAGTTTACTTCCGATGTTTATGAAGAGCAGAAGCCAAGTGAGATAATCACTGATCTGCCATCAGAAACACAGCTTATTAACGCGACTAAAATATCTGGTCGAAATAAAAATGGAACAGCCATTGGGTTTTTAAATGCCATGTCGCTTAACACCTATGCTACCCTATGTGATACCGTATCCGGCAGTCATCGCGAAGTCATGATCCAACCCTTTACTAACTATAATGTTTTGGTTTGGGATCAATCCTTAAATAACAATTCATACATCAGCATCATCAACACCAATATGACGATGCATAACCATCAATTTATGGCTAATGTTACTGCCACTGAATTTCAAATTAGGGATAAAAGCCTGACCTATGCCATCAGTGGTAAAGGAGGTATAAGCCATAGGGGTAGTGATGATAAGGAAACCGGCTGGTTTGCAAAACTAGTGATGGATAAAAACAAGGGTATGTTTCGATATGGAATTTCACAAGAAGCTTACTCAAAAGGTTATAACCCCAACGATATGGGGTTTCTTCTCCGAAACAATTATTTCGATACGGAAGCTTACCTTAAGTTATATAAGCTCGAACCGTTTGGTATCTTCAGGCAGATGTATAGCATCCTCACGTATAAGCATAATATGGCAATGCAGCCGTTTGATGTTAAAAATCACGAACTGAAGTTATATACAGATTGGCAATTTATGAATAGCTATGGCGTTGAACTAAAAGGTGATTGGCTGTCAAACGAAAGAGATTATGATGAACCCCGGGTTGACAATCGCTATGTTTTTAAGCCTCAAGGCTACCGCTATAGTACATATATCCATAGTGACAGAACAAAAAGAATAAGCGGACATATTCAGTTTAGCGGTAATGCCAGACCCAAATACAACCAAACGGAAAGTAAACTTGGAGCAGGAATAAAATGGCAGGCCAGTCAGAAATTATCGTTTGATTATAAGCTATCTAACAAAGAGGTGAAAAATGACTACGGCTATGTTGGTAATAATATTGCTTTAGACTCAATATATTTTGCACAACGCGACGTAAAAACCATTGAAAATGTTCTAAAAATGGCATACTCGTTTAATAATAAGTTAAGCCTCCAATTTAGAGGTCGTCATTATTGGTCCAGTGTCGAAAACAAGGCCTATTACTTGCTAGAAGACGACGGCACACTTGATCCTTACGGCGATTACAGTAGTAACCACAACAAAAATTTTAACACCTTTAATGTTGATATGGTGATGCGATGGGTATTTGCGCCAGGATCTGAAATGACACTTGGTTGGAAAAATGCGATTTTCAATTCGGATGAAAAAGTAGTAAATAACTATAGAGACAATATTGACATTATAAGGAATAGTCCGAAAACCAACACCTTATCATTTAAGATACTCTATTATGTCGATTATAATACCTTGTTTAAAAGCCAGGCATAGAAAACAAAAGAGGGATCCTTTGTCTTTGTGGCAAAGATTTTTTTAAAAAGAAATACTATTCAAAAATATTATTTCACACAACTGATAGTAAACAATCACCCTGTTCCCCAATTATTAATAACATAACTAATTAGGAGTATCTTAAGATGAAACATTTTTTCATTTTGGCAATGGCATTAATGTCATTAAACACTTTGGCTCAACATAATGAGCATACAACACATGCAGCAAATGAGCATCAAGAACATGAAGCAGGGCATGGTAAGCACAAAATTTCACTTTACACAGGGTTTACTCATATTCCATCGGCATTTTATGAGCATGAAACACATGAGCAAAGCACTGGTAAATGGGTGCCTACCATTGGTGTAGAATACTATTATTCACTTACACGAAAATGGGAACTAGGCCTGGTAACAGATATTGAGCTCGATGAGTACTACATTCAAACTGATGATCACAATGAATTAGAACGTAATAATGTTGTAATACTGGCAGCTGTAGGTAAATTTAAACCCACACACCGTATCGGTATTATAGCCGGACCAGGAATTGAATGGGAATTTAGAAATCATGCAACAGAATCATTTTTTGTACTTAAAACAGGCATTGAATATGAAGTAGCTATAGAAAAGGGCTGGGAATTAACACCAATGTTTAGTTACGATTTTAAGGAAGAGTACAGTGCATACGCCTTTGGAGTAACCATTGGCAAGCGTTTTTAAACAATCACATATTTTATCATACAGAAGCCGGTTATCAAGCCGGCTTTTTTCGTTATTAAACGCTTTACAGGCTCGGTATATTCTATTAACCCGCGCTCCCTTAGGTTTAAACCACGGGAACTCGGGTTAATATTGCGATTTTTAATTTGAACATATCTGTTAGGATTATTGCTATCTTTAATATTCTCAAAAGCACAATAAACCTAATAACATGTACAAAACCTTAATTCTTTCTTTAGCGCTACTATTTATTTGTATATTTTCAGATGGACAATCGCCCAAATGGAAAGATACTTATACAAGTTCAATTTCTGCGGATAGCTTAAAACAACACGTATATACATTAGCTTCTGATAGTCTGAAAGGACGCAGCACAGGTACAGAGGGCGAACATAAAGCAGCCCGGTACATCGTTCAACATTTCGAAAAGTACGGCATAAAACCACTTAACAACACAACGTATTATCAGAATATTGGATTATGGAGCTGGCAATGGGGTGATTTCCAGTTCTCAGCTCACAACAAAGCCCTGAAGCCTTATCAAGACATCGTTTACCTGAGCTCTGCACCAACAGAAAAGACGATTAAGACCCGTTGTCAGTTTATAGGTAATGGTGCCGACTCAATAATTAGTGAGTTGAATCTTAAAGGAAAAGTTGCCGTAGCTTTAGTGGATAATTTGCGTAGCTGGTATAAAATTGCGAACAGAGCCAAAAATAACGGTGCCATTGCTTTAATCATTACCCATAATGCATCAACAGATGCATTCCCTTTATTGGCGAGGCAGGTGAAAACACAACAAAGTACGGCTCAGATCAGCTCACGCCAACCTTACTTTTCTCAACAAATGACAAGATCTTTTGCTATCAATCAAAAGGCTTGCGAAGCGCTTTTTGAACAATCTGTTGAAGAGCTTATAAAGCTAAATACGGCAAAAGCCATCAAAAAACTACCCAAACCCGAATTTAGTTTCAACTGTCCTTTAATTGTTGAACAGGCAAATGCCAATAATATAGCCGGATACCTGCCCGGTAAAACTAAATCAAACGAATCGATAGTTATTTCCGCTCATTATGACCACATCGGCGAACGATACAACGGCATTTGTGTGGGAGCAGATGATAACGCCAGCGGAACAGCAGCCGTACTTGAATTAGCGCGAATACTTGCTCCACTGAAAGGAAAACTACATAAGAACATTGTATTTCTGGCCACAACAGGCGAAGAAAAAGGTTTGCTGGGCGCTTTTTATTTTGCTGCTAACATGCATAAATATCCCTTTGACATTAAGGCTAATGTGAACATTGATATGATTGGTCGCATTGACTCTACACATAAATCAAACTACATCTATACCATTGGCAACAACCATTATCCTGAATTTGATTCACTGTTGCATGTTGCCAATTCAATGGGTGATTCGTTGCATATTCAGTATGACTATAACAAATCACAAGGCTTTGGCAACTTCCTGCGCTTATCTGATCATTATGCTTTTCACAGGCAAGGCATTCCGGTTTTAGGTTTCTTTAGTGGTCTTCACCCCGACTATCACCAACCCACTGATACACCCGATAAAATTAACTACGATTTAATGACACAACGGGTAAAACTCATCTTTACCACTACTTATCTGGCCAGTCAAAAAACAGCTTTTGTGCCACAAACTGACTAAACACATTTGGTTTATACCCGAAAGAAACTATTTTAGCCGTTTCTGAATAGTATTAACCAATAAAACAGATATGTCGGGAATATTTAAGACGATTAAGAGTTTTCCAAAAGTATTTTGGGTTTCCAATACAATGGAACTCTTTGAAAGATGGGCATGGTATGGCTTTTATATGGCCTTTGCATTGTATTTAGTTGGATCAAAAGATACAGGGGCACTTGGATTTACCTCTGCCGAAAAAGGTATTATCATGGGTACAGGCTCAATGCTACTCTACCTTTTACCTTTATTTACCGGAGCTATTGCTGATCGTGTTGGCTACAAGAAAGTTCTTATTCTTTCGTATGCCATGTATGTCAGTGGGTATTGGATGGTAGCTACCTTTAATACATTTACCCTTGTTTTTGCTGCTTACATCTATCTGGCTGTAGCGGGCGCACTGTTTAAGCCAATTATTTCAGCAATGATTTCCAAAACCACTAATTCGGAAACGTCTTCTATTGGGTTTGGAATTTTCTATATGATGATTAACATCGGTGGATTTATAGGTCCGTTTATTGCTGGAGCTATCTACCAGAAAAGCTGGGATTGGGTTTTCTACATCTCAATGATTACAATTTCAATCAATTATATTTTTGTTTTCTTTTTCTTTAAAGAACCAGGTCGTGAGAACAAAACCGATGATAAAGAACCTTTGAGTCAGGTTTTTCTGCAGTCAATACGTAATATCGGTATCACATTAAGTAATTTCAAATATGTGTTGTTCTTATTAATCATGGTTGCTTTCTGGACTGCATTTAACCAATTATATTATGCTTTCCCGGTGTTTGTTGACGATTGGGTAGATACATCTAACCTTTATAATGCACTTCATTCGGTATGGCCATGGTTAGCTGAAAGCATTGGCACACCTGAAGGAACCATTACTGCTGTTACCATTGGTAGTTTAGATGCTTTCTTTATTATCATTTTCCAAATTTGGATTTCTGGTTTGGTGATGCGATACAAACCATTAAATGCGATGATGAGTGGAATTTTAGTATTAGCCATTGGGGTTGGAATGATGTTCGCTTTCCAGAATAGTTTCTTTATTGTTGCAGGGATATTAATATTTAGTATTGGTGAAATGGCGAGTAGCCCTAAATTCACAGAATATATTGGTAGTATTGCCCCTGCAGATAAGAAAGCGCTATATATGGGTACATCATTTTTACCAGTTGCAGCAGGCCACCAGCTGGCAGGTGTTGTATCAGGTGATATGTACGATAAAGCTGCCGGCAAACTATTCTTACTAAAGAAAGAGGTTGCAAAGCGTGGTCTTGAAATTCCAGAGGTATCAGAAGCTTTTACTAAAAATGATTACTGGAATAAAGCTGCCGAGTTAATGGGCATGAGCAATTCTGAACTAACTAATTTTATTTGGGTCAATTATAATCCTTCTAAAATATGGATGCTTTACGCAGGTATAGCTGTTAGTGCGGTTGTTGCATTATTCTTGTACGACAAGTTTATACTGAAGTCAAAAGCCTAGAAACAACTGTTTATATACAACAAAGCCTGAGCTTATAACTCAGGCTTTGTTATTTTCTATATCAAGAAATTAAAAACGACGACGGTTACCTCCGCGGTTTCCACCACCCTGGCGACCATTACCTTTACCACCTTCTTTTGGGCGCGCCTCTTTAATATTGATGATTTTTCCATCGTACTCTGCTCTGTCTAGCTCATGAATTGCTTTTTTGGCAGCTTCATCATCTGGCATCTCCACAAAACCAAAGCCTCTTGACTTTCTGGTTTCACGATCTTTGATAACTTTAGCGGAAGTCACCTCTCCGTACTCTTCAAAAAGGTCCTTCAAATCTTCATCCCAGATGTTATCTGTCAAACCAGCAATAAAAATATTCATACAAAAATGATTAAAATAGATTAATACCTGACTCTTTAGGAGTCAACAACATTTATTAAAAAAAAGGAAAATTGAAGATTTGAAATGTAGTTAACTTCCAGAAGAAAACGAGAAAGGACTATAATTCAGGTAATTATCAAAAACCAGTCTTTTAACACAGGCGCAAAAGTAACTAAAAATAAATAAGATGCATAAAGCAAAGTACTAAAGTATGTTATAATTGCTAATTGTATTTTACTAATTTAAAGTCAGTTTTGAGCCTTGCGGTTCAAATACTATTAACCCGAGTTCCCTTAGGTATGTAACTAACAGTTATAAAAATGGATTACTTAAACACCTTCAAGAAAATAAAAGCGCTTGCCGAAATTGGTTTGGTCTATGCCCAAAACGGTTATGAAGTTGAACGCAATCAGGAGCTGTTGGATTTGAGTCAGCAATTAATGTCTGCTATTGCCAATCAACCGATTAAGGCGTTTGATAAATATTAACCCGAGTTCGACGTAAAATTTTGAACTCAGAACGCCTACAAATTGTGAGTTTCAAGTGTATATTGACGAAAGAATAGCGGGCTATTTTGAGGCGATTACACGAAGAAAATTGCTGTTTGTAGGTGGAATTACTAAGCTTTGAATAAAAAACTGATCTTCAGCGTCAAATTTTATCGCAATAGTTTACTATTCCTCTAAAATTATTCCTTGTAGATCAGCTCTTTATTTCAATCTGAGTTTTAAAATTTAAATCGAACGCGGGTTATTACCTGCCACCTAAAGAATACCCCACCCCAAAGGTTGATGTGCGGGCATTAATTCTCAACGAGAAGGATGAAGTGTTGATGGCTAAAGAAAAGATGGATGGACGCTGGTCTCAATGATAGAATCTCAAAACAATACCGTCATCATACCCGTCGTGATAATAAAATGAGTACTGAACAATTAACAGCATTACGAGGCAAGTTAATTCGGGAGAACAGGATACTGCTCATTAAGAAAACGATATTGATGATAACCTTATTAACCGCTATTTGTTTCTTCTTATTATGGCTCAATGGCAATGTTGACTTGAATAAATTGGAACCCTGGGGTTTTTAAAGTATCCATTTCCTTACCTTTGACGCCATTATTTTATTAGATGATGGTAGCACAACAAAATCAAACATCGGGTTATATCTATACGTTCCAGGCATTTTTAACCTGGGGCTTATTGCCTATTTACTGGAAATGGCTAAGCCATATACCTGCATTGGAAATATTAGCTCACCGCATATTATGGTCGTTAGTATTCGTTGTGCTGATTCTTGCCTGGCAAAAAAAATTGCAATTTAAAGCCATCTTTCGAAACAGAAAAGCCTGGATGACACTTGCCGTAACCGGCCTGTTGGTTGGCAGTAACTGGGGTGTATATATCTATGCGGTGAATATCGACCATATTGTTGAGGCCAGCCTGGGCTATTACATCACCCCACTTCTTAATGTGGCGCTTGGTGTCATCTTTTTACATGAGCGATTAAATAAGGTTCAACTTTTAGCGTTGACGCTGGCCGCCGGCGCCGTTGTTTATCTAACGGTTGACTATGGTCAGTTTCCTTGGATCTCTATCTTTCTGGCAGCTACTTTTGGGGTGTATGGATTACTTAAAAAGATGAGTGGCGTCGACGCCTTGCCTGCCCTCGCCATCGAAACAATGGTGCTTACACCTTTTGCACTGGGCTATATTGTTTGGGGCATGTATACCGGGCATGGCCACCTGTTTAACGAAAGTGCCAAAATCGACTTTTTATTAATTATGGCTGGTGTGGCAACTACCTTACCCCTTTACTGGTTTGGTATTGGTGCCAAGCGCATATCACTCACTTCGGTTGGTTTTATGCAATATATCGGTCCTTCAATCATGCTGTTTCTTGGTATTTTCATTTATAAAGAGGGATTCCCACAAGAGAAACAAATTGCCTTTTCTGCCATATGGATTGCCCTTGCCTTATATAGCTACTCAATTGTAAGTGCTTATCGTAAGCAAAAGAAACAGACATCGTAAAACTTCATCAATCATAGTGCATTAGCCAATTAAAATCATAGTGCGACAATGGATGGTTTTATAATTTTGCCAATATTTCAATTTTATGAACAGTTCACCATCTATAATTAAAGCCTATTTAGCGCTCTTTGCCGGATTACTTATCATCGGGTTTTCTGCTATTTTAATTAAATCGGCAGAGGCACCCGGAATGGTCACCGCTTTCTATCGTGTTGGTATCGCTTCATTGGTTCTTATTATCCCGCTTATTAGTCGGTGGAGCCAGTTTCGTCAACTTTCGCGAAAAGCTATAATTATAGCAGCTGCTGGTGGGGTTGCATTTGGGATTGACACAGGCCTTTGGTCGTGGGCCATTGAGTTGAGTAATGCCACAATTCCTACACTTATGGCTAACATGGCACCTGTTTGGGTGGGTATCGGTGCCCTTATTATTTTTAGAGAGAAACAACGACGTGGTTTCTGGATAGGCTTAGCTATTGCTATTACCGGAACATTCACAATGGCGTGGCAAAGCTTTAATTTATCAGATGGCTTATTTTCTGGTATTATTATCAGCTTACTGGCTGGTGTGTTTTATGGCATCTACCACTTATTTACACAACAGGGACGCTCCATGATGAACACCTTACAATATCTATCGATTAGCACCTTTGCTGCGGCTACAACCGTTGCATGTATCATTATCGTTAACCCCAACTATTCTTTTACCGGTTATTCTGATACGACCTGGATCATCTGGCTTGTTTATGGTATTGGAGTACATGTTGGTGGCTGGTCGCTCATAAACTACTCACAGGGTCATCTTAAGGCTACAACTGTATCGCCAACCCTCCTTGGGCAACCTGTTATAACCGCCATTGCAGCCTTCTTTATTCTTAACGAAGCATTAAGTACCTGGCAGATTGCCGGAGGTATTATTGTTATTGCAGGTATTTACCTGGTTAATATTACCAGAATAAAAAAATAAAGGCCGACCTGCCATTGCAGAACGACCCTTAGATTTCCGACGTGTTTGTTAATCTATTTTACAATGATTTTCTGTGTTTTAACGACAGTATCTTCTGTTATCTTCAATAGATACATACCAGGTCTTACATTGTAATCAATTTGATTATTAGAAATAATCCCTTTTTCTACCATACTACCTGTCAGGCTGTAGATTTCATAGGTAGCTTTTGGTGTCTTAATTCCTTTTACATTTACATATCCGTATGAAGGGTTAGGGGAAACGTTAATTGCGGACATCTTTTTATTCTCCTCTATAGAAGTAGGTTCTCCGTTAGGGTCAAATACAAATAGCTCCTTACCCGTAGCCTCCGTTGAAGCAGACATGTAAATTTTACCATTGAATACTGTCAAATTTGAAGCGTCAGTAATTGTATTATCTACCAATTCAATGCTGGTTCCATTGGTTCTGAATAAGCATTGTTTCTGAACATCGTTAAAATATCTTGACCCAACATAATACACCCAGCCATCTGTAAATTTCACCATACTATGTGGTGCATGTGAGCCTGTACCTCCATCAGCATCTAATTCTCTCGATAAAATTGTCACCTCACTGCTTTGAATATTATAGGCGAGCATTTGCCTTCCTATATCAGTTGTACCGTTTTCGTCAATATTAGCGTGGCTGTATAAAATATCACCATCAGCGAACAAAGGCGTTGGATTACCTCCTAATATATTATTTAGCTCAGTTATTTCACTGGTTCCATTGGTTGTTCCATCGGTTATTGCAAACTTATATCCATGTGTATTATTAAACTCATCTGGTTCAGGTAATGGCACATGTGCTTTAAAAACCACCTTATTTCCAACACTTACAAAATTACCTATGAAATCACTCTTAGCAACATCAAAGTGGAGATGCCGATCAAAGT
>DIYS01000215.1 GCA_002429115.1 Saccharicrinis sp. UBA6048 | reverse complement strand
AAAATAGAACCTGAATAGTTACGCTAATGTTACATACAAATATATAATTTTATTTAACACTACAAAGTCTTACTGTTTACATTTAATAATCAACAGGCCTCTCTCTTCAACACACCATGCTATTCTACAGAAACAGGCAAACTTCACTTAGCAACAACACTAACAACTATATAACCCATCTCACTCTTTAATACAGCCAGTCACACCTCAATAAACCAAGGTTTCGTTGCCATTTCATATATTTACAGTATCATTATATATTTCCTCCAACACTTATTTTTATAATTACCAATTATTAATTTATACAAACAGGCTATTGTTCATTACTCACAGGCCTATGCATTAACATCACCTTCTATTGTATGCACATCACTTGCTTATACATTAAGTACCCACTCTATTACATTGTCAGCCGCTCCTTTCGAATACTCATCCCTCTCTATTGTAAGATCCGCCAAGTGTATTGTATTAGCTGACCACCTTTATGATTAAGTCGCCGACGCTTATGTATGTACTGCCAAGGCTTATGTATGATGTGACGAGTCCTCTGAATGAAGTTCCAGGTGTTCTGAATTAGTCGCCAAGGCTTCTGCACGAGCTGCCGAGTCTTCTGCACAAAGTGACGGGTCTATTACATGAAGTGACCGGTCTTCTGCACGATGTGACGGGTCTTCTACATGGAGTGACGACACCTTTGAATTTATTGACTAATAGACATTTATGCATTTAGCAGAAAATCATCTGTGCATTCCGATGCATTGTAATTCCTGCATTTAACACCCTATGTGCTAGCATCGGTTTAATTTCCATTACTGATCCCGGGGCTGCACTTCTTTACTCTGGGCCCCGCTAAGCGAAGTTTGTAACTTCGATTTACTTATAATGTAGTTTCAAACTACAATTTAAATTCGACGAAGTTGCAAACTTCGCCAAGCACATATATTCAGCTGAGCGAGGTCAATTTATAAAGCAAGACAAAATTTGCAGTCTAAACACCTCTGCGCTCTCCGCGATCTCTGCGGTTAAACTAACCACTATCCCAGTCTCCCTCATTGATGGAGATTTAGAGGGTATTACGTCTTCGTGGTAAATTATAAAACACAAAAGGCTGCTTCGCAAAGAAACAGCCTTCCGCATTTATATCTAATATTTCTTAAGCCTCAGCTAAATCAGGCTTATAGAATCCTAAGTCATCGATTGATGAGTTAAAGATGAAACCAGCTTTTGCGTGGTTATCCGCTTTTCCTCTTGCAATGAAAATCTCAGCCGATGTTTTGAATTTATCGTTACGCTGTGTATCGTGCAACAATAAGTAACCCATCACAATGTTACCAGCCATTTCCACCATACGGCGCGCCTGGTAATCAACATACTCAAGGTCTTTAACACCAACAACCGCTTTAACTGCGCGCTCGTACTCATCCGTCATACCAATCAATGTACGACGTAATGCGTGCAATTCAGGCTTTAATTCCATCATTTCGAACTCACGGATACGATCAAGGTATCCACCTGTTGTTACCCCACGAATAGCTGCTACTACCTGCAACTGAGTAGTTCCTTCGTAGATTGATGTAATACGGGCATCACGATAGATACGCTCCACAGGGTAGTCTTTCATAAAACCAGAACCACCGTGAACCTGCACTGCATCGTAAGCCAACTGGTTACTGTACTCCGAAGTCATACCTTTCAATAGTGGCGTGAAGAAATCAGCCAGTTTCTGGTAACGCTTCATCTCTTTGCGCTCTTCCGGCTCCAGCTTGCGCTCTTCAGAAATGTGCATATATGTTTTGTAGATGTCTACGTAACGTGATGTTTCATACAATAAAGTACGACCAGCATCCAGTTTCGCCTTCATCGTAGCCAACATTTCGTATACAGCAGGGAACTGAATGATTGGCTTACCAAACTGCTCACGTTCCTTAGCATACTCTAAAGCTTCGCGATAAGCAGCCTCACATACACCTACCGACTGAGCACCGATACCCAAACGGGCACCGTTCATCAAGGCCATTACGTACTTGATCAGTCCCATTTTACGGTTGCCAACCAACTCAGCAGGCGCATCTTTGAACACCAATTCACAAGTTGGTGAACCTTTGATACCCATTTTGTTCTCTAAACGACGAACGATTACCGACTGGTGGTTACGGTCGTAGATAAACATTGACAGACCACGTCCGTCTTGTGTACCTTCTTCCGAGCGAGCCAATACCAAAGCAATGTGTCCATCACCATTGGTGATAAAACGCTTCACACCGTTTAATACCCACTTACCATCTTTCAACTCAGCTTTTAACTGCACCGCCTGAAGGTCAGAACCAGCATCCGGCTCAGTTAAGTCCATCGCCATAGTCTCACCATGCGATACACGCGTTAAGAAACGCTCTTTCTGGTCTTCATCAGCAAATTCATTGATTGTTTCAGCACAATCCTGCAATCCCCAGATGTTCACAAAACCAGCATCGGCACGTGACACGATATCAGCAGCCATAATATATGGTACGATCGGGAAGTTCAAACCATCGTACTTACGCGGTAAAGTAATTCCCATCAAACCAGCCTTAACCAATGCATCCAGGTTTTCCTGAGTACCTTTGGCATATACTACTTCGTTATTTACAATTTTCGGACCTTCCTGATCCACACTTTCAGCATTTGGAGCAACAACATCGCCACAAATCTCCCCTACAATCTCCAATACTTTATCATAGCTATCCATGGCATCTTCAAAGTCCATGGGTGCATAAT
The DNA here is from genome assembly GCA_002429115.1 of Saccharicrinis sp. UBA6048. Lineage (GTDB taxonomy): Bacteria > Bacteroidota > Bacteroidia > Bacteroidales > Marinilabiliaceae > Carboxylicivirga. The sequence goes on along the minus strand of DIYS01000215.1, from coordinate 14,949 downwards.
CGAATTTATCTTTGTCAGCAAAATTGCGCTCTTTCAAAGCCACAATCTTCTTCATCAACGGATGTTCCAGGTGGAATTTCAAATCCGGGTTGTCTGTGAAAAAATTTGCCATTTTGTTTTTTATTTTGAGTCCCTTTCGGAAATCTGATCCAACATTTTTTTAATTATTAATTATTAATGGTTAGTGATTAATTAATCATTATACATTCTTCATTAATAATTTATAATTATACATTAACCATTACTTCGTGTTCTGCTTATAGAACTTAATTAATTTAGGCACCACTTCGCCCATGTCACCAGTGATAACATAATCGGCCAACTTATTAATTGGTGCATTCGGATCATTGTTAATGGCAATGATCATAGACGACTCTTCCATACCAGCAGTGTGCTGAATTTGTCCGGAGATTCCACAAGCAATGTACAACTTAGGGCGAACAGTTACACCTGTCTGACCAATCTGACGCTCATGCCCCGCAAAACCAGCATCAACTGCAGCACGTGAAGCTCCTACTTCACCACCCAACACATGTGCTAACTCTTCTAACTGAGCAAAATTCTCTTTTGAACCAACACCGTAACCACCGGCTACAATGATTGAAGAGTTTTTGATGTTTACCTTTGATTTTTCCATGTGGCGCTCAATTACTTTCACCACTAAATCTTCAGGCTTAAGGATTTTATTAACATCAATGTTGTTAACCTTTCCTTTATGACCGGCATCGTAAATTTCTTTTTTCATCACACCCTCGCGAACCGTTGCCATCTGTGGGCGACAGTCAGGGTTGATGATCGTAGCAACAATGTTACCACCGAAGGCAGGACGAATTTGATACAATAAGTCCTCGTACTTTTTACCGGCTTTTTTGTCTTCGTGTGGACCAATTTCCAACGATGTACAGTCAGCTGTTAATCCACTCACCAATGCCGATGATACACGTGGACCAAGGTCACGACCAAAAGTAGAAGCTCCTAATAAAGCAATCTGTGGCTTCTCTTTTTCAAATAAGTCAACAATTACACTTGTGTGTGGTAATGTTGTATAAGGATCCAAACGCTCGTCGTCGCCAATGTGAACCACATCAGCACCGTATGGATACAATTCTTTCTCAATACCTTTTAAGTTGTGGCCTAAAATTAAAGCCTCCAACTTACAGTTTAACTGGTTGGCGAGAGAACGACCTTTCGTCATTAATTCTAACGACACATCGGCTACTTTTCCCTCATCTATTTCGCAAATAACAAATACGTTGTTCATTTTCTTAATTTTAAGTGAATTAGTTAATTAGGCAATAGGCAGCACTTCTGCCTTCTAACTTCTGCCTTATCAACTTAACCTATCGTGTGATTAGCAATTAATTCTTTCATTAACTCATCGATCTCTTCGTCGGCTGGCGTTAAGCGCTTCGCTTCTTTTGCCTGGAATACCACGTTCTCGATTTTCTTAACCTTAGTAGGCGAACCTGATAAACCTAACCATTTTGTGTCTGTCTCAATATCGTTAACACTCCACTCTTCAATGTTAAGATACGGACGATCAGCTGTTAAGTCGATGTAATCTTCTGTTTCAGCCTGACGCTCAGTAATGGTTTGCGCATGCTTGTACTTCATCAACAATTTAGCATTACGCGGACGACAATCTGGCGCACTTGCGTTAACAGTGATCACACCAGGAAGTGGCATTTCAACTGTTTCAACACCGCGCTCCAAACGACGCTTAATAACAATCTTCTTTTTATCTGCCGAAAGTACTTCTTCAGCGTAAGTCACCTGTGGTAATCCTAACTTCTCGGCAACCTGTGGTCCTACCTGAGCTGTATCACCATCAATCGCCTGACGACCTGCAATAATTAAATCACATTTAGTCATCTTTTTGATCGCACAAGAAATAGCATATGAGGTAGCCAAAGTATCAGATCCGGCAAAAGCACGGTCTGTTAACAGATAACCATTATCTGCTCCTCTATATAAACCTTCGCGGATTACATCGGCTGCACGTCCGGGTCCCATCGTCAAAATAGTAACTTCTGTACCCGGATAGTTATCTTTCAATCGTAAGGCTTGTTCCAAGGCATTTAAGTCTTCAGGATTGAAGATAGCCGGCAATGCCGCACGATTCACTGTCCCATCAGCTTTCATGGCATCTTTGCCTACATTTCGGGTATCAGGAACTTGCTTAGCAAGAACTACAATTTTTAATCCCATTGTTTTATTTTTTGGTAAAAAATTATTATCGGTTGACAAATATATAAAATCAGTTTAATTAACAAAGAACTAGCTAAACAACTATCAATGTACCACTTACACCATAGTGTTTAATTTTCGATTTGATTGATGAATGATAAATCAACAGTAACAATGCTATATATCCCACACATTTTCTGATAATTACACCTTATCTCGTTTTCAATTCGACGCAATACCACTAAAGCTGGGAATCTTGAACAAAACCACGCTCGTTTTGCTTTATTTAAAATGAGTTTAAGTAAGATTAGTTTGTAAGGAAATATTTTAATAAGCGACCAATATAATAGAATCAAGCAGTTGTCGTCAATATTAAAATCGAAAATAATATGAAACAAATAGCAGTATTACTTATTCTATTCACAGGATTCAACGCCATGGCTCAGGAAACAGAAAAAATAAAACTTAACAAACTAACCAAGGAAGAAAAGCGTGTTATTATTGACAAAGGCACCGAATTTCCTTTTACTGGCGAATACACCAACCATAAAGCGAAAGGTCAATATATATGTAAGCAATGTGATGCGCCACTTTATAATTCGAGTGACAAGTTTGATTCACATTGTGGATGGCCAAGTTTTGATGATGAAATAAAAGATGCTGTTAAGCGCGTTCCCGATGCGGATGGCCGACGTACTGAAATTATATGTGCCAAATGCAATGGTCACCTCGGGCATGTGTTCCTTGGGGAAGGATTTACCGAGAAGAATACACGGCACTGTGTGAATTCCATCTCATTGAAATTTGTTCCTGGAGAATAGATAATTATACCAATAAATATTAAAATAACACAGAGACGTAAAGACTCAGAGTGTATTATATGTGAATGTTAATTATTTGGCCTCTATCTACTCCATATCTGAATAATCATTAAGCTCTGCGCTTAATCTCGCAACAAACCGGATGATTATGCAATTGAGAGCACAATTCGTACAAAGGACAGTATTCTGGCAGATAATCACACATTTCAATATCCACCATTTGTTTATACACAGGAAAAACCTGCTGATTTAATCCATGCCGTAAATGACCATATTTAATTCGATCACTGACACACTGCTCAAATAGTGGATTAAGCCCGTGTGATTTGTAAACTGTAACAAGTTCATCAACAACCTTTGAGGCTTCCTCATCGCTCAAGTAATCTTCATTGGGAAAAAATACCTGCTCGATACCGATTAATTCAGCTAATCGGACACCAGAGAAATCCTCCACATGGTATAAGTCTAATTCTTGTTTATCCGAAACGTTAAAAAACGAAGCCAGGTTGCCAGGAGCATTTCTTCTTATCCCCTCCAAGTCTTCCAACAAATGTTCGATATACCTTTTCATCCACCCTAATTTTAAACACCCACATAACCTTTAACGGATTTTTTGCCCATCGGTTACAAAAAGGTGCGGTTATTATTTGATTAATTATCAGAGCAATAAACCATCAATCATGCCGAAAGCACTCCGTTTACAATTAATTGCCATTTATTAACATCCTTTATAAGGGTAATTTTATCTTTGTGAACACTTAAATCAGAGCCAAATGACAGTTGATTTATTCATTCCATGTTTCATTGATCAAATGTTTCCAAACACCGCTTGGAGCACAGTTAAACTGCTTGAGCATGCGGGTTGCAAAGTCAATTATAATCCCGAGCAAACATGTTGTGGACAACCTTTATTTAATGGCGGAGATTTAAAACATGCTACAAAAATTGCAGAGAAGTTTATTAAGGATTTTCCTAATGATCATCCTATAATAACACCATCTGCATCCTGCGCAGCCTATATAAGAAATCACTATTCTAAAATGGTAAATGACCAGGATGCGCAAAGGCTCAGACGTAACACCTATGAATTAACTGATTTCTTAATAAATAAGCTAGAAGTGGATGATTTCACTGCCCACTTCCCTCATAAAACAACCTATCACGATGCCTGTTCGGCACTTCGCGAATATGGTTTAAAAGATGAGCCTCGACAGCTATTAAGTAAGGTAAGTAACCTTAAACTTATAGAAATGCCTAAACGGGATGAATGTTGTGGTTTTGGCGGTACTTTTATGGTAAAGTACGCACCTATATCAACCGCTATGACCGAGCAGAAAGTTCAAAATGCCCTATCGACCGGAGCTGAATACATAGTTTCAACAGAGGCTTCCTGTTTATTAAATATCCAGAGCTACATCAACGCTCAACAGCTGGATATTAAAACCATCCATATAGCTGATATTTTAGCCTCTGCGTTATAATCACCAGAGTTTGATATAATATTTAGAATACAAACCACCCACAAATAAGACTTTATAATATAAAGTAAGCATTCCATCTTCCTTTTTCTTAACTTTTCATAGCATTAATCAAAAAGATTAACTGACTATGTCAAAAGTAACCAGCTTATTCATTGCGGGCTTTTTATGTATCGCTGCATACGCGCGACAAACACAAAAGGACTCACTGTCTGAACTACACTACAAACAAACCGTTGAGATTATCGACTCTTTAGAAAAAGAACATCTCGTATATCCGGTTATCATAGCGAATGACACCGTTTTTAATATTTATGAGAAGATAAACTCAAACTCAATGAGTGAAAGAGCCTTGGTATGTCAGCGCAGGGTTGAACGCTTGCTTGAACACGACTTCTTCCATAAAGACTCACTAAAACATTCCGACAGTCTGGATTTTATACTTATAAAGTATGCCGATTTTACAATCACTGAATTTGGAAATATTACTGCCGATAAATTGAAGTCAACCAATGCGCAGATTACCAATGCTTATAAACGTAAAATAATAACCTACCTAAAAAAGCAGCAACCACAATTGCTCAGAACTAAAATATACACAGCCCTCATTTACATTGGATTATTTCTATTATTATTTGTAACCATACGCTTTCTATTTTCATTCATCAACAAATTGATCGTGAAGAACGATAAGTTGATTTACCGCTTTTCCCGATTGATAAAAATATACCAGCTAAAGGAAGAAGATAAAGAGCGGGCTGTTAATACAGTACTCAAAATCTCAAAATGGCTGCATATTATTACAATTTGTGCACTCATCTACTTTATACTACCGGCGATCTTAAGTATTTTCCATTATACCAAAGCTGTTGGCGAAAAACTGTTTAGCTACTTCTTAGATCCATTTATTGAGTTTCTTTATTCTATTGTCTCCTACCTTCCATCACTTATTAAGATCATCATCATCCTACTTATATTCAGGGGATTTATGAAGCTGATTAATTTCTTTTTCAATGAGTTGAAACAAGGAAATATTAAACTGACGGGCTTCTATAAGGAATGGGCAACACCAACTGGCAACATCATTAAGTTTCTGCTATATGCATTTCTTTTAACCATACTCTTCCCTCTTTTGCCCGGTGCCGATTCTCAAACTTTTAAAGGCGTTACGGTCTTCTTAGGCTTATTAATATCCCTTGGATCAACATCTGTAATTGCCAATGGATTAAGCGGAATTATCATGACTTATATGCGACCATTTAAAATTGGAGATCGGATTGAGGTCGACACGATTACTGGTATCGTTGTGCAAAAAAACCTGCTGATTACCCGTGTGCGCACACCCAAAAATGTCATTGTGACGATACCCAATTCTAAAATTCTTTCGGGTCATAGTCAAAACTATACAACTGCTGCTGAACACTCCAACCTCATCATTCATTCAACCATTACAATTGGCTATGATGTTGACTGGAGAACCGTTCATAATTTACTGCTAACAGCCGCTAAAAATACAAATGGCATAATTGAACAAATGGGTAAAGAGGCATTTGTTCTCCAGAAAAGCCTTGATGACTTTTATGTGGCTTATGAAATCAATGCCTATACCTCTCAAGCGGATAAATACCCAATGATTGAGTCGGAATTACACAAAAATATATTGGACGAATTTAATAAGGCAGGCGTTGAAATTATGTCTCCTCACTATAGAGCCAATAGAAGTGGATCGGCCATAACAATCCCTGATCAGAACCAAAATAATGAAGAAACAGATTGATGAACCATTCAATGCATCATCAAAGGTTATTAACTCGATCGATCAATAATACTATCCGTAAGCATTTTATAAATAGAAACCAGTTCATCATTGCCCTCCAAACTTGTAAGATGCTTATTTATTATATCAAAATCCTTACGACCTGCCGGGCCCGTTTGTGTTTCGTTGGGCTTTAAGCTTTGAACTTTGGCCGCGGTTTCGGTTATCAGAGGATGTAGCAAATCAAAGCTAAGGTCGTTTTCAGCAAGAACTTCATCGGCCAGTCGGTACATATGGTTAACAAAGTTGCAGGCAAACACAGCTGCTATATGTAATTTCGCCCGCTGATCAGAGGACGCTTTTAATACTTTATTACTTAAACGATCCCCTAGCTCAAATAAGATAGCCTTATTAGATGCATTATTAGCCTCAACTAATATGGGTACCTGACGAAAATCCAGCTCGGCTTGTTTTGAAAATGTTTGAAAAGGATAAAATACGCCGTAGTTTTCAAATCGCTTCAACATCTCACTATTAACACTACCTGCTGTATGCACAACCATTCCTTTCAGGTCGGGCAGTTGTTCAATGACTTCCTGCATCTTATCGTCCTTGACGGAAATAATATACAAATCGGCTTCCGTATCAACTTGAGATAAATCGGCTATTGGCATGGCATCGATCCGATCAGCCAAAGCCTGAGCATTTACATAAGTCTTACTGAAAACCTGTAGAATTTTATTACCACTATTTACCAGTGCTTTCGACAGGTGTGTTGCCACATTTCCAGAACCAATCAGAACAACTTTCATAATAGATACATTTTCATTGCGAAAATAAAAACCTCAACAATAAGTAGCAATTCTTCATCTCAAAATCCCCAACTAAACAACCTCAAAACGTACTGATTGATGAATCTTAAGCACTGAAGCTATTTTCTAACCTTCTTAACGGCCAATTGGACAAATAACAATGAACCAGACACCAATGTTATGCCAGGTCCCAATCCAAAAACCTCTACAATTACACCAAGAATTAAAGCTACAAGAGCAGCAAAAACAGTTTCAGCTTGCGACTCCACCGACATAACACTTGCCATTAATCGACTTTCAAAGGCTTCACCAATATATTTTACTGCCACTGGGCGACGAAGATTCTGAATTATAAAAATCATGCTAAACATAGCAACCGCCAGCCAAAACCAATTAAGATAATAACATACACCAGCCAAACAGCCCAATAACAATCCAAGCAGTTGTAATTCACTAAGCGCATTCCCTGCTGTTTTCCATAGTCGTTCAGTCAAGAAAGCTTTCCTGGAAGCTACTGACGAGATGAGGTACAACACAAAATAAATGACACCGACATAGATGGCCGCATTTTGAGTTTCATCCTTGAAGAATACAAATGGAAAACTAACTGCAAATCCGGCAATCAGAATTTGGAGGTAATCCTTTGTAGCTTTATAATAACCAGTATAACCGCTTGTAGTTAGAATTACTCCTAAAGAACTAATACGTTTCAGTGTTTTTAACAGGTCAATAAAATGCTCTTTAAATACCGGCCAAATCTGCCTGATCGATACCGAGTTATTTGCATTTAAGTAATCCGGGTACGAAACAAGAAGCGTTAATCCGATCAGATACGGTATCATCGATAGGAGAAACATTAGCTCATATTCGCCGGTAACAAGTACAACCGAAGCTCCCGTTAAGGACGTAACAGCAGAACCTTTTTGCGACCATGAACGTGTACATCCATAATATTCAGTTTTATACGAGCCCCATTCATGTTTTTGCAGATAATGTAAGATCATAGCCTTATGCGTCCCTGTTCGAAAGGCGTCGGCAATACCAAATAATAAAAATGCCACCAACAAGCTACTAAAGCGAGAAGCGAAATAAAACACGGCAAAACTTAAAAGATAAAAAACGTAGGCCATGACCATGGCGCGCTTCCGACCTAAAACGTCAGCTATAACGCCGGAAATTACTTCAAACAGGTTGATTACAATTTCGCGAATAGCGTACAAAACACCAATTTCTGCATAACTCAGCTGCTTACTGACCAGGAATAGTAGTAAAAATGGATCAAAGATTCTTAAATTCTTAAGAAAGCCATATGCACAAAACTTGTAGTACTGTTTATCCTTTTTAAATGTCACGATTCGGTTTTAAAAATGAACATCTGTTTTAACAAGCTAAATCAACAATGGTTTTCAAGACAAATACCCATAAAAAGAAAGCCGCCTTAAAGCATTCTTTAAGACGACTTTCAACTTTTAACCAAACCTAACCCTAAACTATGAGAAAACTTACTCAATATCTTTAATGACGCATCAGCGTCTAATTTTAATCTTTAATACGTAAGAAATAATAAATTGTTTCCCTTATTCTCACAGTACAAATGTAAAACGTTTTACTTCTAACGCATAATAACGAAAGTTAAAAGAAGTTAAAATACAAGTTAATTATTTGTTAACGACTCATTATCAGGAACATTAAAAATGATACTTAAAAGCAATATTAAAATTTTGCCTAAACTGGATTTTATCTGACTCATTTGTAAAATATCTGGCATGTGCCAAAAGCCTGGTAGAGAAAAAGCGATTAATTCGCATATCCATTATAACCTCCCAGTCTATTTGAACCTGCCTCTGCTGCCCTACCGGTACTTTCCCTAAGTATTGATAGAAAGCATCTAAGCGCGACGACAGCTTCACCTCTTTAGACATTTCATATTCAAAATTGTTCACAACAGAAATACCATTAACAACCTCGCTCGACTTGCCTTCTGGTATACCAAATTTTGTTTGGTCAAACTTAATTGTATCGGCTACCAAAGTGATACGTGTTGTGACCGGTGATAGTAGCAAGGTGAACTTTTTACTTGGCTTAAAATCCATACCCAATGCAAACGACATATAAGCAGGTGCCATAAAGCCGGATACCGGATCACTTTTGTCATCGTCTGCCTTATCGTATCCGTAAAAGAACTGTGTTTTAAAATTATACAAGAAACTATAGTACCACTTTTCCGATGCTTTATGGCCATACTTTGTGTTAATTTCAATTAGATCTGTATTTACGCGTCCCTTGTCATTATCTGTAGAGATTACACCAACTTTATGAATAATGTAATTCTCCCACTCGTGTTTGCCTTTATTAAAATTAGCGTTTAATCGTAAATCACTTGCCAAACTAACATTGCTCTCCCCCCCTTTGACCCAATTATCAATATATCCTTGTGACAACTGGATATTTTCGGTTCCTCCAAGTGTCCAGGGGCCTTTCGATATGGTTACTTTCTTTAAGCTTGGCTGTGTGTTATAGGAGTGTTCATGCAATAGTAGATTAATACCATCACGAGCCGACCTCCTCTTTAAAAAGCCATACCTGCCTGGAATCGGCGCATCTGGTATTGAATCCCATGATAAAGCGACTATGCCGGGATGGGCAAATGCAAATTGCTCTTGTGCTTTCAGCAGATAGTTTTGTTGTTTAAAAATATCAGAACTTTCTAAACTGTGTTTTCTCGTTTGCACAAACACTTTGTATTCATCAAGCTTATCCTCCTTAAAATTTCTGGGTTCAAAGCTAATGTCCGGATAATCAGGCATTCTGAATTTAGACTCAAACTGATACGTTTTGACATCCTTGTCCAATTTTGAAATAAATAAGGAAGTTGTTGCCAGTTTTTCTGAATCAACCAAATCACCAATAAATTGTGCTATAAATGGCTGTGGAAAATCAATTCGATGATCGTCAACCTGGTAATTATATATTGGTTGCGCCCACGCCGGAATCTTCTGACTACTGATGGTCTGATCAACAGGCATATATCTATAAACCTGACAATATCCAGATTGGGCAAAACCTATTAAGACTCCTGCAACAATTGATTTTAAAATTTGATACTTGTGCTTCATGTTTAAGTTAATGGCAAGTAGCGGATGCGTTTGAGACCATAAAAATAAATTCTTAAACTGTAACATCGAAAAGATTAGCCAACAATATATCGTATCAACCCGATAAACATACTGGCAAAATATGATTTAATTCACATTTTACACATTTAACCGACGAAGCCTTTTGCAATTTTCAATTGTTTTCTATTTTTGCGCCATTGCAAAGTGAAGAATGACAAATTTTTCTTACATACAAACTGCATTGTCGAACCGGATTTTTTTAAATATTAAAAACCGGGACGAATTCACCTGTTAATAGCTGGTGATAATCAGTCAGCACCCTTCTATTGAATTTTTAAGTAAAGATTTTGAGCTATACACCGTGGTGGTGTGTGCGCTTATATCTTATTATTCAAAATACTAAAACTATTATATCATGGAATTACCATTTTCTGAATCTTATAAGATTAAGATGGTTGAGCCTATCAGAAAGAGTTCACGCGAAGAAAGAGAAGCATGGATCAAAGAGGCTAAGTACAACTTATTCAACCTACGTAGCGATCAGGTTTTCATCGACTTGTTAACCGACAGTGGAACAGGCGCAATGAGTGACCGTCAGTGGTCTGCAATGATGCTTGGAGACGAAAGTTATGCTGGTGCATCATCGTATTACAACCTTAAAAATGCGATTAAGAATATCATTGGCTTTGATTATTTCCTGCCTACACACCAAGGACGTGCTGCCGAAAATGTTCTTTTCTCAGCATTAGTAAAAGAGGGTGATGTTGTACCTGGAAATACACATTTCGATACCACTAAAGGTCACATTGAATTCCGTAAAGCTACTGCTATCGATTGTACAATTGATGAAGCTTTTGATACAACAATTGATCACCCATTTAAGGGTAATATCGATCTTAACAAGTTGGAGCACGTTTTCCAAACAAATCCAAAGGAAAAAATCCCAATGCTGATCGTTACTGTTACTTGTAACTCATCTGGTGGACAGCCTGTATCAATGCAAAACATCAAAGAGGTACATGCCCTTGCTAAGCAATATGGCATTCGTATCATCTTCGATTCTGCCCGTTTTGCTGAAAATGCTTACTTCATCAAAACTCGTGAAGAAGGATATGCTGATAAGAGCATCAAGGAAATCGTAAAAGAAATGTACACTTATGCTGATGGTATGACCATGAGTAGTAAAAAGGATGCAATTGTTAACATGGGTGGTTTCATTGGTCTTCGCGAAGAGGATTTATTCAAAAAAGCCAGCCAGTTTAATATCATTTACGAAGGATTCGTTACATACGGTGGTATGTCGGGTCGTGATATGAATGCTTTGGCACAAGGTCTTGATGAAGGAACGGAGTTTGATTACCTGGAAACACGTATTAAGCAGGTGGCTTATCTTGGTAATAAACTTAAAGAGTTTGGAGTTCCTGTACAGGAGCCATTTGGTGGTCACGCAATTTTTGTTGATGCTAAACGATTCTTACCAAACATTCCTAAGGAAGAATATATTGCACAGACATTAGCAGTTGAATTATACAAGGAAGCTGGTATCCGTGGTGTTGAGATTGGTACACTATTGGCTGACCGTGATCCTGTAACACGCGAAAACCGCTATCCGAATCTTGAGTTATTGCGTTTAGCAATTCCTCGTCGTACATACACTAACAACCATATGGATGTTATTGCAACAGCATTGAAAAATGTATATGATCGTCGTGATGAAATCAAAAATGGTTATACTATTCTTGATGAAGCACCACTTATGCGTCACTTTACCGTTGAGCTTACTCCTGCAGTAAAGGAAATGGCTGAGTAGTAAACAAAACTATATCACATACTTGAAAGGTTGGCTCTGATTAGGGTCAACCTTTTTTGTTGCTTTTTCTTTGACACACTCCAATTTTTGGTTTGCTTTGTACACGTTATTTTGAGGGTTTTCGTAAACCAAACCGCTCTTAATTAGTTTTACTTTTCACAATTAAGATATATTGCATGAAAGACCTTACCGTAGGCAATGAAGCTAAACTTATTTTCAAATTCGCGTTACCTATGGTATTAGGCATGTTATTGCAACAACTCTACCACGTGGTTGACCGGATTATTGTTGGTAATTATCTGGGAACAGTAGAGCTTGCAGCAATAGGTGCATCTTCACCGATTTTTTATGCCTTAATCGCCTTTGTTATTGGCATTGGAAGTGGAGCTACTATTATTATCAGTCAGTATTTTGGCGCTAAGAACCTTGATAAAGTTAAGAAAGCGATAGATACTATCTACATTTTCCTGTTTCTTGCGTCAATCATCCTCACAAGTATCGGTATTCTTTTTAGTGAAGAAATATTCAGACTTCTTCACGTTGAAGAAGATGTTATTCCTCTGGCAACCGATTACTTCAATGTCTTTATGATGGGTTTGGTCGCTTTCTTTGGATTTAGCGGTACTTCATCCATCTTGCGTGGCTTGGGCGATTCAATGACTCCACTCTATTTTATGGTGATAGCAACGGTCGTTAATATTGTATTAGATATTGTTTTCATTGTTGTATTTAACTGGGGGATATCCGGCGTAGCCTATGCCACTATTATTGCCCAAGGCGGTGCTTTTATTTCCGGCGCTATCTACCTGAACAAGAAGCATCAAATTATATCCTTTAATGTTCTTCAATTCAGCTTTGATAAAGAATTATTTATGCAGAGTATACGTATTGGTTTACCTACCGGCTTTCAACAAACCTTTGTAGCCTTAGGTATAATGGCCCTAATACGTATTGTAAATAACTTTGACACCAACGTGTTGGCAGCCTATACAGTGGCAAGTGGCATTGATGCTCTGGCTGCTATGCCTGCACTCAGTCTGGCAAGCGCTTTGTCAGCTTTCGTAGGACAGAATTTAGGTGCACAACGGATTGATCGTATTAAGAAGGGACTAAAAGCGACATTATTTATGGCATGGGGAATTTCCCTGGTGGTTATGCTATGTGTAATTTTCTTTGGTGAATACATGATGCAAGCTTTTACACAAGATGAAAATGTAATAAGCCATGGCGCCAATTATTTGGTGATAGTTAGTTCTTTCTACATGATTTTCTCCACCATGTTTGTAATGCATGGAGTATTACGAGGAGCAGGTGCTACACTAATTCCAATGTTTATCACACTTTTTTCGCTGTGGGTCATTCGTATTCCATTTGCAGTTTTCTTGTCAAAAATCTTTGGTGTAAACGGAATATGGTGGGCTATACCAATCGGATGGAGCATGGGACTGGCAGGCTCGCTTATTTATTACTTTACCGGAAAATGGAAAAGTAAAGGCGTTATTTCAGCCGCACCATAATCAATTAAATACTTGATAGTACTCCTTTAAATTCGCTGGATGAGCTGATGGTTTTAAATTTTGCAGGTAATTCAGGGGTGATTTCTTTTATCTGCAAGCCCATAACACAAACGGGGATAGCTGGTAATGCGTCCGAGATTTGTTGCATAATGCTTTCCAGATCTTCTTTTTTATAAGCCGCTACAAAAGATGTAAACAGGGCATCTGCCTTTCGAACATTAACTACAACTTTTAGATCATCAACAGGAACAGATGCACCAAGGTAAACTACATTATATCCTTCTTTTCGCGCAATCAGACTGTAGAATAACAAACCTATTTCATGTAACTCATTCTCTGGCAAAAAGAAAACAATTGTTTTATCTGATTTTGGAATGAAGTTTTGCATCTCATTATCAATGGCAACAATTAGTTTTTGTCGGATAAGATTGGAGATAAAATGCTCTTGTGCAGGATTAATTGTTCCTGCCTGCCATAAAATACCTATACGATCTAAAAATGGAAACAGGATGGTTTCTACCGTAGACTCAAAACCTAATTTGATAATAGAATTGGTAAGGACGTTGGCAAACTTTCCTTCGTCCATTTCCAGCATAGCCACAAGTAAACTTTCTATCTGAACATCAACATTTCGTGTATCTAAACACAGATCAATAACACGTTCACGTAATTGAACATCAGTCATCTGCGCAATCTTAGATATTTTATACCCATTCTGATTCAGTATAGATACATTCAGTATCTTCTTCAGGTCATCATCATCATAGAAGCGAATATTGGTCGAAGTACGCTGAGGCTCAATAAGATCATATCTACGCTCCCATATTCGGATGGTATGTGCTTTAATACCCGAAATCTTCTCTAAATCCTTAATTGAGTAAAATGCCATATCTATTTTAACTATGCTAGTATCACATTGATTGAACTTTTAACGCTTACTACATTCCAAATGTTCATCTCCACCGTAAAATCAAAGAACAATATCTCCTGACTTTTTACAAAAAGAAAGGAGGTCATACGACCTCCTGACTTGAGTTCAACATTAACACCAATAATTAAGGAACAATCACTTTATCAATGACGTGAACTATTCTATATGTCTTTACGCCTCTTTTTCAGTATATTAAATTTTCAAAATTGCGTATTATTATCTATTTTCCAGCATAAAACTTCGCAATTTACTTCGCATGTTGTATATTTGATGAGACAATTTTAATAAAATGGCCAACGTAAAAGCGGTAATTGATACAAGATTTTCAAAAAGGAAAAATGGCTATCAACTTTTAATTCGGATACAGTACAATAGCAAGAAAAAAGAGGATATATCCACTGGTGAATATTTGCCTAATCTTGATTTCTTTGATAAAAATGCAGGAAAAGTAAAAAAAAGGAAGGGCATTGAATACGAAAGAATTAACAACCTATTATTAGTGGAGATGCCGATCAAAGTGA
>DIYS01000239.1 GCA_002429115.1 Saccharicrinis sp. UBA6048 | reverse complement strand
AATAGAACCTGAATAGTTACCATCTGGCTTTTTAAACAATGTTAAGTATGAAAAGAATTATGATCATACCGAAGAAGATGCAGCTGTTGTAACTGCACTGAATAATGTGATCAACAAGTACACTGGAATTAATAAATTCCCGCTAAATGAGCAAACAGCAGCTACCGACAATTTGCTTAGTGAAATAAAATCGGTGCTGGGCAGCAATGTAGCGTTTCCACACCTGACACGTTGGATACCGCTTATTGAAGACACTAATAACCAGTTTAAAGATGTCACCTCGGATTCTATTACAGAACGGGCGAAGCTAAAAAATACAGAAGCAGCATCGTACGTAGCACCTCAGCTGACGGAAGAGTTGCAGAACCTGTACACGTTAATGTTCGCTTTTGCCAGGATTGGCGATAATGACCAAATTGTAAAAGCCTATAAAGAGTTGGAGGTGCTGATCGCCTCAGTCAATTATATTATTAACCTGTTTCCCGGATGATTGCAAAGACAGAAATCTGATTCAGGTTTCTGTTTTTTGTAGCGTTAACTTCTATTAGCAACATCGCTGCCGCGCGAATCCTTTCGCGTGGGGACACATATTTTGAATAGGCTTGCCATGCGTGAGGACACGCGCGGTAGCGATGGTTTTTGCAACGCTGCAAAAGCCTCCGCCGATGGTTTTGAGACTTTCGCAGCATTGTAAATGTCAAAAAACTGCCCGCTAAGCTTTTCGCAGCTCTGCGAAAGGCAGAAAACTGCCCGCGCAACTTTTTTCAGTCTTGCAAAAGCCTTAGCCGATGGTTTTTTGTTTTTTACAGGCCTGTTAAAAGCTCAAGACAGTCCGCGCAGGAAATTACAGAGTTGATACTTTTGGTTACTTTAGTGATGTGTTGTAGTCACAGACTACATTATAGGTAAATCGAAGTTGCAAACTTCGCTTAGCTATACTGTACATGCTCGGCGAAGTTTGCAACTTCGTCGAACATAAATTGTAGTTTGTAACTACATTAAACTAACTAAACATGACGACAGGATATCAAATAAAACAGCAAGACGAACTATATTTTTTAACATTTCAAATAGTTGATTGGGTGGATATATTTACGCGTCCTGTATATCGTGATATTGTTATTGATAGCCTTAAGTATGCTCAGGAAAACAAAGGTTTACAGGTGTTTGCTTATGTGGTAATGAGTAATCATGTGCATTTGGTAGCTCAAAGTTCAATTGGGGTATTAAGTAGTACAATACGTGACATCAAGAAATATACATCGAAACGGATTATTGAAACGATAGAGAGTATGCCAGAAAGTAGGCGTGAATGGTTATTAAATCGCTTTGCTTTTAACGCGACAAAGCATAAACGCAAATCAAAGTATCAGGTTTGGACGCATGAGAACCATGCGATCCAGTTGTATAGTAATGACTTTATAGCCGAGAAAATAGAATATATACACAACAATCCGGTTAGAGCATTAATCGTTCAGCATCCAGAAGATTACTTATACTCTAGTGCCAGAAATTATGCATCGTTATCAGCTGTGTTGGAAATCGAACCTTTAATATTGCCGGTAGTGACAGTTAAGTAGTCGGAGACTACAGGTTAAATTCGACGAAGTTACAAACTTCGCTGAGCGAGGGAGCGTTTGTAAGCATTGTTGTTAAAGTTGGAATACAATGGATAATAAAATGAATAATCTTGATATTATTAAGATTGGATTAAGGAATTTACAAGAAGTAGGAGAGAAGCATCACAATGATATATATGATGTTATCATTATTAAAGACTTTTTCGAGATCGTTAAGGGATTAGATGAGATGATTGTTCGACATTATCTATTCTTTGAAGCTTTACATGAATTCAGGAAAGGATTGCCCAAATATAAACACATTAATATCGCAATGGTTAAGAAAACATTTCTTGAAAGGATTACAGAGTTAATTGCTATAAGCATATTTACTTGGCGTGGTGTATCAATTAAGGAAAGTTCTATATATGTTGAGGATATGAAATTAGTATATCGAAATAGAAATAGGCAATCATTACGGAATGAAGTTACGTTCGCTATCATTGAAATTGAGAGAATGGCTAGTCTTGCGTTGAAAAAGATAGCTAAGGATGACAATCATAACCGAGCGACAATGAAAGAAAATCTGCGTTAATCCGCGTCATCAGCGGGAAACAAAAAAACATACTAACTAATCATGCTCCAATTCATCTTCTCGCGAGCCAGCTTTTTCAGTTGTTTATTTAAGAGGTAGTTTTCTTCTTTTTCAAGGAGTGGATCGCTATCAAGAATTGCTTCTGCCACCTGCCGGGCAAATTGAAGAATCTGACCGTCCTTGCCAAGATTGGCTATCTTCAACGCGAATGGTAATCCCGACTGTTGTGTGCCTTCAAGGTCACCTGGACCACGAAGTTTAAGGTCAGCCTCTGCAATTTCGAATCCATCGGTTGAGCGGGTCATAATCTCCATTCGTTTACGGGTTTCGTCCGAAAGCTTATAGCCGGTCATTAGGATACAGAAACTTTGATCGGCTCCACGACCAACGCGGCCTCGTAACTGGTGCAATTGGGATAATCCAAATCGTTCGGCACTTTCGATCACCATTACTGAGGCATTAGGAACATTTACACCCACTTCAATAACGGTGGTGGACACTAATATCTGTGATTGGTTGGATGCAAACTCCTGCATGGCCTCGTCTTTTTCTGCAGGTCGCATTTTCCCGTGCACCATGGACACTTTATAGTTAGGAAATACCCGTTGCATGTACTCATAACCCTCCGCCAGGTTTTTGAAGTCCATCTTCTCCGATTCCTCAATTAAAGGATACACCACGTAGACCTGCCGTCCTTTTTCCAGTTCCTGGTTAATAAATTTATTGAGGTTGTTACGTCTGTTGTGAAAGTAGTGAGCCGTCTCTATTGGTTTACGTCCCGGCGGTAACTCATCGATTACGGATACTTCCAGATCTCCATAAATCGTCATGGCCAAGGTGCGTGGGATCGGTGTCGCTGTCATCACCAAAATGTGTGGAGGCTGAGAATTTTTGCGCCAGAGCTTCGCCCGTTGTGCCACACCAAAGCGGTGTTGCTCATCAATAACTACCAAACCCAGATTGTTAAAAACAACCTTATCTTCGAGTAAAGCATGGGTACCGATCAGTATCTGCAATTCGCCAGACTGTAAATCTTCATCGATCATCTGTCGTTCTTTCTTCTTCGACGAACCGGTAAGCAATGCCACTTTAATATTTAAGCCATCCAACATCTCGCTGATGGTTTCGAAATGCTGTGTTGCCAATATTTCAGTTGGCGCCATCAGGCAAGCCTGGAAACTATTATCCAAAGCAATGAGCATAACCATTAATGCCACAAGCGTTTTGCCCGAACCCACATCGCCTTGTAACAGGCGATTCATTTGCTTACCCGAGCCCATGTCGCGACGAATTTCTTTGATCACCCGCTTTTGAGCATTGGTTAATTCAAACGGAAGTTTTTGCGAATAGAAGGCATTGAGAAATTCCCCGACTTTAGGGAACACATACCCTTTAATGGCTTTCGTTCGTTGATTTTTTTGTCGAAGAATATTGAGTTGGATATAAAACAGTTCTTCAAACTTAAGCCTCAACTGGGCTTTCTCCAACTGGTGCGAATTAGGAGGGAAGTGGATGGCTTTTAAAGATTCATGCAGATTTAGAAACTTATATTTCTCGATGATGCCCGCCGGTAAGGTTTCCGGAATCTTCCCCTGAAACGATAGGAAGACATTCTGCTGAAGTTTTTGGATGGCCTTCGAATTGAGAAAGCCTTTCTTCATCTTCTCAGTCGTATTATAAAATGCCTGTAGAGCCGAGCTGATCTTTACCTGTGCTTCGTTTATTTTTTCAAGCTCGGGATGAACGATGTTGATCTGTCCATTAAAAGCCGATGGTTTACCAAATACAATGTATTCAGCTTCGGAGTTGATGCTTTCTTTAACAAATTTATGCCCTTTAAACCACACTAATTCCAATACACCGGTTCCGTCGGTAAAGGTGGCTGTCATTCGGCTTTGTCTTCCCGTCCCAACTGTGTTGAGTGAAGTAAAGCGTCCTTTAACCTGAATGTAAGGAAGTTTTGTGTTGACTTCACGAATGCTGTAAAATTTACTGCGGTCGATGTATTTATACGGGAAGTAATAAAGCAGATCTTCATAGGATGCTATCTTCAGCTCTTGCTTAAGTAATTCTGCCTTTTTAGGGCCAACACCGGGCAGGTAGTTGATATTTTGCATCGATAAATCTGACATAAATGCAAAAATAATAAATCCTGTTAATCGAGGAAGGATGAGATTATCCTCATTATGGATTTAACGGAGGCAACAAGTTTAGATTCTTATTTTCTTTCTTCTTCTGCTTTTTAAGCTTGTTAATTTGTTTGCTTGTCAAAGGCGTTGATTCTTTGCCCAGATAATAATTTTGGAGCATATCTATCACATCTTTGTTTTCAGTATCCTCAAGCGAGTAACGTTTCTCTTTTTTGATTAAAAGCCAATTGTAGAGCGCATGCAGTTGTCCGGCTGGCGACTGTTTTTCTTGTTTGATTTTATCAAACCAATATTGCTCACTGTTTAGGTAACGCTCACGACGTTGTTTTATATCATGAGTTATTGTTTTTATCAGTTTTGCAATAAGCCAGAATGCCAGAAGGACAATAACAACCAGAATAATAAATTCCCGAATTGTTAGCCCAAAAATTGAAACTGCTTGTTCCTGATTGGTATCTATCTGTTGCGGAATTTCTGCATTTAAGGAGTCGCGCATGGTTGTCAAGATACCAAGATCAGGATTTGGAGTAACGTCTATTTTTTGTTCTTTGGTTGATCGGCTGTATTGCTTATTCAGATAAGGATTCCACCACGATACTGAAACCGCTGGGATAATAAACTCTCCTTCCTTTTCAACCAGGTAGCGAAAGCTTTCGGTTCGAACTCCATTGGCATCCGTCCTGGTTCTGGTGTCTTTTAGTTGTGGTTCACGCGGATAAATTGTCGACCAGTTGTTTTCATTTAATTCTATATCCGGGATAAAGGCCGGCAGCGTTCCAAGGGCCCGCACTGTTATTGTTCGTTCTATCACATCGCCCACCTGTACTTTATTGAGCTGAGTATTCCACGAATCACTGATATAGGCATCTTTAGCAACAAACCAGTCGGAGCCTTTGAAACCATCAGGTTGATCGGTAACTTCGATAACAACAGGTTTAGTCTTCAATTGGCGCTTTACACCTTTATAGTCGCCTTCCAGCGGAGTACTGATACTTATTTCCAATTCTGGAATCGTCAATGATCCGCTTTCATATGGAAATATCAGGTAGAAGAATTCAAGTGTTGCGTATTTTTTATTGTCAACATACTGTATGCCGCTAACCGTTCGTTTAAAGGGCAGCACGAACGAGTTGTTTATGTTGATGGAGCCAAAATCAGGAGAATCAGTAAACCAGGTTGAAGTATAAACCGTTACCGACGCTTTTATGGGCTGTTGTTTAAATACTTTTTTAGTATTGACCTTCAAGATAGCAAAGTACTGTCCACTTGAGATGGTGCTTATTAATAAGCATGCAAATAATATGATGTATCTACTCTTGAATTTCATGCTTATATATCACTTAGTTCTTGAATATCAGGATAGTGTTTTTCTTTCTGAAATTTAAATCGTCGTCTTAAAAACTCACTGGGGTCGGAGGATATTTTACGAAGCATAATCTTGGATGCATCTTTTTGCATTGCCTCTTGTTGTTGCTCTTCTCCGGGACGCTCCATTTCCTCAGCTTTGCTCATGTCGGTTTCAATCTCATCGGTAACGCGTTTGCCATCCTCTGGCAGTTCATCCACCTCTGTGTCTGAAGTTAGTTCCTCATCTTTTGACTTAGCCCTGAACTCCTGAAGTGGTTCATCGCTGCTTTTGTCTTTTTTCAGTTCGGTAACATCATTTAATTGAGAATCTATAGAATCTCTAATGATGATCATTTGCTGAGTCTGCTGAAGGCTTTTTGCAGCTTGCTGTATTTCCGGGTCCAATTCAATTACTTTCTGGAAAGTAGCCGATGCCTCTTCCAACCGGCCTAATCGAACAAGCGTAATTCCTTTGTTGTACAGGCCGATTGCTGTACTATTGTAGGCAAATACTTCAAGCGCCGCTTCGTAGTTTCCCGATTTATAATAGGCAACACCTTTGTGTGGTAAGGATTTGAAAAGCAGTGCTGCATCCTCAAAGTTTCCTCGCTCCATCAGGTTCTGTGCCCTGTAATCTTCAGAATACCACCAATCACTATGTTTATCATTGGGTGAACATGAGCTAATTGTTAGGATGCAGGCCAGTGACCAGAATACTGACCATCCTTTCCTGAACCATGGTAATATCATTAATAGCACTGGAAATATCAGCCACCAGCCTTTATTGTCCCATTCCTCATCATCCACTTCATTACCTAATATGAATGACTTATTTATTCGCACATCATTGGCAATGGATTCAATGTCTGAATCATCCAGAGTTAGCGGTAAAAGAGTGATTTTACTGTTGTTTGCTAGTTGCTTGAAATTACTCATGTTTGGAACAGCCATGCGAACTTGTCCTTTCGAGTCTTTGAGCTTTACGCCTTGATTTCGAAATGATGGCATGCCACCACCGCTTTGTGTTGCAGCAGGAATCAAAACGACTTTATGTATAGAGTTTTTTACAAAACTCTCAATGGTGCTAATGTCATTGTTTGTAATATCATCTGTAATCAGAACAAAAGTACTGGGTGCTTTATATTGGTTTAAAAGCGAGTCGGCCAATTGAAAGGCCAGCTCCTTATTACTTCCTCTAATCGGCATCATCGCCGGATGCAATCTCTCAATATGGTGTTTGATAATGCTATAATCGCTACAAAATGGTACGACAATATGCGGTGTTCCTGCAAAAGCGAATAAGCCCATGTCCGTTTCAGGATTAGCATCGCAAAGGTCGCTGATCTTTAGTTTCATCCGCTCCAATCGATTGGGCGATATATCATCGGCCAGCATACTATGCGATAAATCGAGGCCTATCAATAAAACCGCAGAAGCTTTTCCGCCAGGTATATCTTTCATTTTCCAGGTGGAACCAGCCAAGGCAAGTATTCCAAATGAAATACCAATTATTAATGCTATAATAGGAAGACGAAACGAGTTTTTTGAGCCTTTGACAAACATAAATGATCGCAGGTGAGGGGCAATATGTTGTTGCCATTTATTATTCTCACGATTGGAAATAAGCACAAACAACAGAATGATTGACAGCGGAACAAATAACCAAAACCACAGAGGCTGGATAAAGTGCAAGTGTTCTAATATGTGCCTTAATTGTTCAATCATTTTTACTGTTTATTAAGGATGAGCTAAGGTGTATAACTGCTAAAATAAGCTGGTGAAAAAGTGCAAGTCCTAAAGCAACCATCAATGGGTAATGATAGAGGGTAACAACAGGCTTATAGTCCTGTTCTTCCCATTCGATGGGTTCCAGTTCATTAAGGGTTTGATAGGCTTTTTTTAGTTCTTCCGGATTAATAGCCGCAAAATATTGGCCACCGGTAATTTCAGCGATGGTGGTTAACGATTGTTCGTCCAAATCGGCATTAGGTGCATTGGCATCTCCAATACCTAAGGTATAGATAGTGATCGAGTCATTCTTGGCAATTTCAGCAGCATCCATAGGTAATATGTCACTGCCGCTATCAACACCATCGGTCAAGAGCAGTAATACCTTATTTTCGATCGTGTCATTTTTGAACAGTTTATTGGCGTAACCAATGGCATTGCCTATGCCGGTCATTTGACCAGCCATCCCAATATCGGTTTCTTCCAATTGCCACTTGATAAAATTCAGATCGGTTGTTAAAGGACTTTGCAGGTATGCATTGGAGCCAAAAAATATCAACCCAAGTCGATCTCCCTCACGATCATCAATAAACTCAGCCATGATTGATTTAATGGCTTCCCAGCGGGTGAGTTGTTGGCCATTTAAACGCCAGTCTCTGGTGTCCATACTAAATGATATGTCGGCGGCAATAAAGAAACTACGTGCATTTTTAACCTGCATTTCCGGCTGACCACTTAACTGGGGATGAGCGGCCGCACCAACAAGCAGTATCCATATCAGCCATAAAGTAAGTTGATTCAATGAATGGCGTTTGGATACCCAAGCTGCTTTTTTAGCTTTTTGCCCTGTTATATCTGCTTTCTGCTCAAAGCGTGTATGCTTCATGGCTGTTCGGCGCTTTTTAAACGGGGGAGCAAGCCAGATTACCAGCAGTGGCAGTGGTACGAGCCAAAAAAACCATATGTATTCAAATTCAAACGACATGTTTTTTAATCCAGTTTGTACTTTGTGAAATAAAAGTTTCAACAACATCCATTGGTATATCCTTTCGGAACAATCCTTCCTGAGCTTTCTCAAAGTTTTCCTGCTCAAATAAAGGTGTGCGGGTTTTACTATTTAGAAAGTTTAACCATTCATCGCCTGTAAGTGAAGCAAGTTCCTGTCTATTGTAATGAGATAAACAGATTTGCTTTAATAGTTGATGGGTGAAACTTACTTTTTGCTGCGCTGTTTGCTGCGCATCATTTTGCAGATTCTTTAGTAAAGCAATGGCATTACGTCGGTATTTGTTCTTATAATATTTATACAGCCAATAGATTAAAAGAATAAGAATAATCGCGGAAGATGCATAGAATAATACGATCCATCCCGGCGCATCAAAGCTAAACAGAATCTGATCCGGTTCAATTAGTGTATCTATTTGGTTGATATCTTGCACTATCATCGATTTTTAAAAATATAACGAATCTGTGATACTAATGGCTCCTTTGTAGTTAAGGTAACTACAGGTATTTGAAACTTTCGCTTAAGAGTATTGAGCCTCTCTTTAAAGCGATTCTCTTCATCCGATTCTTTTTTGATTGTTTTTAGCGGGGATTTTCTCCAGAATATTTGCTTTTCCCCATCTGAAATGATCGTGTTATTTATTGGAGTGACCATATCCAGGTCATCCTCTATATGAACGCAAACCACATCATTGTGTCGAGCCAGCTGCTTAATGGTTTTATAGATGTTATCATCAAATTGCGAAAAATCGCTGATGATGCTGATCACAAAATCGTGAGTGACATAATTAGCCACCCGATTAAGTGCTTTTTGAATCGCTGGTTTGTTTGAAACCACTTTACTATTCGATGATGAAAGCGCTTGATTGTATTTGCTAACAGATTTTAAGAGTTGAAGCACACTTAAGCGACTTCGTTTAGGTGCAAACCACTCTAAATTATCATCACTAATCACCATGCCACCGCAGCGATCCCCTTTTTTAATGGTCCTGAATGCAGCCAATGCAGCTGCCTCTGCTGCAATAACAGATTTTAGATAAAGGCTGCTGCCAAAATGCATAAAAGACGATTGGTCAACAATCACCAATGCAGGACGTTCCTTTTCTTCATTAAATACTTTCGTATGTGCTTTCCTGGTACGAGCAGTAACTTTCCAGTCAATATTTCTGATATCATCCCCCGGAACATAGTTTCTCACCTCCTCAAAATCAAGACCACGGCCACGCATCATACTGCTGTGCTTACCAGCCAAAATAGAAGTAACACGCTGTTTGGGAATTAAATCAGTTCCTAAAACCAGGTGTTCCCACTTTAATAGGTCACGTAATGTGGATGAGGTGTAGCTCATGGGATTGATGATTTACGAATTAAGAATTAAGATTTACGATTGTAGATTTATGAGTTAAGATGTTTTAAAACTTGACTCTAAACCTCAATGATTACAGGGCAACATTTTTTAGTAGTTCATCAATGACATCATCAGGTGTAATACCATCCGCATTTGCTTCATAACTCAATATTAAACGATGCCTCAATACATCATGGATAATTGATCGAATATCATCGGAGGTGATATAATCCCGACCTTCGAGCCAAGCGATTACGCGACTGCATTTTTCAAGCGCTATGGTTCCTCTTGGACTCGCTCCAAAAGCAATCCACTCCTTTAGTTTATCACCATATTTATCAGGAAATCGAGTGGCATTGATAAGATCAACAATGTATTGTTCTGCCTTTTCTGACACAGTAATGTTCTTGATCTCTTCACGCGCCTTAAAAATAATGTTGGTATCAACTGCTTCAGATTGAACAGTGTTACCTTTACTTTCATCACGAACGAGTCGAAGGATTGACTTTTCAGATTCGCTATCAGGATAATCAATCAGCACTTTCATTAAGAATCGATCCATTTGCGCTTCAGGTAGAGGATATGTACCTTCTTGCTCAACTGGGTTTTGAGTGGCTAACACCATAAAAAGAGGTTCCATTTTATGTGTTTTGCCCGCAACCGATATTTGGCGCTCTTCCATAGCTTCGAGCAATGCAGCCTGAACCTTTGCCGGAGCCCGGTTTATTTCATCAGCTAGAATCAGATTACTAAATATTGATCCTTTTTGAAAAAAAAATTTCTCGTTGCTCTCCGGTTGGTAAATTTCAGTACCTGTGATGTCAGATGGTAAAAGATCGGGCGTGAATTGTATGCGACTTAAGCCTGTGTTTAACTCCTTGGCTAAACTCTTTACCGCTCTGGTTTTAGCAAGTCCCGGAAGACCTTCCAATAGCAGGTTGCCATCAGCAAGTAAACCAATTAGTAATTTTTTAACTAAAGCCTCCTGGCCAATTATTGATAGATTTATCCTTTGGCTTAATTCTTTTATTGTAGTCAGTTCATTCATGGAAATGTATTCTGAATTAGATTAACAATGAGGGCGTCCAAAAATACTATCTGCATCCGTTCACTGAGCGTAGTCGAAGTGATTATTAGTTGATAATCAGCAATAATAAAATTCGATCTCGACACTACCTCGGCTCCGCTCGGCAACCATCTCGATCAGCGAGAATAGTTTTTGGACATCCTCATTGAATTAATATCTATTGTGCATTTGGATGAGCTGTCAAAGACTGTACCACTTTGTCAATTCCAAGTGATGAACCTCGCACAGGAGGGAACTCTTTAAAAGTTCCAAGGAATTTGCCAACAACATCCTGTGCTGGAACAAATAGCCACATATTATCAGCGTACCATCGTGTATATAGCGCCGATTTCCACGATACTTCGTAAGGGTCGGCTCTTAAATTAATACATATGGGCCATGATGGTGTTTTACGATAAGCTTCATTTATAGATCCTTCCATAATTGTAAAATGCAGTTTCCAATTATTGTATCGGATGGCATTTAAATTACCTCCGGCATCAAAATAAAAAATCTCCTTACGTGGATTTTCAGTTGTATTACCTTTCCACAATGGTAACAGATTATATCCATCAAGGTGAAGTTTGAAGCTTTTATCACCAGCCTTATAGCCTTTCATTAATTTTTCCTTGATATCAGGTGCACCTGCTGCAGCCAGCATAGTAGGCAGCATATCTTCATGAGAATGAATGTCGTTTGAGATGGTTCCCGGTTCTATTACACCTTTCCATTTGATGGCACACGGAACTCTAAAGCCACCTTCCCATGTTGTACCTTTTTCGCCTGCAAATGGGGTGGTTCCACCATCGGGCCAGGTAAATTTCTCGGCACCATTATCGGTCGAATACATGATCATGGTATTGTCATAAATACCCAGTTCTTCTAATTGATCAAGTACGCGCCCAATTTGTTTGTCATGTTCAACCATGCCATCAGGATACAGCCCAATTCCGGTTACACCAATGCTTTCTTCTTTTAGTCGGGTCCACACATGCATACGTGTAGCACTCAACCACACAAAGAATGGTTTTCCTTCTTTATGAGCTTTTTCGATGAAGGCAATGGCAGCATCGGTAAATTCATCATCCGCTGTTTCCATTCTTTTTCGGGTCATCGGACCAGTGTCTTTTATAGGACCATCAGATGTTGATCGTATAACACCGCGTGGACCATATTTCTCATGAAACTCCTTGTTTTTAGGATAATAATAAGTTTCCGGCTCTTCTTCAGCATTCAGGTGGTAAAGGTTACCATAGAACTCATCAAATCCATGATTGGTAGGGAGATGTTCGTCGCGATCGCCCAGGTGGTTTTTTCCGAATTGTCCGGAGGTATAACCTAGTGGCTTTAATAATTCGGCAATAGTCGCCTGATTATCCTGAATCCCTTGTTTTGATCCAGGCATTCCGATTGTTAAAAGACCGGTTCTAAACGGGTGTTGTCCTAATACAAAAGCCGCTCTACCCGCTGTACATGATTGTTGTGCATACCAATCGGTAAACATGGCACCTTCATTGGCAATCCGGTCTATGTTAGGGGTTTTGTACCCCATCATTCCGTGGTTGTACTTACTGATGTTTGACCATCCGATGTCATCGCCCCAAATAACCAGAAAGTTGGGCTTTTTGTTTTTTTGTGCATTAATAGTTACTCCAACAGCAATTAATGCAAGAAGGAAAAGTGTTTTCTTCATTGTTTATGTATTAGTGATTAGTATTGGATGAGGAGGTAAATAGTAAAGGCATTTGCCTTATAATGAAACAATAAAAATGATGCCTATGAGTTAGACATCATTTTTATTTAATATTATTTCGATCCAGAACCTGTCTGGAGTTTTTCCATTACCTGATCAAGAGAGAAGCTGGCAGCTTTTTGACGAGGAGGATACTTTTGAAAGGTCATAAGGAAATTACCAACATATGTTTGAGCAGGAACCAAAAGGTAAGCTCTGTCGATTAACCAATCGTAGTAAGTGTTGGATGTGACAGGTGCTCTTTCATATGGGTCTCTTCTAAGGTTCAGAATCAGAGGGACACGCAAAGGAACAAATGGTTCCATCCAGGCCTGGAAGGTTGCTTCAACACGCTGCTCCATGAAGATTAATTTCCATTGCTCATAGCGTAATGCTGTTAAATCGCCATCATCAGAGAAATAGAATATTTCTTTTCTAGGACTTGGCACACTTTTCGGATTTTTAAGGTGCTCTGTCAGATCGTATCCATCCAGATGTACTTTATAATCTCTGTTTAAAGTTTTTGAACTGTGTCCTTTAAGCAGTTTATTTTTAATATCACTATCTCCGGCCGCTGCTAAAAATGTTGGTAACCAGTCCATGTGGTGAACAATTCCGTTACTCACCGAACCAGGCTTAACAACGCCAGGCCATTTTACCATACAAGGAACACGCCATCCGCCTTCCCAGTTGGTGTTTTTTTCGCCTCTGAAAGGTGTTGCTGCTGCATCGGGCCATGTATTATAATGAGGTCCATTATCAGTTGAATAGTGAATAATGGTATTGTCAGCAATGCCCAACTCGTCCAATACATCCAGGAATTGGCCAATGTGCATGTCATGTTCCAACATACCACAGGTATATTCATCGGCATCCGGATATTGTTTCTTGATTTGAGCCATTTTAGTCTCACTCACATGTGTTCTAAAGTGCATACGTGTGCCGCTCCACCATACAAACCAAGGTATTCCGGCTTTTTCCTGACGACGAATAAATTCGATGGCTGCGGCTACCGTTTCGTCATCGATCGATTCCATGCGCTTTTTAGTCAAAGGACCTGTATCTTTTATCGGACCATCTGCACTTGATTGGATAACACCGCGAGGCCCAAACTTCTCACGGAAAGTTGTGCCATCGGCCAAAACCATATCGCCTGGATAATCTTCATTTTCCGGTTCCTCTTCAGCGTTTAGGTGGTATAGATTACCCAGAAACTCATCAAAACCATGATTGGTTGGAAGATGCTCGTCGCGGTCGCCCAGGTGATTTTTTCCAAACTGACCAGTGGCATAGCCTTCATCTTTTAGTAAGCCGGCAATGGTAGGGTCTTCAACTTGCATACCAAGTTCAGCACCTGGCAATCCAACTTTTGATAAACCCGTTCTGAATACACTCTGCCCCATAATGAAGCTTGAACGGCCTGCTGTACAGCTCTGTTCACCATAATAATCAGTAAAGATCATGCCTTCATCAGCAATGCGATCGATATTAGGGGTTGTATAACCCATCATACCCATTGTATAAGCACTGATATTTGATCGGCCTACATCATCACCCCAAATTACAAGGATGTTTGGTTTTTTGTTTTTTTGTGAATTGACTGCAATGCTTGTTAAAATGGCAATGCAGATGAAAAGCAATTTTTTCATAAGAATTAAGTTAAATGTTAAAATATAAACGTTGTAAATGCCTTACGTTCTGTATAAAAAACTAATATAAAACACATTGAAGTCTATAATTGTTTAATAAACTAACTAATCGAATGAAATATTCGAAACATTCATTACTCAACAATCAAGTTATTGGATTATTATGCCTTTTTCAATATTAGTTTGTGCTTTAAAGTCTAACTTATTAATATTATAAGTGATTTACATATAATGGACTGATGAAATTAAATTATTACCACAAGCTAATATCTGTTTTGGCTTTACACTTGCTTATTACATTATCGAATGCTCAATGTAATGTCGACTCTCTGGTTAAATCGGGGCAATACCTAACTGCTTATGAGTATTTACTTTCTATAGATAAGCAGAATAAAAAGCCTGACTGTGTATTAGCAAAGTGCGATCTTGCATTGAACTATTACTATAATAGTCACTATCATCGAAATTTTGCATTTGTCAATTTACGAGAAGGAGAGAAACTGGAGATACTGCGTACCAAAGCTTATGGATTAGAAACGCCATACAAATTAGTCATTGATTCTGTTTTATTGCAATTGAAAAATGAATTTCCATCGAGTTATAAAATAGATAAGTTGTTAGGGGATTATTACAATCGGGTATATTATGATTTTGGAGATCGATGGGGAGAAAAAGCTGAAGTATTGCTTGAAAAAAGTAACTCTTATTACCTCCAAGCCTTTGAAAATGGTGTTTTTGATTATTATAGTTTGTACTCATTGGGGTACTATCAATCAATAATGGAAAACTACTTTCAAGCGCAGCAATGGTTTCTTAAATCTTTGGATTTAAATTCTAATGAACCATTGACAAATTATAGCCTGGCAGTTACTTATTTGTTTGATGGAATTCCTCAGTCCGGGATTCCTTATAGTATAAAGGCCTATGAACTTTATAAAGATTCGTTGAAGAAAGCCGATGCAGCACGAATTTGTGGAATACTATATACAAAAACCGACAATCCGGAAAAAGCACATGAATACTTTGTAAATGCCAATGAACTTTGGCCGGGCTATCGACCTAATCAATTATATCTGTTGAGTTCTTTCCTGCTCTTGAACAAGGATGCTGAGGCTGGTGATTTATCGATGGAGTTACTGTTGCAAGATCCGTATAGCCCGGAATTACCCGATGAATTTATCGAGCTCTATATGAAGAATGAAAAATCAGAGGTTTTAATTTCTGTTTTTTATGAAGTAATTGACGAAATGGTAACCGATTTTGAAGGAAGAGGAAATATGTATTTTCATCTGGGAAAATTGCTCTATAAAAATGGAAATAAAAATAAAGCGAAGCGGATTATTAAGAAATCGCGTAAAGAATTTATGGAAGTTTTTGAGAATGATCACCAGGTTTTTGGTGTAATTGATCAAATGCTTATACGCATGTAAACGTTGGTGTTAAGTGCGAATTGGGCTACTTTTCGTCTCAAATGGGGCAGGTATCAAAAAAAATTAAGATTTTGATACAAAAAATTACATTCAAGGTGTACATCTCTGAAATAAATTAATAGTTTTACAGTTGTTAAATTTACTGAAACCAATGCTATCATTGGGTTACATGCAACGGGATGTAATTTATTCACACTTTTTAGTGTGATAATATCTGAGAGTCGCTCATCGAATTAAGTAAAAAATAGTTCTTAGATTTTCCAAGCAAGCTTCTCTCAGATTTTTTTATTCATCAAATCCAGGCCTGATAAAACTCCTGGCTTCAGGCATAAGCACTTCAAATTCATTCCTTAATTTCGACAAATGCCGTAGCATATTTAAAATGCTGTCTTCTTTTGTACTGATTAGTTCCATTAAGTATTCCCAGGCATCAAGGCATTCATCTATAGCTAATAAAGCGACCTTGGCAGAGCCATTGGCGTCATACAGGCTAATGTCAGATTCTTCGTTATTGCTCATACCTTTAATTGCCCGATGTATTTTGGCAGGGATGAATAATTGAAACCAGGTAATTGTTTCAATGTATTTATTAATATCTGAATCAGGTTTGGAAACAATTCTGCTTTCCAGTTCCATTTGATTCGACTCAAGCCATCGTGTTACTTTTTCAGCGTAGGATTCGGCTTGTTTTTCAATGTCGTGTTTGACCCAATTCTTATTTTCTCCTAACGTATCAATTTCACTAATTGCATCATCAACATTGATCCCTCGTTTGTCTAATTCTTCTTCAATTATTTCAGTAGTTGCTTTAAAAATTATTTTGAGCTGATCAGCGCCACTCTCGTTATCTGTATTGTCCGACAGTTTTTCAAGCTCTTTATTGATGGCGTATGAACTACATTGGTTGGTGAATTGACACGATTTGCAGCGTCCGTCGCAATAATTATGAATACCTGTAATGTAATCTTCCGATTTTGGTTGCTTCATCAGGTCTTTAAATCGATCTACATTCTGGCGCAACTCTTCATCGTCATCTTCGTCCAATTCAGGGGTGAGACTAGAGAAGTCAATGATGCCTTTTTCAAGGTGGTGCGTAGAATCATGATCACACTTAAAGCTTGCGCACACATTACAATGACCTGGGAACGGACAATCGGATTCATCAAACTTACATGTTTCAATTTGCACGATACCTTCTTTACAATGGATGTGCTTACTATTCCAATTGTCAACAATGAACTCGTATTTGATTTTATCCGTTACATTTTCAGGAAACATAAACTCAAGGTTGTATCGGAGCAGTAGGTCTTCTATTTCCTTAAGTAATCGATTTATCTGATCGTTATTTAACTTGCATGGACTCGGAAAGTTGTACTTTTCGATACCAACTATTTTAGAAATTTTCTCAGGAGTGCCATGTAAAAACTGCGTTGCAAAAAGTTGCTCGTCCTCGTCGCCATTACAAGTAGAATGGTTGGTTTGAGGTGCATCTTTTTTTGAATGCTCAATAAGCTCCAGCAGTTGATCTATATAATTATTCATTCGGTTAATTCTGTCCTTGATGTACAAAATGTAAACAACGGCTGGTTGAAAGTGTTTAACAATTTTGATTAAAAAAGAAACTACTATTTTAATTTTAGGCTTTGCTCTTTCCCATTAAATATTTAGTTTGGCACAAGCATAATAGCTTAATGTTGAATTGAGAGGCATTAAATAATGCAATCTCTGACAAAAATAGTGAATGAATTTTTTTCTATTACAAAGTTTTCTTAATTACTCATTTCGGGCACAAAGTGTTGAGATTTTGCGCGGTTATGACGCTTCAGTTTTCGATTTATTTGATGTTATAATGAATGATTCGCATCGATATTATGCATTTGATGATATTGAGGATTATCGAGATTGCTTGAAAGATTCTGATCGGCAAATTTCAATGGTTGATTATGGGGCAGGGAGCACTGTTTTTAAAAATAATAAAAGACGGGTTTCTAGTTTAGCATCCAATTCTTCTGTCAGACCAAAATATGGTCGGCTGTTATTCCGACTTGCAAATCAATTGAAGCCTTCTTTAGTAATGGAATTGGGAACATCCATTGGAATAAGCTCTTCATATCTGGCCAAAGGAAATGTGAAAAGTAGAATTGTGACGATGGAAGGATGTCCTGAAACATCTGCGATTGCAGCCGAAACATTCAAGGCTTTAGAATGTGACAATGTTTCACTATACAACGAACAATTCGACAGTGGCTTATCAAGCAAGGTGAGTGCTCATGAGGAAATTGATTTGGTTTTTATTGATGGTAATCATCAAAAAGAAGCAACATTAAACTATTTTAATGCTTTTTTGCCAAAGCTTAATGAAACTAGTGTTTTAATATTTGATGATATTAATTGGTCGGCAGGTATGTCTGAGGCATGGCAGATCATTCGAAATCATCCGCGAGTTACTTTATCGGTTGATGTATTTCAGTTTGGAATTGTGTTTTTCAATTCCAAACTAAATAAAGAGCATTTTGTATTAAGGTATTAGTTTAAGAATTCGATTTGGTTATTTTTGTTTATTAAATCTTAACTCGATGAATAAAGTAATTAATATATCAGGTATAAAGAAATACTACCAGGTTGGAACCGAAGTTGTGAAAGCACTTCAAGGTGTGGATCTCGAAATTAATCAAGGTGAGTACGTCGCCATTATGGGACCATCAGGCTCGGGTAAGTCAACCTTGATGAATATTATCGGGGCGCTGGATACGCCAACCGGCGGGACGTACGTTCTGAATGGAACAGATGTCAGCCGGCTGAGTGATGATCACCTGGCAGCCATTAGAAACAAAGAAATTGGTTTCGTATTTCAAACCTTTAATTTGTTACCGCGCTATTCAGCTCTGGAAAATGCCATGCTTCCGTTAATATATGCAGGCGTATCAAAAAACGACAGACTTAAAAGAGGGAAAGGAGTAATGGAGAGTGTAGGTTTGTTAGATCGAATGAATCACCGTCCTAATGAAATGTCGGGTGGCCAGCGACAGCGTGTTGCGGTTGCACGGGCATTAATAAATAATCCTTCAATTATTTTAGCGGATGAGCCAACCGGAAATCTGGATTCTAAAACTTCAATTGATATTATGCGATTGTTTGAAGAAATTCACGAGCAGGGAAACACAATTATATTAGTAACGCACGAAGAGGACATTGCTCAACATGCCCATCGCATCATTCGTTTAAGAGATGGTCTTGTTGAGTCGGATGAACGTAATGCTTCAATAAAAGTTATATAATTCACGATGTAATTATCGTTTTACATCTTCCAGACTAAAGAATTTTATCAGATTAATCAAAACAGCGTTGGAGATAGCATTATTTCAGTGCGTTTCTTTAATAGAGAAAAAGAGCACATTTATCAAACAATTGTTCTGTTTGTGAAAATCCATGAAATAGTAAGTTGTTGGATTGGAAATTTTTTTTATATTCGCAGATAAGAAAAGTTAGATAGAACACAATTTTATTAATGTTAAATTGAGTTGTTATGTATTGGACACTCGAACTAGCCTCTAAACTTGAAGACGCACCATGGCCGGCCTCAAAAGACGAGTTAATCGACTTTGCTATTCGCTCAGGTGCACCACTAGAAGTAATTGAAAATCTTCAGGAGATAGAGGATGAAGGAGAAGTTTTTGAAAGTATTGAGGATATCTGGCCGGATTATCCAAGTAAAGAAGATTTCTTTTTCAATGAAGATGAATATTAAGAGAGCGAAAAAAAGGGACATTTAATTGTCCCTTTTTTGTTTCTATTTATCGGTGTCTCCAAATTTATAATCGTCATAAACTTTTGTGAATTGCTCAAGATCGGGCATCTCCACATGTTTAAAAATATCAAACCTATTTTTGGGTCTTACATCTTCGAGCCAGATAAACCCTTTTAGTTTAACGTCGTCATCCGGAAGAAGGTAAGGAGGGTTTAAGTTGCCATTCGGTTCGCTTTGCATCGTAATCCCGGTAATCTGACGATTGGCCAAAGTGATTGATAAACTGCTGCTCTCAGCACGGTTTACGCCAATTACAATTTCATTGTCTTTTGGGTAGTAAATTGTTTGCCCATTACCGTCAACATCAATTTTATATAACTCATTGTTGCGGATGTAACCGGTCATGTTTCTACCTTTTATCTGATTGAAGTGAATACTGTCTTCTTGCGAAATTATAAAGGCAGAATTAACTAACTCAGTTTTATATAGTGTATTATTTCGGTTGTACATTTTTATGGTTTGAGCCGTCATTTGATTGCCCAATGACCAAATAACCGGTTCGTTATAAAAGGTATTTGTAGAATCTCTAAAATCGTAAACCATCGAATCACAGCGTCCTTGCATATCGTTTCTAAAGAACTTTACATTGTAATATGCTTTAACGAGCCTGCTTTGTTCTTCAGGTAGAGGAATTGCTTGCAATGTGTCAGCATGGAGGTAAAGGGTGTCTTGTTGATAGATCTGAAGTAGCTGTGCCTTTTGGGTGGCCAGGGCATATTTGGTTATTTCATTATAAAAGCCATAATCGCCGGTAATAATCATGTTATTTGTGGTATCGTGCAGTTCAAAGTTGCTCAACGCTTCTCCAAGGCCTGAATTTCTGTCGTAGTAAATAGTATCTCCAATTAGCAGGTTTTCTTTTCCCTGTACATAACTTTGTTGCACATCAACCATTAGTTTTGCTTTGTCATACTTGGTATCGTAATAGCCTTTCTCACTATAAATAAGGTTTTCATCACTGTGTATGAATGTTGGACCTAAAATGCTGGCTACTTCTGTTATGGTATGGTATTTAAGTGTGTCTGAAAAGATGGTGTATTTAGGGTTTGTAACAACCACCGAATCTTTGAAATGTACCTCGTTCCAATCCGGATAATAATAGCCGAGGTCACTAATAAGTGTATTTTGTCCGCTAAGAACTTCCCCTCCGTTGAAATAGTAGCCAAAGTTTTTAACTCTGTCATAATCCAGGAATTCGGTTAAGACCGTAATGTCCTGCTTTTCTATTCTCACATTATCACGTACTTTCGCGATACCGTCAAAGCTATCATAGGTTAATTTGTCTCCGTATAGATGAATTGAATCATTCTGGATGATGTGGATATGATTAAATGCTTCTATTAACTTTTTATCCTGTAGCTCATGAATATAAGCACTATCGCAGTTCATGATCGTGTTTTCATGTTGAAGTTTAACATTTCCGATCAGAAGTTTTACATTAGGTCCCTTGTCAGCTCTCTGATTCATCGAGTTGGCATGTAATATTTTTACTCTACCTTTTTGAGCAAACGTATTTAATGGAGCAAATGATGCTAATACTATATATAGAAGTATACTTTTGAATTGCATTGTTATTCTTTCAATGTTTAGGCGCAAAGTTGCTAAAAATTCTGTTTTAAATAAAAGCGACAACGATCTTTCGGTTTTCATTAGACCAATATGTCTGTATTGATACGTACTTATTGCCGCAAGATTATTCCTCTTATGTCCTTGTTTGTGCTGGAGTAAAGATTTCTTCCCAAAAAATCCACCCACCAACCCTCACCAAATCAG
>DIYS01000232.1 GCA_002429115.1 Saccharicrinis sp. UBA6048 | reverse complement strand
ATGAGTTGTTTAATTTCATATATTACAAAATCAGCACCATAGTGAAGACTTTACTTGCAAGCACCAGACCCAAGGCTTTTCTTCCGGTGAGCCACATGCCCCAGACTACTGGCCAGTTAATGCTTGCATTGAATTGGGAAAGTTAAAAACGGGAGATGGTCAACTTATTAAATTATACCTTACAACTAAAGAAATAGCTGCCATCTCTAATCAATCTGTTAATACCATAAAAGCAGCTCGTAAGCGGGTAAGGCAAAAGTTAGAAATTAAAGATACCGCCATTTCGATATTACACTTTTTAGCTGAATACGACTAAGGTGACTAAAAAAAATAAAACGCACCCTTTTAGTACCCCTACCATACTCCAGTGTTTTTAAATGTTCTTCATAATTTGATTTGATTATTAACCATTAAATCATGTGATATGAGAAAATTAAATCTAAGTTGTTGGGTAGTTTTACTCTCAATATTATGCACCATTGTTTGTAGTTGTTCAGATGATGATCCTAAAACAAATCCGATAAACAAGGATTTGGATGAATATGTTGATGTAATGTCACAAGCTCCACAATCAGAAGAGTGGAATGATGAGCGTGAAATAGCCACTGGTAATGAAATATATGAGAATGATTATGGCAAATATATTTGTAATACAGTTACCTATGAGGCACGTCCTGGTTATTCAGAGATGATGTTTTTAGATCCTTATAAGGATGTGTTGTACGCAGGTGCACTGTTAAATGGTCAATCAGTTGTAGATGGCTCATATACATTATGCAACCTCAAACGAAAGCCTATTACTCTTACTGTGAACCTGCCTTCAGAAGGTGATATTAGTACAACAATTAAAGATCCAAAGTATTCGACCATTCAAACAGCATTAAAAGATATCTTTGATCAAGGGCTGTCAAGTGAAGTTCCAGCTAAAGTTTCAAGTACAATTAGCAAGGTTTATAATAAAGCAGATCTAAAAGCAAAGCTTGGAATTAATTGTAATGTCCATAGTATTTTCGAAGTTGGAGGCAATATTAACTTCGATTATGAAAATTCGTATCAACGGGTAATTGTAAGTTTTTCACAGGCATATTTTGATGTCGTGGTGGATCAACCGACTTCTTCTTCTGACTTTATTGATCTAGAAGCGATGCAGTTAGAGGAGGTGAAATCGAGGTTGGGCGATTACTCTCCCGTTTACATATCTTCAGTTACCTATGGTAGAATTGCTCTGTTTTATTTTGAATCGTCTGACCTTTCAATTGATTTAGCAGCAGATATTAAGTTGGCACTGCCCATTAATATCAAAGGTGTTGATGTGAAATTTGAAGGTGAAGCGGAGTTTAATGCATTATTTGAGAGTGGTGCCTTAACATGTAACGCATTTATATTAGGAGGTTCTGCTGATAATGCCTGTCAAAGTATTGCCAATGCCAGTGATTTTATAAGTTTTATTAAGAATGATGCCAAACTCGAGAATGCTTCAAAAGCAGCTCCAATCGCCTATAGCATGCGCTACTTATCAAATCGCAAACCGGTAAAGGTTGTATTGGCATCTAATTATACAAAAACAGAATGTGATGAAATTAGAAACTATAACTACAGAATAGATTTACAAGATGTCGTTTGCAAAGGAAAATGGTATCAACCGTATTGGATAAATGGGCCTATCGTATTGCGTGTGGCAGGCAACAAAACAGCTGAGAAAGAACTGTTAAATCACCAGTTCACAAATGATGATGGAGGTGGAATGTGGATGAAAAATGAGACTAGAAGAGTTATTGGAAAAGAGGTGGAGCATAATTTTGGAGAACTGTTACTAACTGAATTAGATGGAGAGTATTTTGAATGGGATGTGAGTGGTTTGTGGCATTCGCATTATTTGTCACCATCGTCACACAGTTCTTATAAACAGGAACTAACAAAAATACGATTGAAAGATTTATCACCAGGCCTTGATACGCTTGAAGTGTCGACGGGCTATCACAAACTTTTGTTCATTTATAATGTAGATGTCGTAGAATAAGGGGGCAAGGTATTTTCATAATTTGATCACAGCCTGTCAGGTTTCTAATTCCTGACAGGCTGTATTGTTTATGTGCTTATTTAATATACTATCTGCATTACTCGTTATCTGTTGAGCAATAAAAGCCACCTAAGTAAGTATATTATACACGAAGCACTAAATCAATCAGCCATACCTTACGTTAACCCCAATAAAAAGTTATAATAATATTCATTTAGAGTGTTCAATTTTTATTGTAGAGGACCATTTTTGCAGATTGATGTATCGCAAAAAGCCCAAGTGGTACTACAAAAATATTCATTGTTCTGCATAAAATTTCAAGACCAATAAAAGAAGGGAGAAGAGTAGTGTTTTGCTGATGTAGAGTGACTTAAAGAGCTGTAGGGTGATGCGCAGCCTTTGGCGACTGCTGCAAAATGATAAAAAAGTGACACAATGTCGGAAAAAGTGCTGCAATATGCACGGCGACCGCTGCAAATTTATAGACGAGCAACTCAAAAACATAAAAAAGTGACACAATGGCATATAAGGGTGGGTGAAAATGATGTATATCTGAGTTTTATAGAATAAAATAAATTTATATATTCGTTTAAACTAATCCTAAAATCCTAATTATGATGATCAGACTATTTGCTTCAGTTTTCAGAATTCATAAGTTACACAGGGCGTCCTGCTCTGTTTATTCAATAATCAAATAAATAATAACCCTTCATTACAGCACTTTTTAATAGATCACTAGATACTTGTATAAGGGCATGTAATGGAATAAACTAAAGTAATTATGAAACGCACACACGAAAGCGAATTGGAAAAGTGTCGAGTATTAATCGATGGTGTTAATAGCAACGACGCTATTAAAACACGCATTGCACCTCTTTATCCTGAGGCTAAGCTGGCCGAAGGTCCGGTATTGTATAACAGTGCCAAAGAGGCGTCCAATGTTCAGGCGAAGGAAAAAGCCGAAGGAATGGCTGCCGTCAGAGCATTTAATGTGGCCAAAGACAATATGCATGAGAATTTTGTGCGGCTGCGTCAGTCCGTTCGCTATTTCAATAAAGCCGATGTGGCTTTGCAAAATAAGGTGTATTTAAATGAAGACATACCAGGTGGTTATTCCGAGTGGGATAATTTGGTGGATCGCACCTTAGATGCCGTATTGGATACACCTGCTTTACTTGAGAAGTTAGAGTTGCTGGAGATGGGAGCAACGGTTCTGGAAGGCTGGAAAGCCGAGCTTTTAACGATTAAGCAGCTGAAAAACGTGGCTCTCAAAGAAGATGGTGAAGCGCAAATGGCCTCGGATAAAAAGCGCGAAACCATGGCCGACCTTAAGGCCTATTGTAAAGACCTGCGTGAGTGTTTAAACCTGTTTTACTATGGTAGCGACCGTCAAGCCTTGGAACAGGTAGGTATCGTGGTGAAGTAAGCAAACTCATTCATTTTATATTAAGGGAGTCGAAAAGTGCTCCCTTTTTAGTTAAACCAACCCCATGTCTAAACGAAAAAATAAAAGGAAGAATACCGGAACGTCTATAAAACAAATTCGCGCCAGCCAGCGAAACGAAAAAAAACGAAAAATGCTGGAGTTTGTAAAAGCTGCACGCTTAGAAGAAGCCTATGCTCTGATTCCAAAAGAAGAAATAGACATGTTGCTTACCATTGGTTTCAGGCCAATTAATGTGTTGCCGGTTGAAGGAGAGAAGATTCCTAACAGGTACCTGATGACTGTAAAGAAAATAGTGCATGACTGTGCCCGTAAGGTTCAAATGGAAGTAGCAGAAGGCTCCATGGTTAGTCTGTACGATTATTATCTGGCAGGCGAAATGCTGACTTACCGAATTAGAAGCAAAGGGTATAGCTTTAAAAATAAAGATAAGGTACTTAGTGCCGCAAAACCCTATTTGGAAAGGGTGAAGAATGGGCTGACCCCCAATGAAAGTATGCACATGTTGGCGCGACATATAACCGAGTCCATTAGTTCACCCGATTTTGGTTATATCATTCTCCATTTTGACACTTATAAAACAAAGGGTCGATTTGGCTTTCTATACGATTGCTTTTACCTGTCGATTGTAGACAGGCAAAAGCTTAAGGTGACAATTAATAATAAAAGAAGAACGGTCTATCGTCTGGGAATGCCTGGACTGGAAAACGAGATGATTTGGATGAAAATATTACCCGAAAAGCTTGGGGTTGATTGTGGCATTGCTAATCTTCAGGTTGATGTTTATATTCAAAATCATGCTATTATGCGCTTGAAGGAGCGATTGAGTGGTATGCAGGATCGCATGATGAAAGCTATTTTGTATAATTCCGTTCATG
The DNA here is from genome assembly GCA_002429115.1 of Saccharicrinis sp. UBA6048. Classification (GTDB taxonomy): domain Bacteria; phylum Bacteroidota; class Bacteroidia; order Bacteroidales; family Marinilabiliaceae; genus Carboxylicivirga. The sequence continues at coordinate 4,710 of DIYS01000232.1, read as the reverse complement.
AGTTTAAAACTTCAAAAAACAGTCATGGGCAAACCTTATTGCAATTTAATTTAAAAGATAAAAAACTGGGCTACTTTGTGTATCGGTATGTTGATGGCATTGTTGTAATAACAACTTTTTTATTGATAACAAACAATGGAACACCCGAAGGAGAGAAACTGCACGATTTGCTTGGTGTTAAGAAAGAAGACAAGCAATACCTGGGCATTGATATTATAAAAACGTTTATCAATTCAGATTTGAAAAATGATAAGCGTGCAATTGATATTTTCAGGCAGGCAGGATGTGGTGATTTATTTGAGTTGCCATCAGAAATCTTCAGCAACGATACAAATAAAGATCAAGTGGCTGAATTATTTATCAAATATCTTGAATTGGAAAATGAGAATGATGCTGAGTTGGTTGGTGAACCATCTGATAGTTGCAGGATCTAAAGCAAAACAATTTACACTCTCTATTTGTCTCTAATCTCATAAAATAAAACACCAACTTTAAAACAAACAACATGTCAAACACAACTACAGTATTAGAAGCAATGACTAAAGCCGGAAAGCCAATGCGTACAGGTGAAATAGCCGAAGCAAGCGGATTGGAGAAAAAGGACGTTGAAAAAGCCATGAAGGAACTCAAGGCTGAAGCAAAGATTGTATCGCCCAAGCGATGCTTTTGGGAGCCTGCTAAATAAAGATGTTATTCTGAAAGATGGCAATCCGCTAAGTGCTTTAAATGCGCTAAGCGGATGTTCATAGCTATTCAAATTCTATTACCTACTTCTAAATAAACATGCTGAGTCTAAAATTTTTGATCCAATCCGGATTAATAGACTTTCTGGTGCTTCATTCAGATTAAATAACAAAATGCGCAATTCATCAACAGAGAATGCCGGTTGGTCATTAATTTCTGACATTTAAGTCTTACCTACGTAAAAATCAGGGATAAGCACCCTCAACTATCAAACCGCCTTCTTCTAATATGGCACTCTTCTCTTGGGTGAAGAGATTTCGTAAATGCGTTAGCCATAGAGTTGGGCAATAAAATAATCCAACGTAATCCGGGTAGCTTATGCCAAAAACAATTTTGATCGTTGATGATGCCAAAACGATCGTAGCTTTTCTAATTGAAGTTTTAAAAAAGAATTTTCCAGATGTTCATTTTGTTGAGGCAGCCAATGGGCGAGAAGCCTGTAAAATGGTCGTAAAATATAAGCCCAGTATAATTTTGATGGATTGGGAGATGCCGGTAATGACTGGTTTTGAAGCACTGGTTATTTTAAAGAAACATGAACAAACTAAAAAGATTCCCATCATTTTGCTATCGGGCAGCGGTGTGTCCGATAAATTAGGTTTGGCTCTTGAAGCCGGGGCCACCGATTTTCTTAAGAAACCCATTGATGAGTTTGAGCTGGTGGCACGTACCCGCTCTGCATTGACTCTTTCTGATACAATTACTCAGCTCGAAGATAAAAATCAAAAGGTACTGATGGCTAACTACCGGAATGAAACCATAGTCCGATCCATATTACCGGCGCCTATTATAAAGCAATTAAAGACATTTGGTTCATTAGCCACTAAATTGTACAAAAATACAGTAGTATTGTTTGTTGATATCGTTGATTTTACTGCGATATCGGCAGAACTGTCACCGTCAATATTAATTAAAGAGCTACATGATTTATTTACCGGATTTGATTCGATAATTGAAGATCATCATTGCACACGTATCAAAACGATTGGAGATGCATATATGGCTGTCTGTGGAATGTTCGATCCGCCTGAAAATACTGCTTCCACCAGTGTTAAAGCAGCTTTGAAGTTAAGGCAATATGTGATGGATAGAAACCAGAAGAATGAGACCCAGTGGGAGATTCGTATTGGGATGTATAGTGGTAGTATCATTGCCAGTGCAGTAAGCCGCACCAATATGTCGTTCGATATTTTTGGCGAAACCGTAAATATGGCCTCCCGTCTGCAAAATTCCTGTGATCCGATGCAGATTAACGTTTGCCAAACGATTAGAGAGCGTGTAAAGGATGAATTTAAAATTATTGAGCGGACGCCACGAACTGTGAAAGGAAAAGGTGTTACGTCGATGTATTATATCCAAGATGCGCTCGTAGAAGGCAGGAGCGAATATAACTCCGATCTGGTGATGACAGACGGTTAATTTCATAATGATTTAAAATACCAACTTGGATACCTGCTTTTATTAAAATCTTCCCCTCGGGGAAGCCTGCCTGCTGCAGGCAGGTGTCATAGTATCTAAAAATTGAAATTCCCCGAGAAACTCGGGGCAAGCAGTGTATTTTTTGGCAGAATATTTAAGCTTGCTGTAAACAGTCTTGATACTTTGTACTTGATACTTTTCTGGCTTGTCCTGGTTAGGCGATGGGGGAATATAGAGTTTGTATATCTTTCACTCACTACATATCATATAGTGCCATTTTTTGACAAGTGGCAGACAAAATTATGAAACATGATTTTGGTCACTGGTGTACAAAAACTAAACAGTTATCAAGATAAATACTTCATTGGTCACTAGAATATAACTTCGTAAAATGCTGACGTATAAAAAGTCAGGATGCCTTAGTTAGTAAGAAAGAAATGGGTAATACAATACTAATTGTTGATGACTCGCAGCTTGATATTGAATTGTTATCTGCCATCATCACGAAAAATGAGCCTTTCACAACCATTGTGGTCGCCAACAGTGGAGATGAAGCATGTCAGCAGGCGGTACGTCATCAGCCTGATTTAATAATCATGGACTGGGAGATGCCAGGTGTTACTGGTATTGAGGCCCTTCGAACGCTCAAGAAAAACGAGCTGACCCGAGAATTACCCGTGATTTTAATGTCGGGTATATCGTTTACAGCAAAGATCACAGAAGCCTTTCAAGCGGGTGCTGCTGATTTTATTCAAAAACCTGTTAATCCTGAAGAATTACTGGCAAGAGCCGAGGCTGTTCTGAAAAATTACGGGAACTATAAGACTCTAAAGGACCAAGCGAACCAGCTTACCCTGGCTAATGACCGTAATGAGCGCATCCTGCGATCAATCCTTCCATGGCCAATACTTATGCAGATAAAAGAATATGGCGCTATACCCCCACGACGCTATCGTGATTGTGTAGCTATTTTTATTGATATGGTAGATTTTACCACTAAAACGGGTAAGATGTCACCGGCAGTTCTTTTGCGCGAATTAAACGAGCTGTTCAATGGTTTTGATCATGTTTTGGATCAGCATTTTTGCACCCGTATCAAAACCGTAGGGGATGCCTATATTGCAGTGTGTGGCATGTTTTACTCGCCCGATAATATTGCTGTTGAGGCCGCTCATGCAGCTGTTAAGATTCGCGAATACATTATGGAGCGCAACAAAAACAACGATATTAAATGGGAGATTAAAATTGGTTTATACAATGGCGATATTATTGGTAGTTCTGTAAGTCCGAGCAATCTTAACTTTGATATTTTTGGAGAAACGGTTAATATGGCTTCGCGTTTTCAATCCATGTGCGAGCCTATGCAAATTAACGTGTCGGAAAGCTTAAGTAAACCATTGTCCGAAGCCTATAAATTGGTGACGCGCGTACCTCGTAAAGTGAAAGGTAAAGGTGTTATGCCGATGTACTACATTCATCATCGACTAAGTAAAGAAGAAAAAGAAAGGGCCGCTTTTATTCCGGCCCCATCAATGCAATAAGTTATTTAATCAGTTTTTTATATCTGATTCGCTTCGGTGTCACATCACCAAGGCGTCGTTTCTTATTCTCTTCGTATTCGGAGTATGAACCTTCGAAGAAATGTACTTTTGATTCACCCTCAAATGCCAGGATATGTGTCGCAACACGATCAAGGAACCAACGGTCGTGAGATATAACAACGGCACATCCTGCAAAATCTTCCAGACCTTCTTCAAGTGCACGTAAAGTATTTACATCAATATCATTGGTAGGCTCATCAAGTAGCAGTACGTTACCTTCTTCTTTAAGCGCCATGGCCAGGTGCAGTCTGTTGCGCTCACCACCCGAAAGTACTTCACATTTTTTCTGCTGATCATTACCGGCAAAGTTAAAGCGTGACAAGTAAGCACGTGCATTAACTTCTTTATTACCCATTCGGATCAGTTCATCACCTTGAGAAACTACCTCGTAAACAGTTTTGCCCGGTATGATGTCATCGTGCGACTGATCAACGTAGGATACCTTCACAGTTTCACCCACATCAAAGGTGCCACCGTCGGCATGTTCCATACCCATGATAAGGCGGAAAAGTGTTGTTTTACCGGCGCCGTTTGGACCAATCACACCAACAATACCATTTTTAGGCAACGTAAATTCCAAATCTTCAAACAACAGTTTCTCACCAAATCCCTTTGCTACACCATGTGCTTCAATCACCTTATCTCCGAGGCGAGGACCATTTGGGATGAAGATTTCCAGTTTCTCTTCTTTCTCCTTAACATCTTCTTTCATCAAACTGTCGTAGGCATTCAAACGTGCTTTGTTTTTAGCATGACGTGCCTTAGGTGCCATTCGAACCCATTCCAACTCGCGCTCAAGAGTCTTGCGTCGCTTCGAAGCTTGCTTCTCTTCGTTAGCCATACGTTTGGTTTTCTGATCCAGCCATGATGAGTAGTTGCCTTCCCAAGGAATACCTTCGCCACGATCCAGTTCAAGAATCCATCCTGCTACATTATCAAGGAAATA
>DIYS01000032.1 GCA_002429115.1 Saccharicrinis sp. UBA6048 | reverse complement strand
CGGGTATAGACCGTTTTTTCCAGATAGGTCAACTTTTATTTATTAGCAAGCATACTGTTGATACGCATCGACGTAAAATTTTGAGGAAACTTGAAATTAAAAATACAACTGAACTTTTATTTAAATATCTCAACAGAAATATAATTTAGAAGTAGTAAACTATGAAGATCTTATTTATCCCCGGTAACTCACAAAGTCATAATACTTTCTGCAAGCAGCTTGACAGCCCTTTGTTTGATGATCATGACTTGTTTATATTTAAATTAGAATCAATTGTAAATACCTTCGTTGACCCAAGCCCTGAGACATTCTTTTTTAAACTAAAAGATGAGCTGGTAAAGCTGCATAAAGAAGATCAATACGATTGTATTGTTGGACATTCGTGGGGCGGACATTTAATTGTCGAAAGCATTGCCGAACTACAAGGGCTTAAAGGCATAATGACCTTTGGTTCACCGTTTATCGATAAGCCACCTCGTATGGAAGATGCTTATCTTCCCAATCCAGCCCTTCCTTTATTTTTTACTAAAGACCTAACATCAGAACAGTTATTTCAGTTGGCTGATGCCAGCCTATATAATAAAGAATGGGTTTCTTATCTGGTGGATGGTATGAAGCAAAGCTCAGGTATTCTGCGCGAGTTAACACCAGCGGCCATTGCAACCGGCAACTATAACGATGAAGTAGAGGCAGCCTCAAACCTTACGATTCCACTTGCTATACTGCATGGAGAATATGATACAATGGTGAATGCCGAATATTATCAGTCGCTTCAATTGCCAACTCTTTGGAAGCAATCGGTTCAAACCATACCGCAGGCAGGCCATTTCCCTCAACTTGAAAATGCTAAAGATTTTAATCGGGCTCTGTCAAAATTCTTGTCCGATTTATAATTCTGTACTCCTCTTAACTCTGCGGTGAAAATTGATGTGTTTGTAAAGCATCTTTTGTTTTTACCGCAGAGGCCGCAAAGGACACAGAGGATTCACAGCTCGTTAATCGTTAGTGTCTACGCTTAATAACCCAAGCAATTCTTCGACCAAAATACTCATCGATGAGTATTTTTTATAAGCGCTACATCCGCTTACTTTGCTACAAATAAACATCTTAATAATTACAAGAGTAAAGTGTGTTGTCCGAGAAGGGCAAGCTCTCCTCCCTGATGACATTTAATTGTTGTGGGCAACATATTTCACTCTTTTCCCCGATGATAATTTATTGTTTTGCCCGAGTGTAATAATTAACTAAATACTAACCATTTAAAATTGATGAGCAATGCCATTTAAATTCAAAACAATTTTCAGGAAAAAACCCGGAACTGAAGAAGGTAAATACTATGCATCGGTAAGTTCAATTGCCAAGATTAGCGAGAAAGAGCTTGCGCAGGAAATAGGCGACCTTACTGCCCTTAACCGTACCGATGTGCGCTCGGTATTGGATGCCTTGCTACAGGTTATTCCTAAAAACATGTCGAAAGGCTTTCGCGTACAGCTGGGCGATTTGGGCGTATTTACCGTAGCCGCCAAAAGCGAAGGTAAAGAGAAAGAAGAAGAGGTGACAGCACACTGTATTCAAACACCAAAGCCGCGCTTTATTGCCGGGAAAGCACTTAAAGAAGCGATTGAGCATGTTGAGTTTGAGAAGGAGTAAACAAGCAGAAAACCTAATAACCTAAAAGCAACCTAACAGGTTTTCAAAACCTGTTAGGTTTATGCAAAATAAGTTAATCGAATTAATAAAACAGACAAAATGAATAAATTATCAATTGCTATAATTGTTGTATGTAGCATATTTACTACCATGTCGGGATATGCACAAGCACAAATTAATAATACATCGTGGACGTCTACCAAAAATAACAACACCGAAGCATTCGTGTTTGTCGGTAGTGCAGGTGGAATCTATGTCGATTACAGGGGACAAGCGTCTATTTTGACGTATAAGCAAGAAGGCACAACTGTTAAAGTGGCTTTTAAATCAGGCTTTTCCTATTCTGGTAGAGTTAACGGAAATAGCATGACGTTGACAGCTGATAAAACTGGTAAATCTATCAACTTATCAAAGGTTATTAATAATAGCACAACAGGTAAGTCAGTTACTAATAAAAGTTCTATTAAGATGGGAAACCCTTTTACTAATAAGGAAGGTGATATGGTAACAGTATACCCAGAGCTAACATCTAACTTGCTTGGATTATATGAATTTACTCAGGAAAGAGGCCTGTACCCGTCTCATCAAATATTTTTACAAGCTGACGGAACAGGGTATTCACACAAGCAATCAGTTGATGAAGCCAGAAGTGGAGGCTATACTACTTATTATAAATATATTGAAAATGAGAAGGAGAGCATACGATGGGGAGTTTTAGGCGAAAATAAAAAGATAGATTATATCACTGCGATCGTTCCTTCACATTTAGATGGTGGACAACCAACAAGCTATTCTGATAGGGTATCGGTTAAAACGCCAGTTATTTTCATAGAGTATCCTAACAAAAAAGTGAGCCTATTATATGTAGTTTATTATAAAGGCACGCCAACACTTCGCTTTCATTCAAGCATTGACTTTGAAAAGAGATAAGACAAAGAACTATTACAATTAACTAAATAGGGTAGGCGTTGGTCTACTTGTAAGTTTAATAAGATGAAAAAATGAAAAATATAATTACTTATAAAGAGAGAATTTTAAATTTCACCCTGTTGTTTTTACTGGTATCTGTAATCATTATTGCCTGCGGAAAAGATGAATCTCCAGCTCCGGATGATGATAAAGCTAATGTTGAAGATCCTAATGATACTAATGATGACAAGGATGATGAAAATAATTCGGGTGCCTATCAATTAACAGGTCACTTAATTGAAACAGAATTACCCTGCTATGTTAATATTATGTTTCAGGTTTCGAATATGGAAGGGAAAGGTGTTTCATCACTAAAGACCGAAGACTTTGAAGTAACTGAAGATGGTCAGGCAGTCTCTCCAACCGAATCCGCCATGCAGATTAAGAAAAAAGATGCATTGGCATATAATATTAAAACAGTATTGATGCTCGATAACAGTAAGAGTGTTGGCAATAATATTGAGCAAATAAAAAGTGCAGCAATAAAACTGATTGATAATATTGCCGAACATCAAGAATTGGCACTCTATGTTTTTTCTGACAATGCAGTATTGCTTCAGGATTTTACTTCTGACGTTGAATTATTAAAAGAAGCTGTTGGCAAAATAGAGTTGGGCTACTCTACAACAAACCTTTATGGTAGTTTATCAAAAGGTGTATCCCGATGGAACGACAGTTAAACATCCTCAAAAATAGAAGAAGGCTTTATGATCTTAATTACCGATGGTAGCGACACACAGGCTTCGAGTACCCTGCAACAGGCACTAACAGATATTGGTACCAAAAAAGTTTATACCGTAGGTTTAGGAGATGAGCAAGATAAAGATGCTTTAAAACAATTGGGCACGGCTGATTATTATGAATTAAGTGATTACTCTGAATTGGCGCAGAAGTTTGAGGACATTCAGAAAGACATTGAAGCATATGCCAATAGCTTTTATTGGTTATACTATAAAAGCCCCAAAAGAGGTGATAATGTGCATGAGTTGACTTTAAAGGTACCAGAAAATAAAAATACAGGTGATAACACAATGATTACCGACACGTTTTATAGTACAGGTTTTGAGTCGGTAAAGCCGGAATTAGCAATAAACGGAGTTGGTGAAACAATGGATTTATATCCGGGTACCCCTGTTAACTTATCGGCTAAAACTTATTACCCTGATGTTGCACCTGCTTACAAATGGGAAACAACAAAAGAAGAATTAATTCAAATTGTTGTTGATGAAGAAAAGAGTGGCGAAACCTCATATGTTGAAATAAAAGCTTTAAGTGGAGAAGGTGGAACCGCACAAATTAAGGTAACCGATACCGAGAATAATTTGACCAAATATATTGATGTGACGATTCATAAGACTGAAATAGTATTCGTTGATTACAGCGAAGATGTGGAATTAATGAAAGATGAAACATTATTACTTACTGTTGATACTCAATATCCGCTGAATGAACCGTCTTACACATGGACTTCGCAGGACAATAACCTAGTATCAATTACAATTGATGCGGATAACGAAAACAAAGCAACAATTAAAGTTCTTGGTGAAAAGGGTGAAACATGTGATATTACGGTTGAGGATACTAATAATAATATGAGTCAAACCTTAACTGTTAATATAGTAGGTCGTATTGGTGAATTTACAGACGAGAGGGATGGTAAAATTTATAAAACCGTTAGAGTTGGAGATCAAGTCTGGCTGGGCGAGAATTTTGCGTATGACACTGGTAATCACACTTGTAAAGTCTATAATGATGACGATGCAAATTTAGCAAAACATGGAAGGCTATATACCTGGCATGAAGCAAAGAATGCCTGCCCCGAAGGCTGGCACCTGCCAAGCGATGAAGAGTGGAAAGCCTTGGAAATGGCTTATGGGATGAGTGTTTCAGATGCCGATTTATTTGGTTCACGTGGTGATGGTAGTATTGTCACCGCTTTGATGAAACCGCTGGAAGAGGGAGGTATGAACTTAACCCTCAGTGGTAAATCCCCTTATTTCGGTGGCATTGATAGAGATATGAATTCTTTCGGCTACTATTGGAGCAGTACATGGAATAATGAACCCGTTATCAGGCTTGTTAGTGGAAGTTTTCAACGCACACGGTCTGATGGTTCAAACAAACACTCTGTTCGTTATGTAAAAGATTAATTTTAAAACAGATAAAATGAAAAAAATACTATTCTTACTTTTTATAGTAAGCTTAATTATCACTGCCTGTGGCGATGATACAACATCAGATGAGCAATTAAACGAAGAAATAGGCACCTATTCGGGTGTATTGGTTGGCTCCAGTGGATATTTTAACCTCGATCTCAAAGAAAAAGGATCGTCAATAACCATTGTATTTGATGGAACAACTACAGAGTTAACAACTGATAAGGTGTTGGAGAAAGGAAAGAAGATTGATTTAATCTTTACCAATGGTACAATCAGCGCTAGCTTTTCTGTGGATGCCAATGGCGATAATACATCACTTAATGTGACTATTCCTAACCATAATGTGGTGGCAACCATATCGAAGGGTTCAAAAGATAATCCTGTTATCTTATATACAGGTGAGTATTACGAACAGATATCCAAAGATAATGGGGCTACTTATCGGCGAACAGGGAAAAGTGAAACATCCAACCTGAGTGTGCAGGGAGATAAGTTTACGTTATTATCAACGCCTGTAAATTGCGATTGTGATGACGATGGTAAGGTATTCACAGAGAAAGGCATTATTGTTTCAAAAGATGATAAGCAAGTAACCATAAAAACAACACACCAGAACGATGGCCCTGGCACGCTCTTGCGTAAATTAGATTCTCAGGACATAGAAGAGAGCGAGTCAACCTTTACCATAGATAAGGAAGGCAACCTTACACTTGTTGAATCCAAGCAAGCTGTTTCACCGGATGGCACTGTACAGCCAATATATACCTATGAGTATCATTATAAATTGGTTAAATAATTGTCGTTAAAACAAATTTAAAGTATAGCTAAAAATCCTAAACGGGAAAGCTTGCAAAGGGTGTTCGTAATATTTGCGTTTTACGGATGCCCTTTCTTTTTTGCTGTGGTCTATTCACTGATTAATCAAGCCGTACTTGAAATAACTACAACTCCTACCTACTCCTTTCTGGCAGGAAAAATCCTCTTCATCATCCAACTTTCTCAACCTTTCTGCCTATCTTGGTGTTTAATTTTCCGATAGAGATGATTAACTAAATCGCACATTTGTATGAAGGGGATACTTCTGGTTAATATGGGTGGACCGCAGTCGATAGAAGAAATGAGGCTGTTCCTTAAAAATATGTTTAGTGATAAGTACATACTACCACTGCCTTTTGGTTTACGGCAATTTGTGGCCAATATGATTGCTAAAAAAAGACATCCTGCATCCTGGGAAAAATATCAGCTGATAGGCGGAACTCCAATTATCAAACATACCGAAGCGGCTGGTGTTGCTTTGGCTCAATCTTCTGAAATGCCCGTATATACGGCCTATTCATATACACCACCTTTTATTAAAGATGTCATGAAAAAGATGGCCGACGATGGGGTTGATGATATTCAGGTAATCACAATGTACCCGCAGGCCAGCGATACAACCACCACGTCTGTTTTTAATGATGTGAATAAGGCAGCTAAAAAATTGAATGGCATCAGCATTCGTGAGATTTGCGACTACAGCGTACATCCAAAGTTTCTTGAGTATTGGAAGACATTAATTGAAGAGCATATTGCCAACGAAGGCGTGGAAAATCCATTGCTCTTATTTACAGCTCACGCCATCCCAATGTACGGGGTTAAGCGTGGCGATAAATATCCTGATACCGTAAGGCACATGTCCAAGCGACTGGCCGATATGATGCAACGTCCTTACGAAGTAGCATTTCAGTCGCGCGTAGGGCCTGTCAAATGGGTGGGGCCCGATACGGATGATCATTTGGAAGAGTTGGTAGCCGGTGGTGCAAGAAAGGTGGTTATGATCCCATTGAGTTTTACCACCGAATGTTTAGAAACAGTTTACGATTTAAATATTAAGTTGGTCGATATTTATAAAAAGGATGACAGGGTTGACCATATTTCCAGGGTGGAAATTCCTGTAGCACATCCCTTATTTATCGAAACTTTAAAGCGAGTGGTTAATGAGTAAAGAACATTATCCGGTGATTATACTGGGTGCTGGTGTTACAGGATTAACATTGGCACATCATCTAAATAAAAAAGGCATTGCGTTTAAAGTGCTTGAAAAGCAAGAGAGGCATGGTGGTGTAGTGCATACGCAAGCTGAGAAGGGCTTTGTTTTTGAGTCAGGACCAAATTCTGGCATTGTCTCCCACCCCGAGGTTGTCAGTCTTTTTGATGATTTAGGTGATGCCATTAAAGTAGAAAAAGGAAACGATCTGGTAAAAATCAGATACGTACTAAAGAATGGCAAATGGCATGCCTTACCGCATAGTCCAACGTCGGCCATATCAACACCGCTATTTACGCTCAAAGACAAATTCAGAATATTGGGTGAGCCATTTCGTAAAAAAGGAGCTAATGAGGATGAAACATTGGCCGAATTGGTGAAGCGTCGCATGGGAGATAGCTTTCTCGATTATGCCATCGATCCATTTATTATTGGTATTTATGCCGGTGATCCTGCCAAGTTGGTAACGCGCTATGCAATGCCAAAATTGTATAACCTGGAACAAAAGTATGGCAGTTTTATCGGTGGTGCCCGTAAAAAAGCCAAAGAGCCTAAAACGGAATTAGAAAAACGTACGGACAGAGCTGTATTTTCAATCGAAGGAGGTCTGAGTGGTTTGTCCACAGCATTGCTGGAAAGTGCCGGATCAGATAATTTTAGTTTTGGTGTTGATAATGTGGTGGTAAAACCATCCGATGGTAAGTACACTGTTAGTTACATCGAAGATGGTCACGAGAAAGAGTTAAGTGCTGATAAAGTTGTTACAACCTTTGGCTCCGTTGGGCTAGAGCAAGCACTGCCGTTTATTGATCCGGATCAAATGGCACATCTGACCAACCTTAAGTATGCCAGAACTGTGGAGGTTTCATTAGGGTTTAACCAATGGAATGGAATGGCACTTAATGGCTTTGGGGGATTGATTCCTCATAAGGAAAAAAGGGATTTACTAGGTGTTTTATTCATGTCATCATTGTTTAAAGAGCGTGCGCCCAAAGGTGGTGCTTTGCTAACCATCTTTATGGGAGGCGTGCGAAACGAACAACTTTGTGATTTGAATGATCACAACCTGATGAAGGTACTAGAGCGGGAATTCATCGACCTAATGCAATTAGAAGAGTTTAAGCCAGATCTGGTAAAAATAAAACGATACGAACATGCCATCCCTCAATACGAAGTTAATTCAGGCGAGCGATTCAAGGCTATTGATGAGGTGCAGAAGAGTTATCCGGGTTTAATTATTGCGGGAAATTTGCGTGATGGAATTGGCATGGCTGATCGTATTCGTCAGGCAAGTGATATCGCTAAAGCAATTTCTAAATGAAAAACTTTGTTCTGATACTGCATATTGTTACGAGTTTTGTGACTTGCATCCTTACAGGAATTGTATTGGTTAGAGCAATCTTTGGTTTGTTAGATCGAGTCATATTATCGCGCACAGATGTCAGGCTTCCTTTAATAACAACGCTTCTGCTGTATTTGCAGTTGGTGTTAGGAACGGTGCTTTTTGTAATGTATATGTCGGAATATGGTAGTGGTGAAATTGAAATATACCAGCATCAGATTGCTCGCGGACGTTTTTGGGCAGTGGAGCATTTTATTCTGATGGTATTCACATTGGTTGTGAGTCATATAGGCTGGGTATTTGCACGAAGCAGTCATACACCACAGTTAATTTTTAAGAAAAATCTGCTTTACTTTGGTATAGCATTCGCAATGATCATTGTTTCGATGGCGATGAATATTGCCAGGTATGGCATTTAGTTTTACGATGACGACTAAGGACTCGGGCAGGGTCTTTGGTCTTCGAATTTTTTATACATGAAAATACTTGTTGTAGAAGATGAACCACAATTGGCACAAAGCATACAGGACTTTCTGCAGAAAGAGGGGCATTTTTGTGAGATAACTGACACGGTTGCGCAAGCACTTGAGGCCGTGGAAGCAAGCTTTGACATCATTATACTTGATCTTAACTTGCCCGATGGTAATGGCTTAGATGTTGTACGAAAGGTAAAAAGAGACAATTTACAATCGGGTATTATCATTGTTTCGGCGCGCGATAGCATTGAAAACAAGGTAGAAGGATTAGAGCTTGGAGCTGATGATTATCTCACGAAGCCTTTCCAGATGCCGGAGTTAAATGCCCGTCTTAAATCTGTAATACGGCGCGTACATTTTAAAGGCGAAGAAAAGATAGAGTTTAACGAGCTGGAAATAATACCCGGTGAGTTATTGGTTAAAGTCAGTGGAAATCCGCTGGATTTAACAAAGAAGGAGTTTGATTTACTGGTGTATTTTATTGCCAACAAAAACAGGGTATTAACGAAAACCGGTATTGGTGAGCATATGTCCAAAGATTTTATGGATTACGGCTTCACCGATGACTTGATTTATTCGCACATTAAGAACCTGCGTAAGAAGTTAATTAAGTCTGGCTGCAACGATTATATAAAGAATGTGTATGGCGTAGGCTATAAATTTACAGATGCGTGATTTTTAATTGTCGAATTGGATAACTGTCGTATTGAAAACCCCAAACCCCAAACTCAAAACCCCAAACCCGAAACTCCAAACCCAAGTTAAACTTGTATGAAACTATTAAAGAAAACCGGACTTAATTTTATATCTGCCAGTATATTCTTTTTTTTATTTGGCAGTTTGGGAGGCTATTATTTTATAAGGTATGCGGTCAATAAAATGTTTGATAACGAACTGTTAGAGGCGCAGCGAGTTGTTGAAAACTCCCGGATTTCTGATTTGAGTTTTGCCGATGTAAAAATTGATACACTTCAAAGTAAGGTTGAAACGATTACCTATTCGTTTCGCGATACTGTTATTAAGAGTCAAATAAATGAGGGATTCGACTTTTACAGAAAGCTGGAATATTTCAAACCGCACAATGATCAAATCATCAGATATGAGGTACTCCGGTCAACGGCGCCGGCCGATCTGATGGTGATGAAGTTCACACTCATGCTTACAGTGTTTCCGGTTCTGTTTTTTCTAATCCTCTATTTGGTTAATCGAGCCTCCATAAAGTATTCCTTATCTGTCTTTTACGATACCATTGCCAAGTTGCGCACCTTTGATGTTAACAAAGATAACCGACTGGATTTGATGCCATCAGATGTTGATGAATTTGAGCAACTCAATGATGTTTTCAACGCGATGGATCGAAAAATCAAAGAAGATTATGTGCGCTTAAAAGAATATACCGAGAACACCTCGCACGAACTGCAAACGCCTTTGGCTATTATTACTACCAAACTGGATGAATTAATACAAGCGGATAACCTGACCGAGGATCAGATTAAGTTGGTGGCCGGACTCATTGAAACCACTAATCGTCTGTCGAAAATAAACCAGGCACTAATTTTTCTGGCGAAGTTGGATAATCGGATTTTTGCCAATAATGAGCATGTTTCAATTAACCAGATTATTTCTGTGGAGTTGGAGAATCTACAACCAATGATCGAAGAATCGGAGTTGAACATAGAGCGTAAGGATAACGAGCCAATTAAGGTGATTATGAACCGTTCGTTAGCTCATACCCTAGTTCAGAATATACTGAAGAATGCCATCCGGCACAATACGGAGGGCGGGTATATTAATATTTCTATTCATGCCAACCGATTAATAATTGCCAACAGTGGTCTGGCCTCTGAGTTTGAACCTGAAAAGCTGTTTGGGCGATTCAAAAAAAATAGCCAACACCCACATTCCTTAGGTATTGGCTTATCAATTGTTAAGCGTATTTGTGATATTTCCGGTATCTCAATCAGCTATCAGCAAAAAGGCTCAGAGCATATTTTTGAGTTGACCTTCCACCAAACTTCCTAAGCATCTCGAAGATGCTAAGGAAGTAGCAATTGGTTTCTAATACGTTGATAGTGCCTTACGAAGTCCTTCAAATCGGTTCTCATAATCTTTGATCGATAATTTGATAACCTCTTTTGCTTCCTCAGCATTGTAAACATGTGTAATCTCAGACTCTTTACTTAATCCTGGCATATCTTTGTAAGTCAGGAAATAGTGCTTAAGTCGTTTGATCACCATTTCTGGCATGTCGCTGATGTCATTATATTCGCCATATACAACGTCGTTCTTAAGAACCGATATTATTTTGTCATCTGCTTCATTACCATCCAGCATTCTGAATCCACCAATTGGTCTTACTTGCGCCAAAACATCTCCATGCGGAATATCTTTTTCAGTTAAGACAAGTATATCCAACGGGTCACCATCACCAACTATATCTTTTTTGCCGGTTTTATCGGCACAGTATTTTCCTACTAATTTTCCACAATAGGTCTGGGGAATAAAACCATAAGGTACAGGAACAACGTTTGAGTATTTCTGAGGGCGATCAATACGAAGGTATCCACTAACTTTATCTACTTCATATTTAACGGTATCGGTTGGTACAACCTCAATAAAGCAAGTTAAAATGTCTGGCGCATTATCACCGATATCAATGCCATGCCACGGATGAGATTTATACCTTAAGCCCATTAATCGTCCAATAGGGTCCATTAAGCTGTTAGTTGTCATATAGTTTTCAATTTGTTGAATTAGATTCTAAATCGAGGTCAAAATTACGTCATTAATATTACTATACTATGATTTCTTGTACTTCTTGCTCCATTTGAGGATGGTCTCATATCGGATACCAGTACTTCGGGCAACATCAATTGGTCGATGATATTCTAATAAGCGTTTAACCATTTCTTTCACATCATCGCCATATCTTGGTGATGCTGATTTTTTCTTACAATAGCGCTTTCTGATTCGTGCAATACTCATTTCAGAAACACCGTATTCCTTACAAATGACTTTGGCTTTCTCCCCGTTATCCAGACGTTTAGCAATTTTTACAGCTTCCTCACCAGAAATCTTTGAAGTGCCTCTGTAGTTCGGATCTTTGAGTTCTTCCTTTCGCAGTTGCCGGATTCGTTCATAGGTCTCGCTTTTACTACCCCAGAATAGATTTGTGTAATGATTATTTAGTGTGTTATTGTCTTTATGAAACACAATTTTGTTCGATACAGGTTTGTTGTTCGGCACAAAGGCTTGTGCAACAAGTTTATGTACGTACATTCGCTTGTTTTCAATGGATACCTGGTAGTATCCATGCTTATGGTTTTTACCTTTAATTAAGGTTTGGTGCTTTTCTTTTTCATTGTAGTACACCTTACCTTCCTCGCTGACAAATACCGGCGCTTTAATTCCAATTATTTGAATAGCTTTTAGTTGCTTAGTCATTTTCCCAATTTTTCCCACAGGTTGTTAAATGCTCTGCAAATCCCTACTAATGAAACGACTGAAAGCGAATTTTGTTCATAGAAATATCTTTCCCAAATGGGGAATTACATATAAGGGCTAGCGCACTTTACTTGAAACGAACAACTATAGCTTACATTAAGCACCCCAATTAGATCGATCTAAGCTCCGATACTGAACCGCTTCTGCAATGTGGTGCGACAGAATGGTGTCGCTTTGCTCCAGATCAGCGATGGTGCGCGAAACTTTTAATATCCGGTCATAGGCGCGCGCTGAAAGGTCCAGTTTTTCCATGGCGGTCTTTAGTATTTGCATTCCTGCCTCATCGGGCATGGCATATTTAGAGAGTAAGCGACTGCTCATTTGCGCATTACAATGGATCGAATCATTTTCTTTAAAACGCTCATTTTGGATGTCTCGTGCTTTAATTACTCGCTCACGTACGTCAACACTACTCTCGCTTGGAGGAGCTTCGGCAAGTTTGTTAAATGGTACCGGAACCACTTCAATATGCAGATCAATACGATCTAATAAGGGGCCTGATATTTTGCTGAGATACTTTTGAACCACGCCCGGGCTACATACGCACTTCTTTTCAGGATGATTGAAGTAGCCACACGGACAAGGGTTCATCGATGAAACCAACATAAAGCTGGCGGGATAATCAATGGTGAACTTCGCCCGGGAGATGCTGATGCGTCGGTCTTCAAGAGGTTGGCGCATCACCTCAAGCACAGTTCGTTTGAATTCGGGTAACTCATCCAGGAATAAAACGCCGTTATGGGCGAGTGATATTTCACCTGGTTGAGGAAAGGAACCGCCACCGACTAAAGCAACGTCACTGATGGTGTGATGCGG
>DIYS01000004.1 GCA_002429115.1 Saccharicrinis sp. UBA6048 | reverse complement strand
TGATTATTAGTTGATAATCAGTAATAATAAAATTCGATCTCGACTACGCTCGATGAGCGAGTATAGTTTCTGGACACCCTCACTGCTAAGTTTTAGTTTTATTGAATGGAACTATTAAACTTCTTTAAAGCTGGCTCTATCTTTGCCTGATAAGATTGGTCAGCTGTTCTGGCTTCTTCAAGTAATCCATTAAATTCATTTATCATACTGCTTGAAACAGGTCCTTCTGAATGGTCTAAAATGCCACTCATAAACGACATTTTAAATAGAATGGTAGCTGGTAAGTTAATCACTTCAGCCAAAGTTCTGCCCGTTGAAACAAATGTACCTTCGTAATCACCAACGATTCGTGTAATCTCATCAGCCTGAGCTTGTGCTTTCTTAATTTTACCCGAACTCGCACCTGAACTCATATAATTGTCGAGTTTTTTTAGAGCCTCATCGCGCGTATTAAGCGCCTCAATAACTTTTGCTGTTGATTTAGCCGCAGCTTCATACATATCCATCCAGAAAGCAAATTTAGCTTCCGCCTGTTCTTGCGTATAGTTTTCTTTTGGACTCATTTTGATGACGAAAGGCTGTGTTTCAACAGTGCCATCAACCGTTAATCTAACCTGGTATTCTCCCGGAGGAACAATTG
Source organism: Saccharicrinis sp. UBA6048 (assembly GCA_002429115.1). Taxonomy (GTDB): domain Bacteria; phylum Bacteroidota; class Bacteroidia; order Bacteroidales; family Marinilabiliaceae; genus Carboxylicivirga. The sequence continues at coordinate 7,907 of DIYS01000004.1, read as the reverse complement.
GCATAATGGCTGTTGGCGGACGTTTTGGTACGCGCGGTAACATGTTGATACGCATGTCCCACACAAACTTATTCATGCCTGTATTAAAGTCGCCATCTTTACCTGTATTCAGCATCATATCTGCTTTATTGTAGTTACGCAGTACCTTACCATCATTGCTCAAAATTTCAATGGTAATATCCTTTGGCTCTTTATTCAGTTTGAAATAGAAGGTTGGTCCTAAGGGTTTTGGATCACCAGCGTCAATAAATTTGCGTTTGCGTTCACCGTTGACTTGCTTAAAGCTTAATTCATAATACGTCAAGCCCGGACGCATATTCTGAACAAAGTAGTTCTTTTTTGCACCAGGGTCACCACCAGGAACATAATCCAGCCACCAGTTATATCCAAAACGTGTGTGTTCAGGAATTGAATACAGGTGAACTGTTTTGGCATCTATTTTAGATGATTTCTCACGTAATGGGGTGATGTCATCCATTATCCAGAAACCACGACCGTTGGTGGCGATGACTAAATCAACATCTTTAATTTTCATGTCAACTACTGGCACGGCTGGTAAATTAGCTTTTAGCTTATCCCACGACTGTCCGTCGTTTAACGAATAATAAACCCCTGTTTCAGTACCGACAAACAGCAAGCCTTTACGTACTTTATCTTCACGGATGGTACGACTAATTTCACTTAGAGGGAACTGAGCCGAAAGGTTGGTCCAGGTTTGTCCGTAATCAGATGTTTTGTAGATGTATGGCTTGTAATCGTTATAGGTATTGAAATTAGAGAATACAACATAAGCCGTTGCTGCATCGTGTGGTGATGGCTCTATTTCATACACCTGTGAGTATTTAGGCAAATACTTGTCCTTGATACTGATATCTTCCCAATTCTGTCCACCATTTTTGGTGATGTAAATTTTTCCATCATCTGATCCTGTCCATATAATACCCTGCTTCACAGGTGATTCATCCATGCGCTTGATGGTGCTGTAAATCTCTTGTCCAAAGTATTCCGATAACCAAGGAGTACCGGTAATTTTCTGACGCTCTTTCAAATCGTTTGTCAGGTCAGGACTAATCACTTCCCAGTTCAGGCCTTCGTCCGTTGTTTTAAACAGTACATTGCCGCCCAGATAAATGGTTTTACTGTCGTGAGGCGACACAAAGTACGCCAAATCCCAGTTGAATCGATATTTCAGGTCATAACCATTGAGGCCAAATAAAGGTACCGGATAGACTGAGCGAACCTCATTTTGACCGGTGGCAATGTTATTAACCGTAAACGGCGCACCGCTGCCCATTGGTGCTCCACCCGAAATGTTGTAAACAATGTTTAAATCGTCGGGATTAGGAATCACGTTACTAATTTCGCCATTACCGATAATGGTTGTTTCATAACCCGAAATGCCTCCCCAGCGTGATGCACTTGGCACTTTATAAGATAATATATCCTGTCCACTACCATAAACGTTGTAAGGGAAATCGTTATCGACATTGACACGATAGAACTGAGCGTTCTTTTGCGTGTATTGACTGCTCCATGTTTTACCACCGGTCATACTCACCTGGCAACCACCATCGTTAGATCCAATCATACGATTCGGATCTTTTGAGCAAATCCATATGTCATGGAAGTCATCTTTAATACCAGGATCCAGAATCCATGTTAGACCACCGTCTTTACTCATAAACATTCGGTTGTTAGGACTCCATAGTTCATTGGCATCGTGTGGGCTGGCATAAATATGGCTGTAGTAAAACGGGCGACCGATAATCTGGAAGAAGTCAGACACAAATTTCCAGTTCTCGCCAAGGTCGTTAGATACATATAAACCAGGTTGGGTTTCAGAATCGATTAAAGCATAAACTTTTTTTGCATCTGCAGCCGACATGGTCATACCTGTTCGACCACGACCTTTTTCAGGCAAGCCATTGTTATAGGTGATTTCTGTCCAGGTGTCACCACCATCAACCGATTTCCACATGCCCGATTCAGGACCACCTGTTTTTGGTCCCCAGGCTTTGCGCTCAAATTCCCACATAACAGCAAACAGCTCATCGGGGTTGGATGGATTCATCACCAGGTCAATCACACCGGCTTTATCACTTTTATAAAGTACTTTCTCCCATGTAAGACCACCATCTTTAGTACGAAATACACCTCTTTCCGGGTTGGGACCAAAAGCATGGCCAAATCCACCTACAAATACAATATTTGGATTAGTTGGATGAACACGTACCTGCGATATGTGCTTGACCTCTTTTAGTCCAACATGCGTCCAATTGTCACCACCGTCCGTTGTTTTATAAACACCATCGCCCCAGCTAACATTGTTGCGCATTTGTGGTTCACCCAAACCCACATAAGCAATATTCGGGTTGGATTCAGAGAATTCCATGGCACCAATACTACCATAATTAAAATCTGCATCACCTACAGGTTCCCAGTATGTACCGGCATCTTCAGTTTTCCAAAGACCATTACCGGCTCCATGGAAGAAGGTATTCGGTTCGGTAGGATGGCCTATAACCACTGAGCCTCTGGTTCCCATCATTGGTCCTATAAAACGCCAGGTCATGGCATCATAATGATCAGGTCGTTCCTGAGCAAATACGGATGTGACGATTAAAAGAGTCACCAATAAAAAAACAACTTTTCTCATCTTACTACAATTATATTTGAATTAGTATCTGTTTAAACAGTGTGCTTTACAGTTTTATCCGCCCCCTGATACCAACGTAGCTTAAGCCATTTTCACTAGGATTCAGGGTGGGGTGGATGATATATTGGTAATCGGCAGTAACTTCAATGTGAGCGGTCACATTGTAACGATAGAAGATCTCAAAGGTCATTTGATTTTTTGAGTCAGGAATATTGGGTTTGGCCCAGCTAAATGAGGTTCCGAGCATATCGTAGTGCCTGAAGCGCAGACCGTGACCAAGTTGAAAATCGCGCTCGTAAAAGGTGTTTTCGCCAGCTCCACTGGAGAAAGCAAACTTCATATAAGGAGCAAAACGCTGCGCAAAGAACCAATGAGATGAGACGGCTATTCCTTCACCTGCTGCCACTTCATTACCTCCATAGGAAGTATAATTAGGCGATTTCCATGCCATCAATGAAATACGTTTGAAGAATCGTTCACTGAAGCTTGGAATATACCCAATCTCAGCCATGTACATAAAATCACCATTTTCCCAGTTTCGTCCTAAATCAAAGAAGTCACCATCCTGAAAAAGATCACCATAAACATCAATGGCTCCCAGCATGGCATAGATTTGTTTTGATGGACGCCCCATCACAACAGCACCCAAACCGGCATTACCCCAGTTACCAGTACCAGTCACCATGGAACCATAGCCCACAAAATGCATAGATGGAATACTGATGCCATGAAAATTAAAGTAGTTGGCTAAATCGATTTTACCCACTACGAATCCCAATCGTTGATTGGCAAAAAACTGCTGGTAATTAAACTCAAGCATACGCATCGTATAATCGTGATAACCAGTGCCGGATAATCCATAATAACCGGATTCATTCAAACCATGAAACATGGGGGCGGTGAGCGAACCATAGGCATGACGGTCGCTTAATTTGAATAACAAAGTACCTTTGTTTTTTCCACTCTTTCGATTGATCAGGTTCCAGCTTACCTGAAGGTTTAAAATGCCACTGGCAGTGTTTTTATTATTCACATCGCTTATAACCTTTGATGAACGCATATACAAAGACGTATAATCAATACCAAATTGAAGGCCTTTATTGGAAAGTGCTTTTTCCTTCATTACATACCAATTGTTCATTGGAGCGATGGAAAAGCGATATTCAAAAGAATAGGATTTTTTATCGATTTCCAGTTGTCGGCCAACTGATGCACCACCCATATTGTTATCAGACTGCTTTTGTGAGATGCTATCATTAGTAGCCGTTTCTTGTCCTGTGGCGCAGAATAAAACACCTGCAACAAAGGATAGAGTCATTAAAAAGTGTTTTGTATTTAGTGCCATTTGCGGAGATATAAAGTTGAGATATTAAAAGGCTAAAACAATGAATTAAAATGCTTTTGTATCATTTTCCATTCATCAGGAGTGAGTGTTTTATTTAAATCGAAATAGGCTTTTCTAAAGTGATTATAGAAATCGTAGCGTAATTCGATAATCTTCTTTCGCTTTGCAAGAATAGTATTGAAATCAGCATCGTAATCCTTAAGGTAGATAAGGAGATCGTAGTAATCACTCTCGTAAATATCCAATGTGCTGGTAAGATTTAATTCAAATTCCCGAATGATTTCAAGCGCCTTAGCGTTCATTCCATTATTATCAATTTTTCTTTGTGCTTTATCCTTCAGGCTATGGATTTTCTTGTTTAGCTTTTTGCTGGTTTTAATAAAGTTTTTCTTGTGCTTATTAATTTGCTTATCAACACCATCGAGCGCTTCATTCCATTGTTCTTTTGAAAGCTCCTGCTTAAATAGCTGGCGACTTTTCATTGATAAGGAGTCCATATATTCATATTGATCAATGTACTCATTAATGAAATTTTCAAACTGAGCTTCTTTCAAGTCCTGTTTTAATCTTTCCTTTTTAAACTTCTTCGAATTCTTTTGATTTGCTTTGGTTATGTTTTTTGCCGCTTCCTTAAAGGTTTCTACCTCAGGAATCAACAGGTCTTGTGATGATTCTTCCAGATGACGGTTACAGTATTTTTCAAGCTTCGGAATAATAAATTGATCGGGTTCCCCTGCAAAAAACAATGAGATGAGAAAGGCAATCAGCATACGCTTTGGTATTAGTTATTAAATGAAACAATTAATTATATTTCAAGGTAATTCATTTATTTTTAAGAGTCCAGTCTCGCTATCGGAATTATTATCAATGATTGACAATCAGTTGGATATCCTTTATTTTGCCAATTGTGGATGAATAAATATCTAAATGTTAGTAGAGGTAATCAAATTGTTACAAGCACTCATATAATTTCCATAAATAATCTAATCTCATGAGGCAAATTATTATTGTACTTACATTGCTATTAGCTGTACATGTTTGTGTAGGACAGGATTCTGACGATGATTTTAAAGAATTGAAGGAACGAAAAAAGTGGAGTGTCGCCATTTCGCCCTATGCGTGGTTAGCCGGTAATGCAACAGATGTAGGCGGAGAAAAACTTCGGCAGAGTTTTAACGACCTATCGTCACTAACGAATTTTGGGTTTCAGATGGCGACAACTGCCCGTTACAAACGACTGACAGCAACGGTTGATTGGACCTATGCGCATTTGGCATCCAGTATTGATAATGCGGTACTTATTGTAGATGCCAATGTATACCAGGTAATCATCGATAATAAAATCGGGTACATTGTATATGACCATATAAAGTATGATGAGAAGAATGTGATTGCAGGTTGGAGTATTGAAGCGAATATTGGGGCAAAATACTGGTTGAATGATATAAATGTTGACTATTCGTTATTACTTATCGAGAATTATCCGATAGAAGGCCAAATTAATGAGAAACAAGATTGGTGGGATCTAATGCTGGGTACGAAAACAAATTTTATTCTTAGCAAATCAGTATTGCTGTCTATAAGTGGAGATATTGGTGGTTTTGGTATTGGCAATTCTTCACAGTTGTCCTGGGACTTAAATTATGCCAATACATTTAAAGTATCTGATTTAATACTGGTTACTGCCGGATATCGGTCATTCCGTTATAATAGAACCGATGGAACAGGTGATAATGAACTTAAAACCAAAGTTCATGCCTATGGGCCATTTATTGGTGTTTCATTTGCACTATAAACTATCAGATGTACAAAAATGTAGTGTGTTTTTAATCAGAAGAATTCCTCGAGACTAAGCCTAGGGTTAAACTTTCTCCCCTGAATTTTAGGGGAGGTGCCCAATGTATGTCGGGCAGAGGGGTAAATAAACTGACAAATAACGCGTATTGATTACACCGCTAATAAATTTATAGTACTTTTATTTCAATATATAGATCAGTAAGCATAAACCAGTTTTAAACGATTGAACATGTTAAAGGATAGAGGTACTAAAGCAGTTAACAGGTATAAATGGTACATTATATTAGCAACTATTTTGATTGTTTTGCTATTTGGTGTGACCAGTTTGTTAAGAGATAAAAATACTTCTGAGAATCAGCTAGGTTCGAATGAAATTAACAGGCATAAAGCTCTTTTGAAACTCGAATCGGGTGTTACACATGAAATTAGTGATAAAGACACGATCTTAAACTTTAAAGAAACACCTGTAGTTATAACGGTTGATTCAGTAAATGCACGTTTGGCAGTGAGTGATGAAAAAACAGTATCAAAAAAACCTAAATATCATATGATAGAGACGCCTCCTGGCAGTGAATATATGGTGGTTTTGGATGATGGTACAAAAATCTGGCTGAATTCTGATTCGAGGTTGTTCTTTCCTGAAGTATTCTCTGATAGTTTGCGACAAGTACGTGTAGAAGGGGAAGTGTACATCAACGTTGCGAACGACGAGGATCGTCCTTTTATCGTTAGTTTTAATGACAATACAATTAAAGCCTTAACTACAGAATTTAATGTGCGTTGTTACAAGGATGATGACAACGAAGGAACCATCACAGTAATTGAAGGAAGTGTTGAACTGACTTCCAAGCAGGAGAAGGTGACGCTGACACCTGAACAACAGGCTGTCATTCGTAAAAATAGTGCCAAAGTGGACATCACTATGGTGAATCCAAAGGTATTTGTCGCCTGGAAGAATGGTAAGTTTGTTTATCACAATACATCCCTTGGACCAATAATGAATGATTTGGCACGTTGGTACCAGGTTGATGTTTCGTATCAGGATAATCAGTTGAAAGATCTGAAATTTTCATTATTTACCAATCGCTACAACTCCATTGAAAGTATGCTTGAAATCATTGAAGCAACAAATAAAGTTAAGTTTGATGTAAAAAATGAAAATGTGGTCATTAAACGTACTAATCGCCTTTAGCTGTAAAGTAAATTCATTAAAGATCTATAGATAATAACTACAAAAGCACTCCTAAACAGAGTGCTTTTGTAGAGCTGATTAATACCTTGAAGTTACATGGAGAAATTAGTCTAGGATATTGCTTTTAATACAATTCTTATCAATCAATCCCCTCAAATAGCTGCTAAACCGAAATACCATAAATTTCTATCAGCCTGAGATAGGTATGAAATAAACACTCTTGCCATTCTCAACTTTTTCCAACAAACTTCGACTAAAATTATACTAACGAGCGAAATTGTCACAAGATAAAAATATTTCCCTTCTATATTCACGAAGTAGTGCTCCGATTTGCTGCATTCTAAATTCGGATAATCCGTTAATTGGGGTGCGGTAGTATTTTCTTATTTCGTTCATACTGATGTTTTTTATATAAATACTGCCTCTGAAGAATCTGGAAATGATAATAATGAATCGTAATTGTATTGACATTAACTTCCTGAGGGTGGTAACTTTACAAAAAAATGTATTTTAAAGTTCGATTACTTCATAGAATCTTAGCACTTATTATTGTTGCTGTTCAACTTGGGGGATGCTCTGGATATAAGTGGACAACTATGTATAATTACAAGGATGAATTGACTAGAAATCAAAAAGCATTTATCGTTTATGATAAAACTGAACAAAGCACCTATGAATTATTTAAAGCTGTAAATTCAAATCAAAGTATTTCTGGTATTATTAATATTGGCAATGAAATTAAGTTTATTCCTCGATTAAAAGGTGCGATTGTAATTTATACGGATTCTATCCATAGTTGCAAAATCCGGAGCAAAACGGACACCCATTCCGATTTAAAGCGGACAGGCATTCCGGAGCAAAGCGGTCACCTGTTCTGTTTTAATACGGACACCCATTCCGGGGCAAAACGGACACCC
>DIYS01000113.1 GCA_002429115.1 Saccharicrinis sp. UBA6048 | reverse complement strand
AAAAACGGGAGATGGTCAAATATGAATAATTGGAACCGAAGCTGTAATTCTTTTAAATCTTTTCCGGAATGAATACTTAGTGGGTCAATGAATGCTGCAGCCAGCGGGGTTTTTCCTTAGTTTTTCACCTGTTGGAAAAAGTAAGTCGCCGAAGGCAAAGGTTGAGACAGGATACTGCTTTCCTTTGTTTTGAATGTGCTATTGATGGTCATTAATCCATTAAATTCAAATAGTACTGGCAGGTAATACCCCTGATTTTATCCTTTTAAATAAAAATAAACCACTAAAGTTTTGTAAATTAATGATCGTCACAGGTGAAAAATTTAAACTCATTTTGTAATTGTTAGTTTGTTGAACATGTTTTATTAAGAATGTAAATCTCTTGATACTTGTGTCTTGTATTTTAATACTTAAAAATAATGACAGGTTTATCCCGACTATCGGGACTTATAAATAATTTATGAATCATCAATCCTATATATTACCCCTTCTACTAATACTATTCACCTTTGGATTAAAGGCACAAAACGATTGGGAAAATCCGCAAATGATCGGGCAAAATAAGGAGAAGGCTCGCGCAACATTCTACACCTATTCCAATAAAAAGGATGCACTAAGCTTTGACCCTTCCAAATCGGACAATTACCACTTATTAAATGACTACTGGCGTTTTAATTGGGTGAAACAACCGGAACTGCGGCCAGTCGATTTCTATCAAGCAGACTATGATGTATCCGGGTGGGATAGCATTAAAGTACCTTCCAACTGGGAATTGGAAGGATATGGAACACCCATCTATACCAAAAGCTCTTATCCTTTTGCAATGGAAAACCCTCAGCCACCTTGGATTCCTGATGACGGGAATTCTGTAGGTTCTTATCGCCATCGTTTTGAGCTGAAAGAAGGATGGGAGGGTAAGCGTGTATTTATTCATTTGGGGGCTGTCAAATCGGCTTTTTACATTTGGATTAATGGACGCAAAGTTGGGTATTCGCAAGGATCAAAGCTACCTGCAGAATTTGAAATCACAGAGTATATTCAAGCTGGAGTAAATTCATTGGCTCTTGAGGTGTATCGCTGGAGTAATGGTTCTTACCTCGAGTGTCAGGATTTTTGGCAGATCGGTGGAATCGAACGGGATGTGTATCTTTTTGCAACGGAAGACATCCGTATCCGCGATATTGATTTTCGTTGCGATTTGGATTCGCTTTATCAGGATGCAAGGTTTTCCATTCGTACAGAGTTAGACCTGCTAACGCCTTCCGGAACCTGGCAATTGGAAGCGAAGCTGCTTGATGGTAATAAAACTGTTTATGAAGCTACAGAAACCCTTGTGGCAGATAGCTCTTTTCATCAGCTAAGCTTTAATGGTGCTCTACAAAACCCTTACTTGTGGACAGCCGAAACGCCAGCCTTATATATTCTTCAACTGAATTTGTCTGATCAGAAAGGATCACTGCTTGAGTCAACAGCCATAAAAGTGGGTTTCCGTGAGGTGGAGATCAAAGGTGCTCAGCTCTTGGTCAATGGTCGGGCAATCACAATAAATGGTGTTAATCGTCACGAGCATGATGAGTTTACAGGTCATGTGATCAGCCGAGAGTCTATGCTTGATGATATCCGGCTGATGAAATCGCATAATATCAATGCCGTTCGTATCAGCCATTACCCCAACGATCCTTATTGGTATCAATTGTGCGATGAGTATGGTCTTTATCTCGTTGATGAAGCCAATATTGAATCGCATGATATGGGCTTTGGTGTCAAAAGTCTCGCCAATGACACCCTGTGGCAAAAGGCGCATCTTGATCGTGTACAACGAATGGTGCAGCGCGATAAAAATCATCCTTCTGTAATCACCTGGTCACTGGGGAGCGAGCCTGGCGATGGTGTTAATTTCGAAGTTTGTTACTCCTGGCTCAAGCAGTTTGATCCCACACGTCCGGTTCAATATGTGCAGGCCGGACAAAAAGAACATACCGATATCGTATGCCCCAGGTATACCGGCATTGATCAATTGGTGAAATATGGTATAAGCTATCAGACACGTCCGCTTATCTTATGCGAGTATGTACATGCTATGGGCAATAGTTTAGGAAATTTACTGGATTATTGGGATGTTATTCACGAGTACGATAACCTGCAGGGCGGATTTATTTCGGATTGGATGGATCAGGGCATAATTCAGGAAAAAGACGGGGTGAAGTATTGGGCCTTTGGTGGTGATTTTGGATCTGAAGAGATGCCCAATGACGATAACTTCCCCATGAATGGACTGGTTAATGCCGATCGTACTTTGCGGCCTGAAATTTATGAAGTAAAGAAGGTGTATCAGAATATACTCATTGAGCCCGTGCCATTTACTGATCAGGCTTTGTTTGTAAGTAATAATTACCAGTTTATAAGATTGGATCGCTTTCGACTCGACTGGGAAATGATCGAAGATGGAGTAGTAGTATCAAGCGGCAGTCAGGAGATGGAGGCCATTGCTCCCGGCGAAAAGAAGAAAATCCCCTTTTATTTTAACGGTTGGAAGCGAAAAGAAGCGGCTGAGTATTTTCTTAACTTTAAAGTGACTTTAAAAGAGGATTGGGGTATTCTGCCTGCGGAAACAATTCTGGCAACGGAACAGATTCACCTGGGCAATGCATATGTTTCACCTGCCTTGACAAGTAAAGCGCCAGTCTCATTGCTTTGGGGTGATGACGTTTTTATTGTTGGAGGTGAGCGCTTCACCATTCAGTTTGATAAAACCACAGCTGGCATGACATCTTTTGTGTATAACGGCAAAGAGATGATTGAAAAGCCCTTGATACCTTCATTCTGGAAAGCACCCAATGATAACGACTATGGCTATGGGATGGTCAGTGAATGTAGAGTTTGGCGACATGCCATGGATAGTGCCAAAGTGGTTCATTCATCTTTATCGCGCCAGGGTAATATGCAGGTGATCGCTTCTTTTATTATTGATTTACCAAGCGTTGATTCGCGTGTTCATCTCACCTATGTCGTGACAGGTAATGGCAAGGTACATGTCGATTACCAGTTTAAAACCGATCGTCGATCGTTGCCATTTATACCTCGCATAGGCATGTACATGTCACTTAATGATGAATATTCCAATGTGCAGTGGTATGGCCGCGGTCCTTTTGAGAATTATCCCGATCGTAAAACAGCAACTTTTGTGGGGCTCTATTCCAGCATTGTCAATGAACTACAGGTGGCGTATGCTAGTCCACAGGAAAATGGCTATAAAACCGACACTCGCTGGTTAAAGCTACTTAATCCTGATGGAGATGGCTTGTTGATCACATCGGAGCAGACATTTGGTTTCTCGGCCCTTCATTATTCAGCTGAGCAACTTACTGCTGCTGACAGGGGAGTATTGCGTCCTTTTGATCTGAAGGCCGATAATGAAGTTCATTTGCACATCGATCACCAAATAATGGGTGTTGGTGGCGATAATTCCCGAAGAGGCAAACCACATGCGAATTACCTGATTGTACCTAAGGACTATCAATATCAATTTGCAATCAAGCCAATATTTTCAGGAGAGATAATTAAATAACTTCCTCCTTTATTTGCTGTCGGACTTTGTTTTTTAAATCTTCAACCATCTTATGAAGGGAGGCAATCTGAGCTTTCTGCTGTCTGGTTTTGTCGGATAAACTAGTATTGCTCTCTAAAAGATTATCCTTCGTTCGCTTCAGTTTATCTATTTGCAACAGGTTATTCTCTTCCTGATTTTGCATTCGCTGTAAGCGTTTATCCAGTGCGATATTCTGATCGAGTACTTCCTTCAGGTGTTTCTTAAGAAATCCTTTTTCTCGTCGGGCTTCTTTTAATCGCTCATCAGCATCATGCAAGTGATTGATCAATCCTGTTTTGCGTTTTAATAGTAGGTTGTACTCTTCCGTTAAATTATCCAACTCATCATTTAAGTAATCGATCTTTCGCTCTTTTCTTCTAAGTTGAATTCTGAGATTATAGCGCTCAAGTGGTTCAAATCCCCACTTGGTTCGTCTGTATAATTGTTTATCACGTGCAATATAAACAGACTTTTGAGTCGGATGCTTATGGAGTTTCAGTACATACGCTAATACATCATAAGCCGTATCAAATATGGAAAGTCTACTTCTTTTGGGCATCAGTTAATTAAGAATAAGGGTTAGTTAATTGTTTTCATGCAAATATAAGTTGGAAGCTATCATTTAATCAAATATTTTTGGACATAATGTTATTATGTGTGCATAAAATCAACTATTTGTATCAATCAACAGTAAAAAACACAAAGACGCAAAGGCAGAGAGAATGATAAAATTAAGGTAAGTCAAACGACCTTTTTTGCTTTGTATTTTGAATAACCATCAAGACTCATTGTTATAAATATTAGTGAGTACACAGAGGAAAATCCTTACGGATTTGACAAATACCGCGAAACTCTAATTGATTATAAACTCAGTGCTTCAGTGCCTCAGTGTTGCATTAACCTTGATTC
>DIYS01000260.1 GCA_002429115.1 Saccharicrinis sp. UBA6048 | reverse complement strand
TTTGACAACCTGAGGTGTTACTTTTTATTTATTCGATTAATCTTTCTTGTAATCTACGTTTTTCATTGCTTTCTTTACCTGAACACTAGGCTGAAAGCGCACATTGCACGATTTGATTAGTTCTTTCCTGAAATCTTCTTCATTTTCAACACCACTACTCGACAGGTTAACTTGCAATCGGCCTAAATCGCCCAGTTCGACCGTGGCACCATTTGCCAGGTACTCAGGGATGATTTTAGCTAAGGATAACAAGGCTGTTTGCGTATCCAGCTCATTGACTGGTGAAATCTCAGCCACTCTTCTCGATAGCTCATCAATGGTGATTTTTTCAGGCCTTACAATGCTCGCATAATGTTTTGGAGCTTGTTCTGGTTTAGAAGGGTTTTTGCGTGTGATCAGTTTAAATTTAATAGCCATAAAAACTAATTTTTAGGAGTTAATAATTAATTAAAAAAGGTAAAAATCTATTTCGTTGATTATTAGCAATATAATTGCATATCAAAAAACATCGGAAGTTTTTCGAAAAACATCGGAAGATTTTAAAAAAGTCTCCGAGGTTTTTTAAAAAGTCTCGGAAGTTTTTTTTGAAATGATGAGGGGGTATTTAAATTACTCGGGGAGTATACCTTGTAGTAGTGTGCTAAATTTAATTTAAAGATTAGGTTCATTTTTTAAGGTTAAAATGTTATTTGATAGGGTTGAACAAATATAAAACTAAAGATCAAAATAACAAATATCTTTTATGATGAATAATTGTAAAGTTAAGCTGGAGATTTATGTCGAATGCCGATGAATGCTATATATGTAGCATCTTGTAAGAAGACAAAAAAAATAATGCATTTAAACAATGCGCCAATGGTTGTGAGTGAATCGCTTATTGAAACTAAAGCGTCTGACGTATGTGCAGTTTTATAAAAAAAGCCACATACATTACGCATGTGGCCTATATTCAGTCAAATCGATATTTTTTAGTTGAGCAATTCTAAATCTTTAACGTTGACCTGAAGGGCAGATTTAACTGTCCCATCTTTACTTTGATAGCCTTCACTGCCGGGTGTTCCTTCAATAAGCACCTTTTGACCTTTCTTCAGAAATTCTGAAACTTTGGTACTTTGCTTATCGCTTTTCCACATGACAGCTCGAACCCATTCTGTTCGTTCAACTTTTTCTCCCTTGGAGTTTTTGTAATCCATCGAAACAGCAACGTCAAAATTGATTGCTTTTCTTTGTCCAACATTTTTAACTTCGGCGTCTTTGCCTACAATTCCGTTTAAAATTAGTTTTAACATACTGGTTAGTTTAGTATTAAATATTGATAAAGCTAAATCAGATTATTTTAAATGTCAAGTTAAAATAATGTTCTACCTCTCAGAGTTGTGATTTTTTTAATCAAGAACAGATTAATAGAGACTTCTAATAATCTTTATCCTCTTCTTCTTTGATGAGCTTTTTCGTTGATAAAAGCCCACAAGCGGCATAGATATCTTCACCTCGTGATTTACGAATGGTGGTTGTAATTCCTTTTTGAGAAAGTTTATCCCGGAACATTTCCATCGTTTTATATGCGCTTCCTTTTAATGGCGAATTTGGTATCGGGTGAAAGTGAATCAGGTTAATTCGACACTTAACGCCATTTAAAAGTTTTAGTAAGCCTTTTACATGATCTGGTGAATCATTGACGCCTTCAAACATGATGTATTCAAAAGAGATACGTCGCTGTCTTCCAAAGTCATAATCCTTTAAAGCTTCTATCACTTTTTCAGCAGAATACACATTTTCGATCGGCATCAGCTGTTTGCGCTCTTCATTAAACGGCGAATGCAAGCTGATTGCCAGGTGAGCTTCCGATTCCTCAATAAACCGTCGCATTGCAGGTACAACTCCAATGGTTGAAACATTAATTCGTCGTGGGCTCCATCCGTAGCCCCAGTCAGACGTTATTATTTCAAGGCTTTTAAGCACATTGTCAATATTGTCCATGGGTTCGCCCATGCCCATATAAACAACATTTGTTAAGCCATCGCGCTCAGGCAGACTGGCAATTTGATTAAGAATCTCTCCGGCAGTCAGGTTCTTTTGAAAGCCCTGTCTGGCTGTCATGCAAAACAAGCAGCCCATTTTACAACCTACTTGTGAGGAAATACAAAGCGTATTTCTATTGGTTTCAGGTAAATAAGCAGCTTCGATAAACTGCTTGTCATTGGTCTGAAATAGATATTTTTTAGTTCCGTCAACCGACTCCTGGAAGGATTGAGGTGCTGAAAGACCAACTTCGTATTGATTATTTAGAACTTCTCTGGCTTTCTTCGACAGGTTCGTCATCTCATCAATAGAGTTAACATGCTTCTGGTAAAGCCAGTTTGCAATTTGCTTTGAGGTAAATGCTGGTAAACCCAATTCAGTCACACAAGTCTTCAATTCACTTAGCGTTTTGCCGTATAATGCCTCTTTGCTCATTTTAAAAATAAATTTCTGCTATAATGTTGTCAAATGGTACACCTCTGGATATCAATATTTCTCGCACATCAATTACCATTTGTGGACTGCCGCAAAGATAGTATTTATTATTGGTTGCGAGCTCTTCAGTGTTTTTAAGGTAAGTGGTTAAGCGCCCTTTGTAGGTTTGTGAGTTAATTTCGTTCGTACAGAAACGTAGGTAATCAGTTCCAAGATATTCCTCGATTGTATCCTGAAAGAAGAACTTGTCAATCGTTCTGGCGCCATGTAGCAATTGAATGATTTCGGCTTTGCCTGATTCAATTAGTGAAATGAAGGGTGCGATGCCCGTCCCTGTGGCTATCCAGGTAGCTGGTTTACTTTCGCATAAAAATTTACCAAATGGTTCGGATATATAAATGGTATCACCCTTTTTAACCTGTGAAAGTGGAGGTGTTAGCTCACCATCGGGCTTGATGTCGAACAATATGCTAAGCTGATCAGCTTGTTCAGACGACGCTATAGAGTACAGGCGTGGTTCGTCATCGGCATTCATGGCTACAGCAATCACCTGGCCCGCTTTAAATGAAAATGGTTTCTCAAGGGTGATCAAATGCACCTGCTCTGCAAGAATCGTATTATTCGTAATTGTTACTGCTTGTAATATCTTTTGTTTATGTTGTGGCATTTCATGTTGTTTGTGATGAAACACAATTATTACCGTATTGTTTGACTGAATCTTATATTCACTGGTTTATAAGCACAAAAAAACCGGACAGTGCCGGTTTTGAAGTTATTTAATTGGAATGTAAATATCAGTTATCCAGTTTTCCGGATTTGGTTCTTTTCTTGGATCTGTTCTGTAAATTTCGATCGGCGATATTTTCTTATTCATTTTAAGCTTTTTGTAGCGCATATAGCTAAATGCTGCAGCCCATCCATTTCCTAGATGCTCATAATCACCTTTGAACTTTACTTTTACAGCTTTAATATCAGGATAATGATCCGTGTATAAATCATCACTCACTTCTAATCCATCTTTAAAAGGAACGCCGGAAGAGTAAGTGCACTCTGGATCAGTAAAATCAAACTTGTGATAGATTGAAAATGCTAATCCGGCATCGTATTCTTTGGCATCACAAACCGTATTAATTTTTTCAAAGCTTTTCTTCATATAATCACCAACTTCGTACATCGGGCATGTCACTTTATGGGCGATGTATTTAAAGCCATCTAATGATGTTGTGCCTTCAATTGTAATGTCTGATGCTATCGATCCTTTTTCGATCAGGTCTTTAATCATTTTCAGGCCACGCTCATAATCCATTCCAATCCATGGTTCCATTTGTTTGGCCATAAACTTAAAAAAGAATGGCATAGCACCTTTCATGCCCCAGGTGACTTCATAATCACCATCAGAATCGTCAAACTGCCAGTAAACCTGCGATTTAGATTTGAAAGGTTTAATAAATCTGATTTCCTGGTCGATAGATACATTATCGTTTATAGCTATATGCTCAATCTCACCTGAACCTACCAGTTCACCAACCCACTTATTGACGGCGCCAACTCCTTTCCCGTCATTGGTAATTTCCACTTTTGCATCCGGTTCCATGCAAAGCCACGGCGACCAGGTTTTCAAGGTGTTAAAGTCAGATACCAATTTAAAGGCTTCATCTTTAGATGTATTAATTTTAATTGATCTTTTTACATGGTATGAGCCATCTATACTCAAAAGCCATATGGTCACACCAAGCAGGATGACGCCAATTGCGATTAATGCTATGATCATAATTAGAGGTATTATTGTTTGTGAGAATTAAATTTAGATAACAATTTTAAGACAGTCAAATTCAATAGGATTAAGTCCGATTAATATTTAAAAACAACAGGCTGGCTAATTGTTCCTTCCGTATTGTAATTATCAATCGACGCAATTCGAACCAGCATTTGCTTTCTCAGCTTAGTTTTCTTTTTAGGGAGTTTATATTTTCTGGAATAGCTAATGTCGAAAATCATTGAAGTATCGTCGGGATTAAATGCCTGGGCTGAATCATAAATATAAAGAATGTATTTGCCAAAACTATTGTCAGTTGATGTTTTCCAGGAGATACGTCGTTTATTGGCTTTAATCTTTAAGACCTTTTCTTTATTAGGGACTTTGTTTTTATCGATATGTGGAACAATTGCCTTGGTGCTGTAGAAATTATTCTGCAAAGTATCCTGAAAGCCAATTAGGTCGCGATTAAAATGTTTATAGCTAAAGAAAACACTTCCGCTCAGATTTTGATAATCACGAACGCTCTGCATCTGGAATGGCAGTTGCTCAGGGTTTTGCCAGTCTTTATTATCACTACCTACCCTGTATAATCCATGACCTATATAGACCGGAATATTGAAGTGGTTTTCATTCCACCAATCCGATAACTTGTTATAATTGGCCACCGGATGTGAGGTGCCCCAGTAAAGTTGTGGCACTACGTAGTCAATCCATTTATTCTCCATCCATAATAAAATATCTGCATGTAGGCCATCATAGTTAGTTATGCCAGCTCTGCTGTCTGAGCCTTTAGGATCATCTTCTTTATTACGCCAAACTCCAAACGGACTAATGCCAAATTGCAGCCAGGGCTTTGAACTCTTAATGGTATGCCTAAGCGATTCAATGGTGTTATCCACATTATTTCTGCGCCATGCATTAATGTCAGAAAAATCTTTGCCATACTTAACAAACTGGCTTGAATCTGGGAATGATTGTCCTGCCACCGGATATGGATAAAAATAATCATCCATGTGGATACCATCAATATTGTAGTTGTCAACAAGTTCATTAACTACCTTATTGATATGGCTGTTTGATTCAGGTTCGCCAGGATTATAATACAGCTTACCTCCGTATTCAACAAATAATTCAGGGTGCTGATGATACGGATGTTTTTCGTGCAGTTCTTTTTTTAAAGACATAGATGCCCGGTAAGGATTTATCCAGGCGTGTAATTCAAGCCCATTCTTATGTGCCTGTTCAATCCAAAATTCCAGCGGATCATATTTGGGGTGTTGTCCCTGTGTACCGGTCAATACTTCAGACCATGGTTCAAATTGTGAGTTATACAAAACATCCGATGCAGGTCTTACCTGAAGAAAAATGCAGTTGAGGCCCAGTTTCTTTGTATTGGTTACAATGTCAATAATTTCCTGTTTCTGTTGTTTGGGTTTTAAACCAGGCTTGCTTGGCCAATCTATATTTGCTACAGTTGCTACCCAAACGCCTCTCATTTCATATTTAGGATTCTGTGCTAAAGCAAATGGTGTAATCAGAATGTAAATCAACAGTATAAATATGCTTTTTCGTATCAGGGTTATGTTTTCCATTCTTTTCAGTTTATATTGTCTCAAAAATAATGAAGACAGATGATATATTAACCTGAAGTTTGAAATTTAAATCGAACTCACATTGTTAACACTTTGTCGCAAAAAACGTTTTAACAATTGACAGTTTTAAGAGCGTTAAAAATGTTACTATCTTTGAAAATTACTAAACACAATATGTATGGGGCAGTTACACTTAAAGGGGATGGCTAAAACAATTCAGCGTAAGGTCGTTGTTGCTTTTGTAATCATTATTCTGATTATGACGGTTGTTTCCTTTTTGAGTATCAGGGGTATTAGGCGCATGTCGTACATTGTAGAGAGTACGGAGCAGGTCAACAGGCTTCAGGACAATATTTACCATTTGCGTCTAAACGAGAAACGAGCCATTATATCAGGCGATACATCGCTAATTCATAATGTTGATTCACTAACATTAATTATCAGTAATAGACTTCAGCTAATCGATCAATCTGAAGCGACCAATGAAACAAAAGAGATTCTTTCTCCTATGTTTGATCTGATCACAGCTTTCAATAAAGACTTTAAGTTGTATGCTCAATTGTATGGCTATAAAAATCAGTTGTTTGATAAGACGGATAGTATTTATCAGGTGATTGAATTTGGAGAAGTAAAGCAGCAGAAGTTAATGAGCACATGGACGGCTAATAAAGTTAATCTGCACAGTGAGGCCGTAACTTCTTACCGAAGTGTTCATAATTATATTGTATCGATTCGGGCCATTGAAACACGAATGAAGTTTGGTGAAGTAGAGCGGCAATACAGAGATTCGCTTGAAATGCTTTTTGATAAAGCACTTAACCTGACTTACGTTATTGAGAATAAAATAAACAGTATTGATGCCCGCACATATATGAAGCAAATAAGGTCAGATTTGCGACATTATGAACAAGATTTGCTTCGGTCATACGATTTGGTAACAAACATTGAAGGTATTCAGAAGAGTTTACGGGCAAATGCACTAATTTTTGAAAATAAAGCAGAGCAAGCCTCTAAAGTACAATCCGGGATGCTCAAAAAATGGGGCGAACTAAGCCTTAATTTTCTGGTGATTCTGGTCGTTATTGCCATTATAGCTGGTGTACTTGTGTTAAGGTTTTTTGTTTTCACCATTACTTCAGATGAACGTAAACGCCGGCATGCCGAAACAGCTATAGAAGACAATCGACGACTGTTAGGAGATATAATTAACAATTCCAAAGCCCTTATATATGTAAAGGATTTGGAAGGACGTTATTCCCTTGTCAATCAAAATTGGTGCGATGAAGTTGGGATAAATGAGGAAGATGTTATTGGTAAAAAAGCGGATGTCTTGTTTAGAAAAGAACCGGTAGAGCAATGGCGCGAAGTTGATTTGCAGGTGATTAATAGTGGTGTGCCAATTCATTACGAAGAAGAAATTGAGTTACGAGCCGGAAAACGCTACTTTCTATCCAATAAATTTCCTATCCGTAATAAAAAGGGTGAAATTCAGGCCGTTTGTGGCATTTCTACAGATATCACCGAACTTAACAAAGCCTTGCGTGAGCTGGAGCGTAGTCGTGAGAACTACCGTAATATTGTAACCAATGTTCCGGGGATTGTATACACAGGTTTGGTAGATGATAGCCGTACTATGTTATTCCTGAGTAGTGGATTTACGAAAGTGACGGGCTTCGAGGCTGAGAATTTCCTTGATGGAGTTCAGTCTTTTACAAATCTTATTTTTGAGAATGACCGGGAACGTGTTCTTGATACCATCAAACAGGCGGTACAGCGTAATCATTCATACGAGGTAGAATACCGTATAGCAGATGTGAGAGGTGAAATGCGTTGGTTGCATGAAAAGGGAATGTCCGTCAAACAAAGCGATGGCGGTCATTATTTGCAGGGCGTAATGATCGATGTAACTGCCACAAAAGAAGCCATATCAGAAGTGATGATGCGTGATCGCTTTCTGGAAGGTGTCGCTGAAGCGGTTAAAGAGCTGATTGCGAATCAAAACTCAACAGAAGCCATCCAGAAATCATTGCGAATTGTGGCTCAAAGCGCTAATGTTGATCACACATTTATATTTAAAAATAGTTTGGCTGAGAGTGATAAACCGCCAAAAGCCACACATATGTATGAGTGGCAAAAAGATAAAATCAAACCAATTTACCGTGAGGATTTAGATCAGCATACCTATAATCAGATTGGCACAAGATGGTTTCATTTGTTATCCGATAAAAAAGATATCAGTGGCTACAAAGATGATTTTGACGAAGACGAACAGTTTCTATTCGAGGCTCTTGATCTTGAAAGTATGTTAATTGTTCCGGTATTCGCACGCGATCGTTTCTGGGGATTTATCGGTTTTGGAAATAAAGACAGAGGCATGCCATGGGTTGAATCGCACCGTGCAATTTTCAGGGCTTATACGGTAACACTGGGTATTTCTATCGCCAAAGAAAAGGATGCAGTATTACTTAAGGAAGCTAAGGATGATGCTGAAGCTGCAACACGAGCGAAAAGTGACTTTCTGGCGAGAATGAGCCATGAAATTCGTACGCCTATGAACGCGATTGTTGGCTGGACACACCTCGCTATTGAAAAGGAAGTTAACTCGGGGCAGGCCGATTATCTGAAAAAGATTCAAGGTAGTTCAAAGGCTCTATTGGGTATCATCAATGATATACTAGATTTCTCAAAAATTGAAGCTGGTAAAATGGTCATTGAAGAGATTGATTATGACCTGGAGCAAGTGTTTGATGACCTGAGTAATATGGTGGCATACAAAGCACACGAAAAAGGCCTTGACTTTATTTATGCTTTACATGCTGATGTGCCGTTAAATTTAGTAGGTGATCCTCTGCGTTTGTCACAGATATTGATAAATTTGGTGAATAACGCCATTAAATTTACTAACGGAGGAGAAATTGTCACCAGTGTACTGGTACTTCAAGAGGATGATGAGGAAGTTGAATTATTATTCGAAGTAAAAGATACCGGTATTGGTATCAAAGATGATATTCTTGAGAAATTATTCGATTCATTTTCACAGGCAGATATTTCTACAACTCGCAAGTATGGTGGCACCGGGCTTGGTTTAGCAATATGTAAGAACTTGACTGGCTTAATGGGAGGACGCATATGGGCTGAAAGTGAATATGGTGATGGTAGTTCATTTTTCTTTACCATTAAAGCAGGTAAGCAAAAGGCTCAGAAAAGGGACTTGTTAATACCACCTGCCGACATTGAAAATAAACACGTGTTGGTTCTTGATAGTCACCCAACAACATCATCAATCATTAAAGATATGCTGGAGTTACTTAAATTTAGAGTAACGCTGGTACGAAGAAGTGATGCAGCTATACTAGAGCTGGTGGAAGGGCGACAAAATGGTACGATTGATCTGGTAATTGCCGATTGGAATGTGCCTGGCACAAAGTTTAAGCATGCGGTTCAGGAATTGTATGTCAATAACACGCAAAAGCTTCCAATGTTAGTCATGACAAATGCTTTTGGGGATGAGAAAGAACAACAGAAATTTCTTAAAGCGAATGCGGTTGGATCAATCATAAAGCCGGTTAATTTCTCTGCCTTGCATGATGCATGCATGGAGGCATTTGGTAAAGAGAGAACAAAATCTTCATGGCGAAAAAAAGAACCAGGTCTCTATCTTAATGAATTACGTGAGGTTAATAACGTAATGGTTCTACTGGTTGAGGATAATGAAACAAATAAGCAGATTGGTATTGAACTTCTGGAGCTTGCTGGCGTGAAGGTTGACGTGGTTTCCAATGGGGAAGAAGCCATTGAAGCAGTTCGAGATGGTGGTAAAGATTACTATGACCTTGTGTTGATGGATATCCAGATGCCGGTTATGGATGGTTACGATGCAACCAAAGGCATTCTTGCAATGGATGATCATGTGGCTTTACCAGTAATAGCCTTGACTGCTGATGCGATTGGAGGAATAAAGAAGAAATATCTGAATGCCGGCATGGTGGATATGATTGCTAAACCAATTGATCCGGAGCAAGTCTATAAGAAAGTACTGAAGTGGGTTGAGAGACGCAGAGGAGGGCGAACGCATAAGCGCAAGCCAATTGCCATTAAAGAGAAGCCAATCATTGAAGTTCAGGAGTCAGTTGATCAATTGCCTTTGATTGAAGGTATTAATGTGGAAGATGGGGTTAAGCGATTTGCTAACAGATGGGATTTCTTTAAACGATTGTTGCAACGCTTTTATTACGACCATCAGAATTTTGTCGATGAGTTTAATGTTGTTCGCGAAGATGATCGCGAGGTGGCAGAACGTATGCTTCATTCTTTTAAAGGCATTGCAGGTACCATCTCTGCACCAAATTTATATGCATTGGCAATAAAATCGGAAGATCATTTTAAAAACGGACATCCGGATTTTAACGAGTGTTTTAAAATTATGACCGACGAATTGGAAACAATTTTAAAAGAACTAAGTACAAATAAAGCAGTTGATGTAGAGGGGTTTCTAAAACCAAATTAAAAAGTATGCTAAAAGCTCACTTATGTTTTTTATGCATTGTAATGTTATGCCTTCTTTCGTGTGAAGACAAAACCCGGGTTGGCAAACCGTTATTGGATTTTAATTTCAATAATTCCATTGAAAATGATGGCTTGGCAAAGGTGGCTGTTTTTGGTCCTCAAACAGTCTCTTATGCAGTCGAGAGCAAAGATACTTGCCTGGACCTTTCTTTGAATGCTGAAATTCGCAAGCCACTCAATATTAAATTTAAAGATGTCTTTTCACTCAATGATTATAGTGGGTTTACAATATCGGTGTGGGTAAAAAAGTATCCAGGAGACCCGGAATTCTACACTATTTTGTCGCAATATCAGAATGAAAATGAAACACGAAGTGGCTGGCAATTAAATGCTGAGCCTGATGGAGCATGGAGCTGGCAATTAACTGATGGGAGTAAAAAGTGGACTTATAGCCCGACAGGCAAGCAAGCTATCGATGATGGAAAGTGGCACAATATTGTAGTTACCTATAATGGAGACCAACATGAATCTTCCCTATATTTTGATGGACGTAGCGTGGCAATTTACTCACACGTTACCAGACATATTAACCTTGATGGTGCAGCAATAAATATAGGCATTGATGACCAAGACGATCATATCGGTGAAAACTTGTTCAATGGTTATATTGATCGTTTGTCTATGTGGTCAAGGGTTTTGAACAGGGATGAGGTTCGTGGGATGTACGATAACTACGCTCATTTTTGTAAGAGAGAACCAGAAATTAATGATCATTTATCAGTCATGACCTGGAATATTTGGGACGATGGCATCCATGATGGAAAGTATGTTGGTGTGCAGCGTATTGTTGATATTATTCGCAAAGCTGAAGTTGATGTAGTCATGCTGCAGGAGGCCAATCGTGCAGCAACAGTTATTGCCGACGAGTTAGGATTTAATCTCTATCGCCGTAATGAAAGCCTGTCGATCCTTAGTAAATTTCCTTTTGGGAAGAGTCATAACCTGTTTCAGGATGAGAAGGTGGCATGTATTGAATTGCAGTTAAACAAAGATGAACGGGCTGTTATTTGTCTGCTTGGTTTAAGTGAAAAGCCCAATATAAACACCTACCTGAATAGTGGTATTGCAGTAGCTGACACAGTTGAATTTTGGGAGAGCAAAACCCGGGGTAAAGAGCTACGGTTTATATTAAGTGAAATGCAACACCTGATGCTCAATGCAGGTAAAGTGCCAATTGTTATCGGTGGTGGCATGAATTCTGGCTCTCATCTTGATTGGACATCAACAAATACTTATTACAATGGGCTGGCAATAAAATATCCTGTTAGTAGCAGGTTAGAGTCAAAAGGCTTTGTTGATACATACCGGAAAATCAATCCAAATGAAATAGATCATCGAGGCTTTACCTATTCGCTTCGTAACGACTCCCTCCTCAAAAACAGGGTAGACTACATATATGCACGAGGTGAAAAGTTATTGCCAATTGAGTCGTTTTTGATCGACACATACTCGCATGGATTTCCTTCAGATCATGCAGCTGTTGTAACGCGTTTTGAATGGTTAAATGACTGATTGAAGCATTTTTATTTATTTTCTTCAAAAAAATGTAACTTGAGTAAGGGATTATTTACCAACAGATGTCCTTTATAAAAATGCATATACATGAGTGCGCATACACGGTATCCGGATAACGAAAACGAACTTTTAGAAAAGATAAAAGTAGGTGATAAGTATGCGTTTGAGCTGGTTTTTAGAAATTATTACCCACATCTGGTGCTTTTAGGGCAAAAGTATTTGAATGACAGAGATTTGTCGGAAAGCATTGTTCAGGAAGTTTTTGTGCAGATGTGGGAGAAGCGGAGAACGCTTCAAATACGATCGTTGAAAGGTTTTTTGGTTGTTGCTGTCCGAAACAGGTGTACCAATGAATTGAAGCACCAACAAGTGGTTCGTCATTATGAGAAGGTCCATGAGGAAACCGATGTTGAATGGATGTCATTTAACGAAAATGCGTATCTGAATCAGATTAATAAGGTAATTGATGAATTACCGGAGCAGCGTCGAAAAATATTCAAAATGAGTAGGCTGGACGGGCTTAAGTATAAAGAAATAGCCAGTAAACTAAATATTTCGCCAAAAACTGTTGAGGTACAGATGGGTAAAGCGCTTAAGTATTTAAGAGAACATCTTCAGCCTCTTAAGAAGCAATTGCTGGCTACCATGTTGTTAATAATGATGCTTTAATAGAAGTGAAGATGGATAAAGAAAACAAAAATATTAGCTGGAGCCTGTTAGCAAAAGATGTATCTGGTGAGTTAAGTGAGCAGGAAAGCAAACAATTGCAGCTTGAGCTTGAGTCTGATCCGGATGTTGAGAAGCAGGTTAAAAAATTGTGGGGAGATGCTGGGTATGCACAAGAGTTGCAAAGTATCAATACAGATAATGCCTGGAATAATGTCAACCAAAGCATCAGTCAAAGCATTATTCAACGCTTTAAATGGGTTGTTTCTGCAGCTGCAATAATCATTTGCTTGTTAGCTTCTGTAGTGTTTTTGAAACTATACACAGATAGTCAATTGGTAACTTATGCAACCAACGCTTCCGTTGAGCAAATCACTCTGCCTGACGGTACATCTGTTGGCTTAAACTATGGAAGTACAATTAGCTATCCGAAAAAGTTTAAAGGCGATACCCGGCAAGTCAAATTTAGCGGAGAAGCATTTTTTGATGTAGTCAGTGATGAAAATATGCCATTTGTGATCGAAACCGATCGCATTTCTGTTCAGGTATTGGGAACTTCTTTTAATGTCAAAGATTATGCTGCGGCAGAAAGTTCTGAGGTGATAGTTTCAACCGGAAAAGTGCGTGTAGACTCTAAAGTCACTGAGAATAATGTAATTCTCGTTGCCGGCGATGCAGTGAAGCATAGTACTGAAAGCGGTATACTAGAGAAAAGGTCAGTGGCCACCAATAACTATAAAGCCTGGATGACCATGGAGCTTGAATTTGATAATTCGAAATTATCGGATGTATTTGATACAATTGAAGAAACATATCATATTGAAATTGAAGTACAGGACGATGTAAATGCAGATGTTGAGATCCTTAATGCAACATTTAGCCAATACTCCTTAGAGCATGTTCTTGAGTCGGTTTGTATGACCTTTAATTTAAAATATATCAGAAACGACAATATCTATATCATCAGTAAAGAGCAATAGCATTGACAGTGTTTAATATGTAATCACGTTATAAATAAATTGATATATTTATAGAGAATAATCACATAACAACGTAAAGGATGAAGCATCGGAAAACAAGTAATTATGGATTCACCATATTCTTACTGATGCTTGTTACTTCATTGAATGCCCAAGTCGTTTCATTTTCTCAGGAACAAATTTCACTCGAAGCTTTATTTGATACCTTAACCAATAAAACATCGATCGATATAGCTTACGATGTTAACTCGATACCAACGGATAGCATTATAAGTGCAGATTTCTATCACCAACATGCATTGGCAATTGTTCAGCATGTTCTTAAAAGTGAAGATGTTGATATAGTTTATGTTGATGGCCAGATTGTAATTCGGAAGATGCTTAATGATCAGGATAATCTGCAATCTCATATTATAATTCAAGGAACAGTGATGGATGCCGATGAAATGATCGCATTGCCTTTGGTTAATATTTCGGTAAAAGGACGGCCGCTTGGAACGATTTCAAACGCTGATGGGCAGTATGAGTTTAAGGTTCCGTTATTCTATCAAGGTGAAGTTATGGTTTTCTCTTTTTTGGGATATCAATCTTTGGAGATGACTATTCCGGAACGTGATACCCTGGCAGATGTGCAACTTATGTCGTCAACTGTAAAGCTTAATGAGGTGCAGGTTGCTTATAAAGATCCCGATGAGATTTTAAGCGAATTATATGCTTCATATGCAGCTAATTATTTTGACGAACAGGCTGTATTATCAGGATTTTTCCGCGAATCGATAAAGCAGGACGATGCCTATGTGCAGGTTTCAGAAGCAATCGTTGAGATTGTTAAACCGTCCTATTTGAACCCATCGAGTATGGAGCGCGTTCGATTTATAAAAGGACGAAAAAAAAATGATCTTCAGGCAATGGATCTTATTGATTTTAAACTTGAAGGCGGGCCGTTTCAATTTTCAAGAGTTGATATTGCCAGGTACAAGGACTTTTTTCACGAAGAGAATTCTCAATACAAATATGCCTATGGTGGTATAGATATACTAGATGATGAAATAGTTTACAAAGTCTTGTTTAAACCTGTTTCTGATGATGGAGATCACCTTTATAAAGGAACGATGTATATTAATGCTGAGAGTTTTGCATTGGTTCGTTCAGAGTTTGAATTGACTAAGAAAGCGCTTCGATCAAGCGGGCGTACTTTGATTAAAAAAGCTTCGCGAAAAGTAAAAGCCAAACCATTAAAAGCCAGTTATTACATTGACTATAGACCATTCAATGGTAAATGGATTTTAAATAGGATAGATGGAAAAATCGTCATTCATATTAATGACCGAAGAAAAAAAGTGAATTCTGTGTTTACAGCTGTTTCAGAATTGTTAATAAGTGATTGGGAAGCAAGAGATAAAGTAAAACTGAAGCCTTCGGAGCTTTATAAATCAAACTATGTTCTATCTGAACAAATCACTGAAACAGATGCTGATTTTTGGGAAGATTATAATATCATCCGTCCGGATGAAGCTTTGGAGAAAGTTTTTAAAAAAACAAAGGTTGTTTCCAAATGAGTTGATGGGACGATAAATGAGTGGTTTTATAGTCTTTTTATTGGAAACAACCTCATGGGATTGGTCATTGAAAAAATTCTTATGCGCAATGCCTCTGTAAATAATCTATAGTCGACTTTACAGAAGTCAATTGAGGTATCTCGTCATTCTCGATTTCTACATCAAAACGTGTTTCCAAATAAAATAAGAAACAGTTCATGTCTAAATCATCAACAAAAAGTTCATCACGTAGCGAGGCTTCTTCACTGATTCGGTTCTTAGGTACACCTGTTTTTCGCAAAACTTTGTACAGATTTCGCCTAATCGCTTTAGCATTCATATCTCTTTCAATTTTTGTTTTCATTAAATAGGACAAATGAAGTGCCAATTGGACGTATTAAAAAGTTGAATTTTTTTCAATAAAATTCAATTTTATTGACTTTGAGCATGTAACTGTCAGATAATCAACATTAAAAAATAAACAGGTTTTTTATTTTTTTTCTCTTTATATTTGAGAAATCACTTAAATAACACACGCCACAGTGAAGGTAAAATATCTGACACTCATAATTCTTTTATCAACTTCTCTTCTGTCTTTTGGTCAGAAGCAAGATTCTTTGAGTAATAAAATTCTTAATAACCTGGATTCTTTAAGGTTTGCTGAGATTGAAAACAGTCGCTTTAAATTGATGCCATATATTGCACCAACTTATACCCCTGAAACTGAGGTGATGCTTTCGGGTGGTGGATTGATTACTTTTAAAACACAAAAGGATAAACTGCTTAATTTATCATCCATACCATTCTCCGTTGGTTATAGTTCAAATGGATCTTTCTCTTTAAGAGCCTTAAATGTAATATACTGGAAAGGAGACAAAATAAGGTCAATAGGTGAGTTTCAGTTACGTGATATGCCAGACAATTATTGGGGGGTTGGTTATGAGAAAGGTAATACAGTGCCAAAATCAGATTCAACAACAGCGTATACCCGGCAATACTGGCGTTTTTACCAACGCTTGATGTTTCGTACAAATTCAAAAATTTTTGTTGGCTTTGTAGTTGATCTTAATGATACTAAAACCAGCAATATGAATCCGTTAATGGAGCAGGATGAGGATGTTTTATACAGTGGTAATGATGTGTTTAATACGGGTATTGGCATTGAGGTAGATTACGATACGCGTGATTTTGTTCAGAACGCTTATAGTGGCATGTTTTTGAGTGGAATCTTTACATGTTACAATGAGTTTTTTGGTGGAGATACTAAGTTCAATATTCTTGATTTGGATTATCGGCACTACCTCACCATAAAACGAGAGCGCCGAACATTGGCCTGGCAGGTCAGGTCGCGCATGACATTTACCGGTGAAACGCCCTGGACAGACAAATCAATGATTGGCGGATTGGATAATATGCGTGGTTATACAATGGGGCGCTTTCGTGATGATCATATGATCTATGGAACTGTTGAATATCGCCATATGTTTCAACGGAAAAAGATGAATAAGAAGAATAACTACAATAGCCGTTTTGGGTATGTTGCATGGTTAGGCACAGGAGCCGTTGCCCCTTCGTTCGAAAAGTTGGTTAACTGGCTGCCTAATGCCGGCATTGGTATACGTGCAGAGTTGCAGCCACGCATGAACATACGGGTGGACTATGGTCTTGCCAAAGGAGAAACTGGACTCTATATTAGTTTTGCTGAGGTGTTTTAATGTGCAGGTAATGAGATGAGTGTATTTGCGGTCTCTGTCTGCTGATTATATTCTTTAAAGTTTGTTTTGATGCCTGATGATCTGTTTTATCTTTGCCAGATAAAATTGAAACTATGCAGAATTTATTCGAGTGTAAGGTTAAGTACGAGAAAATAGACGAGCAATCGGGAAAAGAGAAAAAGGTCAGTGAAACTTATTTGATTGATGCCGTTTCGTTTACAGAGGCTGAGTCACGTATCTATAAAGAAATGGAATCGATGATTCGTGGTGAATTTATCGTGACTAATATCCGCAAGGCCAATTATACTGAGATATTTGAGAATGAAGATGGTGATATTTGGTATAAGAGTAAAGTATCATTTGCTTCAGTTGATGAAAAATCAGGAAAAGAGAAGAAAGTAAGCAATCAGATTCTTGTGTTGGCAAGCAATGTTAAAGATGCCTATGATAAAATCCAACAGGGAATGGGTGGTATGACCGTTGATTTTGATATTAATATGATTGCCGAAAGTCCGATTCTTGACTTCTTTCCATACTTTAAAGATGAAACAAATCAGGAGATTCCTTCTCATCTAAAACCAATTGAAAAAGAGGAGGAAGAAACAGTAATTGATTCAGAAGTTGAGTAAGCTTGAAATACTATAAACGCTCGTTCACTGAGCGGAGTCGAAGTGAATACATCTTGATACCAACAATGGTTTGATTTCATCTCGACTGCGTTCAATGAGCGAGTTTATTACATCTCTAGATTTAAATTATATCTTTAATTCGTTGGTTTAAAGCTGACTGATCTTTTTTGAAAGCATAAAGTCCGGCGTAATTCAGTAAAGTGTCGATCCCGATTTGGTACGATTCAATTTTGCTTTTCCAGGTATCATGAACCGGTATTTTTCCATCATGTGCAATGGTGTTAAGTTCATCATTATTTAGGGTTGGAAACATTTCATGGCACCCATTTTCATTGGCATATTCTATTAATTCTTGCGCTGTTGACGGAAGTTTATGCGATAAGTGCAGGGCAGTTTGCTTCTCATGTTCCTGAATTTCCCATAAGTGCTGGATGTACTCAATGTTTATCTTATCAGCATTAAATTCGGGAGTTAGCCCACTATGGTGATATGATTTGTCAGCCATTAGTTTTTTCGTGATTACTTCATTGGCTGCGCTTATAGGGATGGTGAAGGTATTTGTTCCCAGTATTTTTGCAAGTTGTTCTCCACTACGAATGCTTGCAGCAATAAGCTTTGTTTTTGCATAGTCTTGTGTTTTAATCTTTCGGATGCATTTTTG
The DNA here is from genome assembly GCA_002429115.1 of Saccharicrinis sp. UBA6048. Classification (GTDB taxonomy): domain Bacteria; phylum Bacteroidota; class Bacteroidia; order Bacteroidales; family Marinilabiliaceae; genus Carboxylicivirga. Next base: position 4,730 of record DIYS01000260.1, on the reverse strand, counting down.
GGTTTCACGGGTTACCTTTTCGCCAATATTAATGCCTGAGCCAAGATCATTAGAGCTAAAATAGGCACCTATCCGCCCAAGAAAAACATTGCAATAAGCTGCCTTTGTAATCAGGCTGGCAAATACATTCTGGCGCAAACTGAAACCGAGCGTCATGTTGACCGGAATCCCTTTGTCATGCAACTGTCTGGCTGCAATTAATCCTTCCGGCGTGTATGGAACCTTTATAATGAAATTTTCAGGGCAGATACGGAATAAGCGTTCGCCAACTTCCACAGTGGATTGAATATCTTGCGCAATGGCAGTATCCAATTCCACACTTACCTTACAATTAAATATCTTTACCAGTCGTAAGCCATGAATAGCATTAATGATAAACGCAATTTCCGTTACTTTTTCAACATCGTCCAATGCATTTATTTCTTTTGAAATGGAGAGAAGAATTTTGTCGTAAATGCCGGATTGTACTTCTTTGTTAAGTAAGGTGTTGTTGGTTGTCAGTGCAGAAAACTCAGTGGTCCATAAAAGTTTTGCTTGCTCAATGTCTCCGGTATCCATCCATAAGTGGCTGCCGGAAAGTAAGTAAGAAGGCCAGATGGTTGAAGGTTTGGAAGAGATAGGTTGATCTGAAAAAAGTTGTACCCAATTAAAGATTTGTTGATTAGAGATAGGTCCTTTCATAATACTGTGAGATTGTTTCATATAAATTTAAATGATCAAATCTTATAATTCAATATCTGCAAGACTTAATTAAACTGATAAAAGTCATTTTTTTGAGGGTTTAAAATGAAATATAAATCAATTATCAAACTATCTATAGGTGTTATCTTTGAGGCAACAATCCTGTAGAGATATGATGGAATCAATAAGAGAAATTTTCAAAATTGGCAGTGGCCCCTCTAGTAGCCATACAATGGGACCTAAGAAAGCTGCTGAGATGTTTATCGCCCGACAACCGGATGGACATCATTATAAGATAACTTTATTCGGAAGTCTTGCTGCAACCGGAAAAGGTCACTTGACAGGATTTTGCCATTGAACAAGTTTTTGAAAAGAATAACTTACCTCTGGAAGTAGAGTGGAAGCCTGAAGAATTTCTACCGCGTCATTCAAATGCTTTAACATTCTATGCATATGATGCTGATGGTGCTGAAATCGATCGATGGACAGCATACAGTGTTGGGGGCGGAACGGTTATTGACGATTTTATCCAGGAAGAGACAAAAGCTGTATATGAGCTGACTACGCTTGACGATATCTTAAAGTGGTGCGAAGAAGAAGGTAAACACTTGTGGGAATACGTTGAAGAGGTCGAGGGTGTTGAAATATGGGATTATCTTCAGCAGGTTTGGAAGGTGATGAAGGCATCTGTGAAAAAAGGCCTCAATGAAGAAGGTGTATTACCTGGTGCCCTGAAATTACCAAGAAAGGCATCATCTTATTACACCAAAGCCAGAAACTTTAGCGGACGTATGGAGCGTCGTTCAATGATTTTTGCCTATGCATTAGCTGTGTCGGAGCAGAATGCGTCGGGGGGTACAATTGTTACAGCGCCAACATGTGGAGCAAGTGGTGTATTGCCAGGTGTATTGAAATTTATTGAAGAATATTACGAAACCACTGATAAAAAGATTTTGCGTGCGTTGGCAACGGCCGGATTAATTGGTAACCTGGTCAAGTATAATGCTTCAATATCGGGTGCTGAAGTGGGATGCCAGGGTGAGGTTGGTACAGCATGTGCTATGGCATCGGCAGCAGCCACTCAATTGTTTGGAGGAACCATCTACCAGATAGAATATTCAGCTGAAATGGGACTTGAACATCACCTGGGTTTAACCTGTGACCCAATTGCCGGATTGGTTCAGATACCGTGTATTGAACGAAATGCCTTTGCGGCGGCAAGAGCTCTGAATCATAATACCTACGTGCTATTATCCGATGGTCGACACCGAATCACTTTTGATGAGGTGGTACAGGCCATGAAGCAGACGGGGCATGACTTACCAAATATTTATAAAGAGACTTCTACAGGTGGTCTGGCTGTATTCCATCAGGCCAAAAACATAATGAAAGACGAAATATAAAACAAGAAATAGCTGAAGAGGTGGTAATCGCCTCTTTAGTTTTTTTAACCATTAATTGAAGATGGATCATTGGTTTGATTAAAGATTATGATTACATTTAGTCTGCTAAACCATTCACATCTAAATTATGGAAATCTTATCTAACGTAGCAGTTATCTGGTTTATAGCAGGAGCTGTTTTATTACTCTTAGAATTTATTATTCCTGGTGTTTTTGTATTGTTCTTCGGAATCGGAGCCTGGGTAACTGCTTTATGCGTTTATTTGTTTGAACCACCACTCGCTATTCAGTTTTTAATCTTTAGTGTAGTATCAGTATTGTCCTTGGTTTTATTACGAAATGTAATTATCAAACGACTGGAAGGTAACAGTAATGAACCTGATCCTGATGAAGAATTTATTGGAGGAATCGGGGATTGTATCACTGACATACGCCCCGATGCAGATGGAAAAGTAGAATTTAAAGGAACCACCTGGACCGCTTCTGCAGGCACTGAAATTAACGCCGGAACAAAAGTTAAAGTAATTAATAAAGTAGGCTTATTGTTAGAGGTACAGCCTGCTTAACCCTTTTAAAATTAATCATTAAGTAATTTCTTATGACCGCACAAACTATTGTATTCATCGTCATTGGTGTAATTGTATTTTTTATTTTGATGTCGTGCATCAAAATTGTTCCTCAACGATCAGCCTATATTGTTGAGCGCTTGGGTAAGTATAATGGAACCCTTACTGCGGGTATTCACTTTTTAATTCCGTTTCTTGATAAGGTGTCTTACAAGCATACCCTAAAAGAAGCGGCTATTGATGTAGCTTCTCAGTCTTGTATTACTAAAGATAATATCGCTGTAGAGGTAGATGGTGTACTTTATCTTCAAATCATTGATCCGAAAAAGGCTTCGTATGGTATCGATAATTACGGATTTGCTGCTATTCAAATTGCACAAACAACTATGCGTAGTATAATTGGTCGTTTGGATCTGGACAAAACCTTTGAAGAACGCGATACAATTAATACAAGTATTGTGGATGCTGTTGATAAAGCGAGTGACCCATGGGGTGTTAAAGTAACGCGTTATGAGGTGAAAAACATTACACCTCCACAAAGTATTAAAGACGCAATGGAAAAGCAGATGCGTGCAGAACGAGAAAAGCGCGCAATGATTGCAGAATCTGAAGGACAGAAGCAGGCAAAGATAAATGTTGCTGAAGGAGATAAGCAGGAATTGATTGCCCGTTCGGAAGGGGAGAAGCAAAAGCGTATTAACGAAGCAGAAGGTAAAGCGGCTGAAATTGAATTTGTAGCTACGGCAACGGCAAAAGGTATTCGTGAGATTGCCTCTTCAATTAATGAAAAAGGTGGCATTGATGCAGTTAACCTGCGAGTAGCTGAGCAGTATCTTGGCGAGTTTGGTAAACTGGCTAAAACTAATAATACCATGATTATTCCATCTAATATGTCGGATGTGTCAAGTATTATTGCAACGGCCACTTCAGTATTAGATCAAACCAAAAAGTAATTAATCTCAGGTAAATTATTATCGCTGGAGCGGATGATTATCATTCGCTCTTTTTTTGTATTATTGCTGGTAAATGTTCTGTTATGAGTGCATTATCAAAAGTACTAAAGTGGATAGCAATTTCTATCGTTCTTGTGTTTACCGCAGGTTTTGTAATTGGATATGGCGGGGTGGTGTTGAAGCAGGAAAAGCTGATTTTTCATCCCAAGAAATTAGCAGCGGATCATCAATTTGAAATTCCCAACGAATTTGAAGAAATATGGTTTGAGACAGAGGATGAAGAAACCCTTCATGGCTTGTTAGTAAAACAAAGTAGTGATACACTCATCTTTTATTTACATGGAAACTCAGGAACCGTTGAGAAATATAAATACACTGCGGTAACATATAATAATATGGGCTACGACTTCTTTGTGTTGGATTATCGTGGTTTTGGTAAGAGCTCAGGTGAGATGCAAAGTGAAGAGCAGATGTTTGCAGATGTTCAGTTAGCATTTGATACGCTCCGCAAACGATACGAACATATAATTGTCATAGGATACTCTATAGGTACAGGACCGGCGGCTTGGCTGGCTGCTAATAATGAAATAGACAAGCTTGTTCTTCAGGCGCCATATTATAGTCTGATAGATATGAAAAACCAAAGGTTCTCTTTTGTTCCGGATCGTTTATTAAAGTACAAATTCGAGACTAATAAGTATATCCCACAAATTGAGGAGCCAATAATGATTGTTCATGGAACGGCTGATGAGGTGATTAATTACAGTGCTTCAAAACGTTTATCCAAACTACTAAAGGACCATGATCATTTTCTTTCTCATGAAGCACATGGGCATGGTGGAATAAACAGAAATGAAAAATTTCTGTCTGCCTTTAAGGCTTTTGTTGAGCTAAACTAAGTCGGAATTGATAACGTGTAGCTGGATATTCGGAAAGAGTTAAACCTTCTTTTAAAATAATGTCAGTAGCGTACAAAACATTCAGTTCAATGCTTCTGTCTTGATGATTCCGAATGGCCTCACCTGGTGAACCAAAAAACAAGGTTGAATTAGCGATTAAAAATTGATTTCTGTTTGAACCTTTTGGAGACACGGAAAAAGGTGAGTTTAACCCGAAAAATTCACTGCG
>DIYS01000261.1 GCA_002429115.1 Saccharicrinis sp. UBA6048 | reverse complement strand
CCCATATTATTGTTTAATATGTTGATTTACATACGTCGCTCTAGCCGCGGGGCTTATACTTTGCTTGTCTTGATACAAGAAAGTATACAAAGAAAATCAAGACTGCTTGTAAAATCTCTTTCTTATTCAGTTCATCCATAAGTTCGGCCGGGTGATTTCCGAATCAAGTTCGGAACTTCCCGGTCTTCCTAATGCCTTCACTTCAACGTAAGTGATTTTCCAAGAGGCCAGAGAGCCTATCATACCAATCCAGGGCTTATTTCATTATAATCTCAAACTCTTCCCGCCCTCATCGAAACAGGGTTTCGAATGATTGAAAGCCAGTGATAAGAGTGGATATTGCGCAATGGCGGCATTGACGAAGGAAAAGGGAAGCCTGAAGCAATAAATCCATCTCTGATGCGTAGCAATCACCTCTTTCAATCAAGTTTTGCATCCTTTTTAAAAAAAGGATGTGCCAGCCCGGCACCGAGGGCTAAAGATAATTAAGTTGGATTTTTAATACTTAACAATAAAGCGTATAAAGGGTAGCTTTGAAAGAAGGAGAGCTGACTCCCATAACGCCTAATGAATGACCATAGAGAACCTTTTAAGTTAATGGCATTAGTGCCACAGGCGGGGTGGTATCCTAAAAGCAATAGGTTTAATGCAAGTATAGCTAAGTTATGACATGATAATAAGCAATAAAAAATCCGGAGGTCTGCTTCCGGATTTTAAAGAGTTACCCTTCAACACTTGCCTTTCGGCGAGAGCCTGGGAATCGTGTTTTCAGATCATCATAAACTTCCTTGGCGCCTGGAACATTATTTTTAGCGGCTAATTTTACATTGTTATAAAATAATAGTGCAGTATTGTATGCTTCGCTGCCAGCCAGCATGGCTGTATCATTTATCTGACTGGCCAGTTCGTTTAGTAAGCCCTCTACAGGTAATAAGCCAGTGGCATCTGCTACATCAATGTCAAAATCATCTTGTTTCGCAAATGATGGCATAAGCTCAGGGTATTGTGTGCTATAATCATGCGAGTTAACGACAAATGCCAAAGTTTTTTCGCCCATCTTAGGTAAAGCTCTTCGTTCATCTTTGGTTAAAGTGGCAGAATAAGGTGCCAACGCATTTTTTACTTCAGTTAATTTCGTAACGGCTGCTTCAATTACATCCTTTGGGATGCTTTCATCATGAATGTTTTTCATTTTGTTTATATTTGTCTATTATACAATGAGCGCGAACCACGCTGCCCCGAAAGTTTGCAGACCCACGGACAGTTGTGATTCGTGCTTTTTATTGATATTAAATTAACAAAAAATTCATATCGCTTTAATCAAAGGATTGACGAGTGGCATTAATTGTTTGATTAAATTGGGAATAATCTTGATTAATGTAATATTAGGGAGTGTTATTAGGTAGATGGATGACTCTGGGAATAGTTGCTATGTTTATCGCAAAAGTTGCTGTCTACACTGAGGATTTAACAGGATATTTTCTTTGAGTTCTTCTTTGTTTCCGCAATGAAAAATAACTTTGAAGGAGTCGATTTTGAAATTGTTTTACTTATAGTCCTTATACGATATGTAAATCATACTATTAAATCTCTCGTTTGAAGGAAAGAGGAGGTTATTAGTATCTGAATAAATTATCTGATCTTAAAATCAGCTTTACAATCTCTGCAATGGTATGTACTATTAATGTTATTAAAAGGGATAAAGAATAACATGGATAAGAGTATTACGATGGTTTTTCTAAACCAATTGTTTCCAAGTGTAATGCTTATATTTTTTGATTGGCAATGAGGACAAAGAATCGCTTTTTCTTGGTTGAGTTCCAGTAAGTCAATCGCCTTTTGATAATCAACCTCACTAACGATTACCTGTACACCAGAATCCAATATTCTGTTATAATGGGGCATTAAGTTGGAGAAGTTCTCATTAGTAATAAAGCAGTGGATGCCTTCACTTTCTAATCGTCCTTTAATGATGTTGGCTTCAATGGGTGACTCGCAGGTTATTAATCGAATGGTTTTCATTGTAGTTAGGTTATTTTTTTGAGTGAATTATAATATTTACAAGCAAGATACACTTAATACCCATAGAACACTTAAAATCAGATGAAGCTTTTTGAGTCATCCCTTTGAAAGGGGATGAATAGATTAATCAATTCACGCAGCCACTGGTTTTCACATTCCGACTGTTTGCCACGTTTTGAAATTTGATATCGATTGACAAAAGCGACTTTTGGTGTATGTTATGGATAGCCCTAAATTCATTTGTACAGTAGTTCTTGTGATCATCATATAGTTGCTTTTAAATGTTTAAAAAGGAATAAGCCAATCACTTTTGACAATACTATGTTGATGCTTTTCACAGTTTTCTGGTCAATTCTGATTGGCGAAATCAAATGATGATTACTTAGAACAACTGCAAATGAATTTTAGGCTGGGGGTTTTTCGTTAGTTTTGGACCTCGTGCAAAAAGTAACTCGTCGAAGACATAAGCTGATCAGATGGTTTTTTCCATTTTGGGTATTGTTCCAAACAATAGGCGAGTTGGAAAAGATGTCAGTCCGCTCTATCGAAACTACATTATGATAGTAATAACCTGAGTTCGACGTAAAATTTTGAACTCAGAACGCTTACAAATAGTAAGTTTCAAGTGTATGTTGGCGCCGCGATAGCTATCGTGGGCATAGCGGGCTATTTTGAGTCAATAACACGAAGGAAATTGCTGTTTGTAAGTGAAATTATAGAATTTTGAATAAAAAGCTGATCTTCTGCGTCAAATTTTATTGCAATAGTTCACTATTCCAATAAAATTATTCCTTGTATATCAGCTTTTTATTTCAATCTGAGTTTTAAAATTTAAATCGAACTCAGGTTAATAATAAATTAATACGCTTCGTCAGGAGCATGGCCGAAATAGTCATTAACGAGAGGGTAACAAAAAAGCCGGCTTCTATCAGAAACCGGCTTCAATATCATAGGTCAATTATTTTATTTGCTTGCTTCAACAGTAATACTCATCGCTGCCTGACTCTGATGGGTAATCAGTTGCCTGACAATAAGGTTGCGCGTTACCTGACGGCTTAGTTCTTTCAGGTCAACATTCGCTTTCAGTGTTTCTTTGGCTTGCGATCCAAAATCAAAAGCAGGTGTTAGAATGATGCCATCCTCATCACTCTTCATCTTGTCGTTAACCAGAAAGCCACCACTGTAGTTAAAACGTACAGGGATATTCTTCACCGGGTAACCACCACATGTTAAGGCCAGTTGTAGTTGTCCTCCTTTGACCGAACTGTTTGGTGTAACTTCAATCGATGGTGTATCGGCGTTCAACTTAAAGCTATTTACCAGATCACTAAGGGCATCTTTATTTACTTCGTATAAATCAATTTTGCCGGTTTCGGTTTCGATACTTGCTTCTTCGTTCAGGTAGCCGCTGATGGCATCAATGGCAGCAGCATATTGCTCCAGTGCCAATATAATATCCTTTTGCTGCTGTGCCTCTTGTGCCTGCTTATATTTGAGGTAAGCCAGTTTCATGGCATCCTCCTTGCGCTTGGCTTTGAGGGCGTAAAACTCACTCTTCGAAAGGCGATAAAAGGTATAATAGTTTGATAAATCTTCCCACTGGTCAACATATTGGTAGCCTTCTAAAAACTCATTGGATGTGGCTTTTACACGACTCTGAAAATACTCATACACCCCTTTGTTATCCTCCATACGATAGAGGTTTTGTTCGCTCTTGATAGTGGTGCTGATTTGCTTGGCCAGATCCGAAAGTGCTTTTTCTTTGGCCTTTTCTTTATAATAAACCTCTCCACCTACTTTGGGCGTGGTACCAATGCCATAAAAGAAAGAGGTGGAAACCGGACGTTCTTTTAACCACGTTGGCTTAGTCTGCTCCAGCAATTCGGCCTGCTTCTTCTTTGATGAACAGGCACCCGCCAGCAATAGCACAATAAGCGAAAGTATAGATAGTAATCTCATGTATGCTTAGTTTTCAGGTTGATAGCTTTGAATGCTCTTTGCCACCGCAAGTGCACAATCTTTCAATACAATTTCTTCCAGCTTTTGTATCGAAGTGGCTTCTTTGTTGGCTTTAAACAAAGCGTGCAACTGTTTCACCGCCTGTTCAGAATCATAGATTTGATCTTCAGCCGATTCTTTATCGGCATATTTCCAATACCCCGGAACCAGTTTCTGATAATCACCATCAAATTTGGCGTAATGTACGGCGCTCTTTTCTTCTTTCGAATACGAGTCGGATAATGCCAATTCTTCCTTATCGATACGATCCAGGTCAAAACGAAGTGTGATGCTTGCTACATTCGATTGCTTGTATTCATAATAGCGTACTTTTCGATACTTCGCTTTTATTTCTTTTAATCCCGTTTCTTTATTGGTGACTTCCACAAGCTCTTTGAGATAACCACGTTTTTCCTCTTTATTTAATTTTCCGCTCTGGCGTACGTAACGATCAATGCTGGCTGCCAGCACACTCTTTGCTTCAAACGTACCAATCTTACGGGCAAATTTTATGGCCATCTCATGGTCTTTGGCACTCGACCAGTTAGGCACCGAAGTAATGGCATCTTTACTAATTACTTTGTAAAATGGTGATTTTATCTTGCTCAGCTCGGTCACTACCTGGTTCTCAACGTTGTTTGTGTAATACCTGTAGCTTCGGTACTTATAAGTCACTGGTAATATGGCAATGCTGACGGTTGCTTCCTGCAAACAGGTATTCTGAAGCTCAAGACTGTTTTTATAGCCTTTGGTAGCGGAGTTAATGGTGTTGAAATCAGCATAGGCGCTTCTGAACTGCGATGTTTCCATTAGCTGATTACCATGGCGATATACCGGTTCGTATTTCGCAATGACCCACTGGCTTTTAGCATCTTTAAAGTTCTTATCAATGGATAAGATTTCTTTAAACTGTGACTCGGCACTTGTAAATTCATCCAGCGATAAGGCTTTCGATGCCTGTTGGTATAAAATATCGAGGTACTTATCTTTTACTTCCAGGTAATACTCGCGTTGCTCATCCGACATAATCAGCTTAACGCCCAGAGCCGATAATTGATTGTAATAGCTCTCAGCCTCACGGTAGGCGTACACCGCTTCTTTCACACCGCCATTGTTGTACTGGTTCTGAAAGACTTCCACCTTATCTTCAAGCACCAGCTGACCGGTGCGTTGAAGTCCCAGCTTGGCGTCAATGTTATTTTTATTGGCTTTTAATGATTTAAGATACAAGGCCGCTGCATCGGTGTAAAGTCCTGCTTCGTCAAATTTTTGTGCCTTATTATAATTACGTTTGCTGGCGCATGATGATAATAATATAGCTCCAACAAAGAGCAATGGTAAAAATAGTTTCATATGATGATTTGAGTTTTTGTGTCCTTCAACGTGAATAATCAAAAAGTGTTCCGATTTGTGGGCTTTAAATTCCTATAAGGTGCAAAAATAGTAGAATATGGATGTATTCTAATTGACCTTTATACATCGAGTTAAATTTTTGTGTTAGTGTCAAACTAAAAGGCACAAACATGTGAAATTATACTTCGTGACAAAATGACTATCTTTAAGACATGAATAAGCAACATAAAATATTTCAGAAGATTGCTGATTTTACTCGATCAAAATATCCCCATGCAGAAGTATACCTTTTCGGTTCTCAGGCTAGAGGGGACGCGAGAAATTTGTCCGATTGGGATTTGTTGATATTATTGAATAAAAAACATGTTTCTTTTGAAGAAGAAAAGCAGATTATGGATGATTTTTATGAGCTTGAACTAGAAACAGGTGAAGTGATTTCTCCACTAATTTATTCTAAAGCAGACTGGGAATTGAAACATAAAATGACGCCTTTGTATAAAAATATTTCAAAAGAAGGAAGAAAGATTTAAAATACAGCTTTGGTTCCAACCATTCATATGTATCAGTCTTAATTTGTATTCATGATTTTAAGAAAATTCTTTTTATCCCCCATTTCATGCAGTGGGTACCCTAATATCATACTGATGTCAGAATCAACAACGACCAATAAAAGTCATTTTTCACTACTCAAAACATTGTTTTGAAAGTGCGTCAGCCTGTCTCATTTGCGCGCCGGCGATCGAGGGAATAATGATTAATCCAATTGAACAGCGAAGGGGCTTGCCCTACTTTGCTTGTGAAATTTATTAATCATTAGGGCGGGAAGAAGCTTAAATGGGACTAGCGTTTTGTTTCTTTGGGCGATGCAAAAGAAAGGAGGTTAAATATTAATACTGCTCTTTATTGGTTACTTTTTATCGTGACACTTACATCCACCAGATAGCAATGATTTAATTTTAATCCAGCACAATTTGAATTGATTCCTAATAAGTTTTCGCTAAATGAGATTATACCATTCTCATCCCTATAAGAAGTAACTTGGTCGTTGTAATTTCTAATGGGATTACCTATGTTTTGTACAACTAATTCATTTAGTTTAGATTTGTATACAAATAAACCCAAATCTGATCTATGGCTTTTATAAAAGGACTTAACAAACCACGCGAGTTAAAGCAATTAATGAGCAATTGGGGCTTATTAATGCTATTGTGTTTTACAATTTTCGCATTGCCAATTGTCACCACTTTTATACGTTTTCGACTCTTTGAAATTTTTATTACCCTCATTGTTGTGGTGTCGGCTTATGCTACCAGTGAGGAAAAGAAGACCAAAGTATTGATCCAGGTGTTGGTTGCGATCGTTGCCATATGGATCACCCGGCTAATTAATATGGAAGGTTTACATCAGATTACCACTCTATGGCTATTGGTCTTCTTTATGATTCGGGTATTTCGTTTTATTCGGCAACTATCCAGAAAAGCCGATGTGAATACACTGGTAATTGTAGAAGCAATTAATGGCTATCTGCTGATCGGCGTAGGTTTTGGTATCCTTGTTAATATGCTGTCCTCCGATTTTCCAGGGGCATTTAACTTTTCTGTTGATCCTACAACAAGTCATATATATGATTCGTTTTATTACGCATTTGTCTCAATGACAACACTGGGCTACGGCGATTTATTACCGGTAACTCCAGTTGCCAAATCGCTGGCATTGATGATTACTCTGAGTGGGCAATTTTACCTGGTTATTGTAATGGCTCTTTTGGTTGGTCGCTTATTGACTGGAGCCAATGCTAAAAATCCGTTCAATTAATAAAGTCTAACTTGTTCATCGGCTAGTACATCATCGAAATGCTCTGCCCATCGCAGGTTGTATAGCCTTTCATCACATTGGCAGTCAAGCATGAGTGAATAGGTAAAATGCCTACCATATCACCAATGTTGATCTTACTGATTTGATTTGCAGTTGCTTTAATGATGCCATGCTCCTGTGAGAGCTTAACTACCTCGCCAAGCGATTGGTCTGCTTGCCATTTATTACCATCCATAGCCACCACATGACCGTATATGGTTGTGTCATCTATCGTCAGAGCGTCTTTTGACAAATGAACCGCACCACCATGAATCACCACTTCATTGCGATCCTCATGTTTGGCTACAACAGGACAGGCCATGGCAACGGCTATGTCATTGATCGAACACGACCCAAGCTTGTATTGCATATAATCATAAAATACAAAATTGCCGGGTCTTATTTCATCAAATCCATCAAAGTCGGAGTTAACAGAGCAGGAGGGCGTATCTCCGTAGGAGAGTTGAATCAAAGGAAAGTCATTGGCTAAGAATGTTTTCAGAGCCAGCAGTTGTTGTTTCGACGATTGGAATATGGAATTAATTTCTTCAGCAGATGAAGCCTGATAGGTATGGCCTGCATGAGCTAAGAAACCAATGAAAATAAGATTCTGACAGGTTTTGAGAGTATTTAGCAAATGCTGCATTGCTTCATAGTCTTCTGCATTGATCCCAGTTCGTCCATAGCCTGTGTCCGTTTTTATATAGACGCCAACGACATTACTTAAGTTCTTTTCAAGAAATGTGATGCTCTCGAGCGATTCGACAACAATGTTCAGGTTAATTTTGGCAGCCAACTCATTAATCGCCGACCATTCCAATATATTCGCTGGGAAAGCGATGGTAATATCAGTCCACCCATTCGTGGCAAAGTATTGAGCCATTTTGAGTGAGGAAACCGTAATGCAATCAACCCCAAAGTCGCGAAACCAGTTGCCCACTTCTGCAGATTGGTGCGTTTTAAAGTGGGGACGTAAAATAGTATTCGAACCCTTTACTTTATTGGCCATGCGCTCTATGTTAGCCAGGCATTTATCTTTATCAAGCAGAAGTGTTGGTTGTGTCAGCATAATTCTCCAATGTTTGAATCCGCATATTACATCCGAATTCATTTTGTGAGGTAAAGATAGTGAATGAAAGGGGAAACAATTATTTTTGGTTTATGAAGCATTCTCAATTCATTCAAAAGATTCTTTCACCGCTTTTGTATTGGTTTTATCGGATTAGTGGTATTGTCAACAAAAAAGTACTTATCAAATCCGTACGCTCAACGATTACATGTGAGGGAAAGGAGTTGCCTGTGCGTGAGTTTACAGCACTGTCAAAAAATGGAGAGGTGATGGGAATAGGCAAGGTCAGGCTTGGCTTGTACCAAGAGCACCCTTACCAGTATTGTATATTTAATGGTACAGCGGTGAAAAATATGTATCGCCGACGTCATTTAGCTCAGAAGTTAACTACTGCTCGCCTAAATTTCTGTTTGAAGGAAGGTTTTGAAAATGTATTGGTACCTGTTGAATCGATTAATATAGCGTCACTTAACATGCTTAAAAAGTGTGGTTTTCAGTTTATGGATAAATCAGAATGGACCGATTGGATGCAGGCTGAGGCAGAGTATTTAAATAACTCAAAGCTGCTGATTGGTATATACCGCATAAAAGATTCCGTGATTTAGGGAAACACCCAATGGGGTGATACATGGATCAATTGAAAATGTTGAGGATCGCACTTGTTATCTCTTATCAGACAGATTTTCGTTTTCTTTTGAGCTCCTTCTTTGTTCAACTAAGTAATTATCAATTGTTGATGCTTATTTTTCTATTTTAATATCCACTGTCACGAGGTTGTTGGGGATGAGCCCTAAATACATTGGTTTAGTTGATTCTTGTAATTATCATGCTAACGAATGTTTTAATTTGATATAGTGCAAGCCAATCGCTTTTGACTGCAGGGAACTTCAATAGTGCTAATCCAGTCGGTCAATTCTGATTGGCGGGAGAAATGATAATTACTTAGAATAACTTGCCAATGTATTTCAGTAAGGGTCTCCGGGTGACGGT
>DIYS01000209.1 GCA_002429115.1 Saccharicrinis sp. UBA6048 | reverse complement strand
TGGGTAAGCTCCGTTTTATCTAACCTATCTCTTCACTGGTTTTACTGTCGCACAAAAGTTCAACAATTTGTTGCTCTCGGGCACTTAACAAATCCCACCTGATATTATCGGGACAATCGCTATAAAGTTCAACCAATATTTTATTTCCTTCTTTGAGCATCATCGTTTGTCGGTTATCGTGCTTAAAATCGGTAATAACCATGCACATACTAGTATTGTGTATCATCCGGTTATCTCTATCCATGCTTGTGCAATAACCATGTCGAAGGATATGAATATAGTGTCCTTGCTTGTGTCGCATACGATAGTTAAGCACTAAGGCATCGGTGACAGGCCGATTAATAACCGGCGACATACTTAATCTGAAACAGGCATAAAGAGACTTATCAACAAATGGCTTATCATCCGGATGGATGCAGTCCAGAATATGTTCATAGGTCCATTCTTCGGGAGAGTATCCGGTAAGCTCAGTGATACGATCTGAAACATGCACTATTGTACGTGTATGATTATTAACTACGTAATAAAACTGATTAGGAAGCGTTTGTTCTGGAATATCTCCAATTACCTCATCTTCAATCTTCTTAATATTAATATCAGGATCGATATTATAGTGCACTTTATTTATAAACTCCTTAAACTGAGAGTAGCCTTTCGTCATTTCTGGTTAAGATCTGAATGCGACTGCAAATATGAATAAAATAGTCATATGTTCTAACCCTAACCAGATTAAAAATTTAACTTGAAATCAGTATTAATATAAACTCAAAATGCACGGGCTAACTCTTTAACGTTACACCCGGCATAGTCTAATAAGCTTTTTACAATTTAAATTCTCTTAGAAAGTAAAACTCAGTTCCAACTCAAATATCTCCAGATCAAGATCAATTTTCTGAACAGGATCCATCGGATTCATTCCACTTACCGTATTGTTAGGCGCATAAGACAAAGCCAGGTTAATAGCATTTGACTTTTCACCGATCTTCTTAGTTGCCCCCAATGTAATGTGCTGATTACTCACTAATGGCGCCATTATGTTAAAGAATACTTCTGACTCACGCACCGGCTCTTCACCAAAGGCATAACCACCACGAAGAGTAATATCTTCATTAATATCGTATTCAGTACCAAATTTAAACACTGTCATATCTTCCCAACCAAATCCAGGACCGTTATCAGAACCTAACGCACCCGCAGAAGCAAAGCCATTACCAAGTGACTTAACTTCACTGTAGTTAATCTGCTGAACATCAAACAATACTTTCCACTTATCAGAAATCTCATAATTAAGACCAACAGTCCATGTTGAAGGTGCATCCAAATTGCCTTGTTCGGCCAATAAACCAGCATATTTCTTAAACTCACTAGCATAAGTTCTGGTTTGATAGGTTGCTCCAATATGCAAACCATTAACAATTTCTCCCAGATAACCAATCTTTGCACCGAAGCCAAAGCCTGTATCCATCCCATTTCCAGATACATTCTCCGGATCTGATGAAAGGCTATTGAACGTGTATAAACCATTTACTTCAAAAAGTTGTAGCATCAACATGGCTGAAACACCAATGGAGTGTTTCTCATTAATCTTATACGAATAACTCGGATCAACGTATGCTTGATAATATTGAATATCCGTTGTTTTACTTGTCGGATCCCAATAGGTTTGCGTTGGATATTCACCAGCAATACCATTACCGTAGGCAGAAATACCAAAGGCACTTTTTTCATTGATTTGCCAGTTTGCCCCAAAATTTGGAATGAAAATTAGCTTAACGTCGCTACCTACTTTTCCTGGCGCTAATGGCAATGTTCCATCTCCACCACTAGGTGCACCAGTAACTGTATAATGCAGTGTTGGAAACAAAAATGTCGTTGAGATATTGAATTGTTTTCCAAGGTAGGCACGACCTGCCGGGTTATTTCCAATTAATGAAGTTTTATAGTAGGCAACGCCGGTACCTCCCATACCTTTGCTGATACTTCCAAAACCTAACATGTAATAGCCATCATTTGCCTGTGTTGATAAGGTAAAGGCACTTAATAAGACCAGGATTAGTAACTTAATTTTTTTCATCACTTTGTTTCTATTTACTAAACACACAATCAGATGTCTGATCATAATATTTAAATTAATATAATTCATTCAATAGACATCATCTTACGTAAGATTAGCTCATAGGTTTTTATTTTTCTCAATTTAATTTTTCATAACGCATTGTTATTATAAAATCAAACCAACTATTACTCATTAATATTTAATGCTTTACACATTTTATACAACTCTATATTTTTACGTTTATAATATACTAATACGAGACTCTACCCTTATATATAACCTTCATATGCAATTATATAATTATACGGCTTGTATTTCACAACTTACAAAAGAGGCATAAAAAAAGCTCCTAAAACAAGGAGCTTTTTCTTATATCATTACGATAATCCTAAATTATAATCAAGTAAAATATTAATCGGAATTCCCTTGATACGGCTATCGTCTGATGACATATAGGAATTTTTCAATTCCTAATAACAGTTCTCGGTTAATATTATACAGTTTTTGAATATTGGCCTTTTCCTTTCTTAAGAGCCGGATCAAATGCCATGGCTATATTTCTGATGACATAGCGCCCTTGTCCAACAACAGTAAAAGCATCGTTTTCGATTATTAATAACTCATCATCAACAAATGATTGTACTTTTTCTTCGGCAAATTCAACAGCCTGATACACGACCTCTGCATTGACATTAAAATCGCTAGCAATTTGCTTAAAGTCGGCGTAATAATTACACATCAGTTCATTAATCACCTGACGAATGATCTGCTCATTTTTGTTAAGACGATAACCTCGCACAACTGCTCTACCATCAGCCTCAACACGTTCCATGTATTTCTTGATGGTTTTTTCGTTTTGACTATAGGCATTAAACAACTGACTGATACTCGATGTACCAAAACCATAGACCTGACCCGTGGTTTCACGCGTACAGTATCCCTGGAAATTACGATGTAGTTTCTTTTCATCCAGTGCAATGGCAAATTCATCGTCAGGACGAGCAAAGTGATCCATACCAATGGCCACATAACCGGCTTCTATGGCCATATTATAGGCATCTTCGAGCATTGAAATTTTCTCATCCGGCGATGGCAAACCATATTGCTCCAACATACGCTGACGCGAGATAACCTGCGGAATATGTGCGTAAGAGAAGGTGACCAAACGATCAGGGTTTGCTGCCAGTGCTTCAGCTACTGTTTCTTTAAAACTTTCGCGGGTTTGAAAAGGCAGGCCATAAACCAAATCCAGGTTGATGCCTGAAAATCCAATCTTTTTAAGATAAGCAATCATCTCATTCACCGGCACCTTAGCAGGACGTCGGTTAATAGCTGTCAGTACTTCTTTCTTGAAATCCTGAATCCCTAAACTTATGCGGTTAAAGCCCATGTCACGCAGCTGATCCACCATATCAAAATCCAGATAGGCCGGACTGCACTCCATCGCCATCTCATACTCGTCGGCAAATGTAAAATTGGTTTTGATGGTATCAGTCACTTTACGAATCAAATCGGCTGAAATGGCATTAGGCGTTCCTCCACCCCAATGCACTTGTGTCAATTTACGATCGCGCGACACATCTTTCGACACTAATTCTATCTCTTTAATCAGAACGTCAATGTACTTTTCAATTGTACTCTGACCCATCCCGGTATAAGTGGTACATCCACAGAAGGTACATAGTTGCGGACAAAAAGGAATGTGAACATACACCGAAACATTCTCCGGCGTTTCATCATTTGATAGAATCACACTCTCCTTGTAATTCTCATTGCCATACTCCTCATGAAAAAATGTTGCAGGCGGATAACTTGTATATCGAGGTCCCGCAATATTATATTTCTCCAGTAGATTTCTATCAAATTCTAACATTGTTTTAATGATTAGTTGTTAATGATTATCGATTAGTGATACTTCTATCAATTAAACAACAATTAATGCATTTTGCTCATTACACATTAATCATTTATCACTAATAATTATAAACTATTTTCTTCCCCAATCAACTGATTTCACCCAGTCAATCACAAACTTCACATTTTCAACCGGTAAGTCAGGCAGAATGCCATGTCCAAGATTGAAAATCCATTTCTGATTATCTCGTCCAAAAGGCAAATACTTTTCATTAAGTACCTTCTCAATCTCTGGCTGCGATGCATATAGTAATCGTGGATCAAGATTACCCTGCAGGCCAACTTCAGGATCAACAATATCACGAGCATGTTGCAGGTTCATTCGCCAGTCGATACCAACAAAATCCGCCACCTCTTTATCAATGGCTTTAATTCCATTGCCTAAATCTTTTGGGAAATAAATTGTTGGTACACCCGCGTCACGAACAGCGTTTAATATCTTTTTCGAAGCCGGTAAAAATAACTCCAGGTATAAATCCTCTGGCAATAAACCACCATAAGTCTCAAATAATTGGAAGGCCTGTACACCATGCTTCACTTGAGTTAATGCATATTCGATAGAAACTTCGGCCAATGCATCAATAATCTGTTTGCTAGCCTTTCTGTTTTTATACAAAAACTCAGTCGCATTTTTAAAGGTGATGTCACGAACATTATCGCGAAACATAAAGCAGAAGGTTGTCAGCAATCCGCCACAGAAGCCAATTAATGGCTTTCCATCAGGTCGCGTTTCAATAATTTTATCGATAGCTCCATAGACATGATCCAGCTTCGTCATGTCTCTTTTCAATTGAGCCACCGGATCATCGAATGTATGCAAAGGAGCACCAAACTCAGGTCCAGCATCCGTAAATTTAAGTGACATACCCAAGGCTTCCGGCACCACCAGAATATCCGAAAACAGAATCGCTGCATCAACACCCAAATCGTAAATTGGCATCCAGGTTACTTCAGCCGCCAGTTTTGGATCTTCCATCAGTTCTGAGAAAGTATAGTTCTCTTTTAATGCACGATAATTCGGCAGCACACGCCCCGCCTGGCGCATAAACCAAACAGGTGGTCGCTCGGTATTCTTGCCATGTATTGTATCTAGAAAAATGTTACTCATAATAAAATAGTATCAAGTATCAAGATGTAAGTATCGAGACAATGAACAGCTTGGTTAATACCAATATCTTGCGTCTTGATACTTGTATCTTTATTTTATTTAATCGACTCTAAAGCTTTTCGGTTTCCTTTGATCAATTTCTCAAGGTCCTTTTCGGTGTGAGCCATTGAAATAAATAGGCACTCAAATTGAGAAGGCGCAATGTATAAGCCATTTTCCACAGCGCTCTTAAAGTACTCGGCATATTTACCGGTATCAGAAGTCATGGCTTCATCAAATGAACTCACTTGTTCTGAATCGGTAAAGAAGGCCGTCATCATAGAACCTACTCGGTTCAGCACTACATTCAATCCAAGCTCTTTTGCATTTAAGCGGAAGCCTTCTTCAACAAATGCTGCTTTCTTTTCCAGCTCCTCATAGGCATTTGGTGTTTCATCCAGTTTCTTTAGTGCTGTCAATCCTGCTGCCATGGCCAAAGGATTCCCAGATAAAGTACCTGCCTGGTAAACAGGACCAATTGGCGCCAGCATATCCATGATGTCAGCACGTCCACCATAAGCACCTACTGGTAACCCACCTCCAATGATTTTACCCATTGTGGTTAAATCAGGCATTACACCATAATATTCCTGTGCACCACCTTTAGCCAGGCGGAATCCAGTAATTACCTCATCGAATATTAGCAAGGCACCATTTTCACTGGTAATATTGCGTAATCCTTCCAGAAATCCATCAGCAGGAGGTACAACACCCATATTTCCGGCCACAGGCTCCACAATTACAGCGGCTATCTGATCTTTGTAATCATCAAATAACTTTTGAACAGATTCCAGATTGTTATAATCCGCTGTCAAGGTATCTTTGGCTGTACTTTTCGTCACACCAGGGCTATCAGGTAATCCAAGCGTAATGGCTCCTGAACCGGCTTTAATCAAAAAGCTATCGCCATGACCGTGGTAACAACCAGCGAACTTAACGATTAACTCACGCTTAGTATAACCTCGAGCTAAACGAATCGCACTCATGGTTGCTTCTGTACCCGAGTTGACCATTCTTACTTTCTCAACTGAAGGCACCATCTTCACAATCTGAACTGCCATTTCAGTTTCAATTTCTGTTGGTGCTCCATAACTTGTTCCTTTAGCAGCAGCCTCGGCAACAGCAGCCAGAACATCATCATGCGCGTGACCAAGAATCAGCGGTCCCCATGAAGCTACAAAATCAGTATATTCATTTCCATCTATATCCCAAATGGTTGTTCCTTTTGCTTTCTGAACGAAAATCGGGTCGATGCCTACACTTTTAAAGGCACGCACCGGTGAGTTAACGCCTCCCGGAATTACTTCCTGTGCCTGCTGGAAAGCGTTTTTGCTATTATTGTTATTCATTTTTTCCAAGTATTAAGTATCAAGTAGTGAGTATCAAGACCACATACAACTTGGTTACATTGTTACTCAACATTGTACCTGTATGCTTATCTAACTATATATCTTTAAACTAATTGCTGATAGCTAGCCTCTAGCTTCTGACAGCTTTAGATTTTATTTTTGTCCATTTAAAATATCAGCTGCATCCAATGCGTGATAGGTAATTATGATATCCGCCCCTGCTCGTTTAATTGACAATAGAACTTCCATCATTACACGGTTCTCATCAATCCAGTCGTTTTGACCAGCCGCTTTCACCATGCTAAATTCACCACTCACATTATAAGCAGCAGTTGACATTTCAAACTCATTTTTGGTGCGATAGATAATATCCAGGTAACTTAAAGCCGGCTTTACCATCACCATATCCGCGCCTTCTTCGATATCAGCTGCAATTTCACGCATTGCTTCATCTGAGTTGGCAGGATTCATCTGGTAAGTACTTCGATCACCAAATTGCGGTGCACTCTCGGCTGCTTCGCGGAATGGACCGTAGAAACCTGAGGCATACTTGGCAGCATATGACATAATTGGAATCTTATAATAGCCATTGTCATCCAATGCCTCGCGAATACGTGCCACACGCCCATCCATCATATCACTTGGAGCTATAATATCAGCTCCTGCTTCGGCTAATGAAACCGACTGATCAGCCAATGTTTTAAGGGTGCTATCATTGTCTACATCTCCATCAATAATTGTCCCGCAATGGCCATGCGTTGTGTATTCACAGTTGCAGACATCAGCAATAATCATGATATCATCTATTTCAGCTTTGATCGCACGAATCGCTTTCTGAACAATGCCATTGCTCTGACATGCCACATGTCCATGTTCGTCCTTATGCTCCGGAATACCGAATAGAAGAACACTTTTCACACCTTTTGAAACAGCCAGTTTACACTCTTCAACAAGGATGTCAATAGACATTTGGTAGTTACCCGGCATTGAACTGATTGGATTTTTAACACCTTCGCCCGGGCATACAAATAATGGATAGACTAAATCTTCAACACGTAAATGTGTTTCAGTCACCATTTGTCTTACTATCTTATTGTATCTTAATCTTCTTAGGCGAGTTTCTGGAAATGCCATATTTTTATTTTTAGATGTTAACGATATTGAGGTTTTAATTGAATCTTCATTTCTTGCCAAAGCCCTTCATACGTCGATAGCCTCGCTACTACAGTGGGTACTACATTTTGTTTTTTCATGGCTTTGCTTGTGGCTGGTCCAATGGATGCAAACCCAACTTCTTCATGGATAAGATCACCATATAAACGCACAAAACCATTAAAGCAAGAAGGACTTGTACAAACCACCAGCATTGGGCTTTTAGCTTTTAACAATGTAATGGTTTTCTCGTTTTGCTGATCGGCTATAATGGTACGGTACACGTTGAATCTCTTAAATTCACAAACATTCTTTAAACCATCAGCTAAGGTATTCTCGGCCAGCTCACCCAACATGCCTATCCATTTCTCATTGGGACGAATATGCGCCTGTTGGAGTTCTTCGACCAGATCAGATGCCGTACGACCACTTGATACCCACCAAGGTTTCATTCCGTGCTTTTCAAGTACCTGGGCTGTTTTTTTTCCGATACAGATAAAGCTCTTATCGAGTACATCAGCTGGTTTTACCTGCTGAAAAAAATACTCAACACCACGCTTACTAGTGAAAATAATTCGTCTGCTTTGATAAAGTTGTTCACGACATTCATCTTCTATTTTGATCAACTCGGTATCGATCATCGGATCACAAACCACTTCAATCCCTTCATCCACTAATCCGTTATAAAGCAAATCATCATTACCCATTGGGTGGGTTAACACTACGGATGTTTGTCGTGAATAAGGATCCATTTTACTGTGTATTTAATGTCCTGACTTTATCAAGTATTTCATTACCGCCTTCGTTGGCGACTTGTTGTGCTAATTTACGACCAATCTCTTCGGCATCGCAAGCCTTACCGTCTAATTCTGCTCGCAATTCCCTGGTTCCATCAGGCATTGCTACCAAACCAAGCAAGTGCATATTGTCATCTGTTATTTTAGCATAAGCACCAATAGGTATCTGACAACCGCCCTCCAACTCATTCAGAAAACTGCGTTCTGCAGTTATTTGTTGATAACTATTCTCGCAATGCAGTTTTTTAACCACCTGATCAATTTCTGTATCATTCTCACGAATCTCTATGGCTATTGCTCCCTGACCACATGCAGACACAAAATATTCAGGATCGAACAAGGTAGTTATTACTTCAGAGTAACCTAAGCGGATTAAACCAGCACCGGCCATCACCATCGCATCACAATGTCCGTCATTCATCTTCTTAAGGCGGGTATCCACATTACCGCGAATATCGACCACTTTAACTTTTGGATTAAGTCGATGAACCTGTGCTTTACGTCGAAGGCTTGATGTAGCAACGGTATGCTCTTCCGTCATATCTTCAAGCGCTATTCCATCCTTACTTACCCAGGCATCCTTAAATTCGGCCCGTTTAAGAATAGCTCCTAATTGTGCACCTTCCGGAAATACTGTTGGTAAATCTTTAAGACTATGTACACACATATCCACCTCTCCGGCAAATAAGGCATGCTCAAGCTCTTTCGTAAATAAGCCTTTATCCCCTATTTTCGAAAGTGCCACGTCCAGTATTTTGTCACCTTTGGTGGAAATGATTACTATTTCGAATGTTTTATCTGAGAATGCTTCTTCAAGCTTTGATTTTACCAGGTTGGCCTGATATAGTGCAAGTTTACTACCTCGGGTACCTATTCGTATGGTGGATTTATTCATATACTCTAAAAGCTATAATATAAAAATACAGATGCTTAACATCTGTATCAGTTCTCTATGAGTTAAAGTTAAAAAATTCTTCGAGTAATTTTACTTTTTCTGTATCGCGCCCTTCGTTTGTCACGTTTTTCATTTGCTTGATCAGCATCCGGGTAATTTTGGCGCTAAGGTGGTCGCCATATTCGTTGATCTTCTTAGAGGCATCATCATCATCTTTGACCTTTTTGTAGTTCTTTGCCTCCAAGGAATGAACGCCTTTGAAAGTAGAAGTTATGGCACTAATTGCCGAACTCATACGACGGATATTTAACCAGTCATCGAACTCAGCTAATACTTCCTCAATAATTGCCTCAGCTTCTTTCAGTTTCCCTTTTCGCTTTTCAAAGTTGGCTTTCACAACCTCTTCCAGATGATCCAGGTCATACACACAAACACCTTCCAGCTCACCAGCACCCGGCTCCACATTTCTTGGACTACATAAATCCAAAACCATCAGAGGTTTGTTGTTTCGCTTCTTCATAATGTCAACCAACATATCTTTGGTTAACAAAGCACGCGATGCACCCGTTGTATAGGTCACCATATCCACAACACTCAATTGCTCAACATAGTCATCGAACGGAAAGGCAACACCATGAACACGGTCTGCCAACTGCTCAGCTTTTCCTAAGGTACGGTTGGAAATCCAGTTATTTACACAACCCTTTTTCGATAGGTTTAATGCGACGATGGTTCCGGTTTCTCCAGCTCCTACGGTTAATGCCTTAACATTTGGAAATCCTTGAAGCTTATTACCGGCCAGTTCAACTGCCGCTGAACTTACCGAAACAGCACCTTTATTCAAAGCTGTTTTTGTTCGTACCAACTTCCCCGCTTCAAAGGCTTTATGTACCATACGAGTTATTTCGGGGCCAACCATGGCGGTTTTATCCACCCATGAAAATGCCTCTTTTAACTGAGATACAATTTGATACTCCCCCAATATCAATGAGTCTAAACCTGCAGCCACCCTAAATAAATGGCGTGCACATTCCAGGCCTTTATGGGTGTATAGGTATTTTTTTACAGAATCGTCTTTTTTAAAGTAAGCGATGTAAGCATTGGTCACATCATCAACAAATGCCGATTGGTCAGAAACGTCAGACGAATTGGTCTCAAAATATAATTCAGTGCGATTACAAGTACTTAAGGCCATAATGCCTTCCACATCGCATTTTTGATTGAGGTATTCGTACAAACCGGTAATTTCCTCCTTGGTAATAACCAGTTGCTCACGTATTTCTAGAAGTGCAGTTTGGTGACTTATTCCTATTAGACCAACCATATTTCAATTCTGAATTACTAATTGTTTCTTTATTCTAAGCCACTTTGGCAGCTTATGAATCAAAAATAAGAATGAAATCTGTAGCAAATCTGAAGAAATGATCAAATTCGGTAATGTACTACTTCTTTAGAATCATTTTAGATAATCAGTCGGCAAATAACAACCATGGAATAACATCAACACCTTTTCGCTTTTGAGTTTTTTCGCCAGTGTATACTAACGCCTTTGATAATAATGATTCACCGGATAATTTTTCGAAATAATCCAACCCTTTAAATAATCCAGGCATAATTGTCGACGTGGATTTAAACTCGACTAATCGCAAGCGCATACCTTCTTCAATCAGAAAATCAACCTCATGCCCTCCTGAATCGCGCCAAAACCAGATATCTTCAACACGATCTTTATGATACATTCGCTTCATATACTCAGCAATCATCATGTTTTCAAACAAAGCCCCTTTATGCGGATGTGTATACACTTGTTCTGCAGAGTTTATTTTCAGCAGATGACACAACAGTCCTGTGTCATAAAAGTATAGCTTAGGCGTTTTAACTATTCGTTTGCTGTAATTCTTATGATAAGGTTGAAGTGTAAAAAGAATATAACTATTCTCGAGAGCAGAAAACCATGACTTTGCAGTTGGTTGAGAAATATCGCATTCATTGGCAAGACTATTAAAATTCACCAACTGTCCGGCACGTGTTGCACACAATGCCAGAAACCGTTTAAACGCTCTCAAATCACGTACCGACACTAATTCACTTACATCGCGTTGTACATAGGTCTCAATGTAATTTGAGTAGAAAGATTTGGAGGGTATGTCCCGATCATAGATGGCAGGATAAAATCCCCTGATCAGGTTTGACAGGTAATTTTCCTTCAATAAAGATGCATTTTTTAACTCCTGATTATCAAATGGAAATAACTTCATAAGCGCTACCCTTCCAGCTAAACTTTGGGTAATATTTTCCATCAAGTGAAAGTTTTGTGAACCGGATAAAATAAATTGTCCCATTTTTCTGGAGTCATCGACCAAAGTCTGAATATATGAGAATAATGATGGTACCCTTTGTACTTCATCAAAAATCACTTTTGTCGAATATTCTTTTAAAAAACCATTTGGGTCATCCTCGGCAAAGCTCCTATTATCAAGATTCTCTAAATTAACGTATCGAAACTCAGGAAATTCATTTCTTAAGACGGTTGTTTTACCCGATTGACGAGGTCCGGTTAATGCCACGATCGGGTATTTACTCAGCATATTACGTAATGATGTCACTATCTTCCTATCTACAACCATAGCAAAAGATTTTTAATATCAAATATACTGACTACAAATATATTACGCAAATAAATTTTGAAATTACACAAAGGATATTTTGAATTAACAAGATGCAAACTTTGAAATTACATAAAAGAAACTTTGAATTTGCATAACTATTTCATCAACTCACCAGAAGCTTCAATAATGCGAACAAACCCATCAACTCCCATTACATCACCATCGGCAATTACCTTTGCCTGTGTATAATAGGGCTCTCTTTCAGAAAGTTTCTCTCTGATATAATTTTGAAGTTCTTCGCCCTTCTTTCCGGCTACCAATGGACGTACCTGATTGGCATCACCTAATCGGCCTGCCAAAGTCTCAATCGACAACTTAATGTAAATACTCAAACCACTATCATTGATAATCTTCATGTTATCAAAATAGCACGGTGCACCTCCCCCGGATGCAATAATGACTCTGTCCTTAGTAGCCACTTCCTTTAGCATCTTTTGCTCGGCTATACGAAATGCTTCTTCGCCAAAATCTGCAAAATAAGCTTTGATAGTGGTATTATAGTGGGCTTCAAAATAATCGTCCAGATCAATAAAATCCCAACCCAGTTCAGTCTTAAGGCGTCGGCCAAGTGTAGACTTACCGCTACCCATAAAACCTATTAAAAAAATGCGCCGTATCTCCATCTTAACCTTCAAATAAGGACATTTGATTTTTATCGTCCACCTCCTGATTTTCGTCTACACTTGCTGATTCTGCGTCAGCAATTGATTCCTCTTTTATAATTGGCTCCAATTCATGAATCTTAGACACCTGGAAAGTTGTCAGACGCTTACCCCGAGCCTTAAAACTCTTAACCCCAATGAATTCAGCCACTTCAACAATCAGCTTTTCGCGCAACTTATCATCTCCACCAAATTTCACTTCAAGTCGTGGATAATCTACATGCATGATTTTTACAAGGCGCGATTTTGAATTTTCACCGATAAACGATTGCTTTTTGTTCGAATTCTCAAACTGGAAGCGCTTCACGTAGTAGTAATCCTGATCGGCATCGAAATAAACCGCAGACCAAACCACATCGTTTTTATATTTTTCAATAATCAGAATATTATCATCGTAATGGTTACTCAAATCAAAGGAAGTAAGGTAATACTGTCCATCTTTTGTGATGATAAGCACCTGATCTCCACCGTGGAACTCACCAATAAACTGTCCTCTTCCATCGGCATTTAATCGCAGGGTTTCATGCTCAAACCAAATTTTACGCCCGCCTAATGTCGACTCTCCCTTTTTCTTTAAAGCGATCGACTTCACTTCATACTTGGTAAGAATATTACCCATGGCTGCCCGGCCTTTAATTGCCAAATCGCCCATGTTCACATCGAACACAAGATTGCGGATACGTGCCTTTGGACGAAGCACCACCTTAAGTATCTCCGATTCACCATTTGGATTCGCACTGAAATACATCAGTTTAGAACCTGGTGTTTCTTTGGTAATATGATATTCCTTATCGCGAGTTACTCCTGTAACAGCAAATCGCTTCATGTAGGTATTACCGGCTTTACCATCGCGGTACACAGCATTGTAAATGGTGCGCTTATCGTTTTTCTTAAACACGGCAATGTGAATGATATTTTTACCAACAAAGGCTTTGTCCGACACCTTCGTTACTATGTACTTGCCATCTTTGTAGAAAATGATGATATCATCAATATCGGAACAATCACACACATACTCATCCTTCTTCAAAGAGGTGCCTATAAAACCATCTTCGCGATTGATGAATAAACGTTCATTCTTCACCACAACCTTAGACGCTTCAATGTTAGCAAAGCTTCTGATTTCGGTTTTACGTGGGAAGTTTTTACCAAATTGCTTCTTAATTCGCTTATAGTAAGCAATGGTATAAGCTATCAGATTAGCCAGATGATAAGCGATTTGCTCCATTTCTTCTTCCAGAGAAGCAATGTATTCGTCAGCCTTCTTGGCATCAAATTTAGAGATACGAATCATACGTATCTGTGTCAGCTTAATGATGTCATCGCGCGTCACTTCGCGTCTAAGAAGGTTTTTGAACGGCTCCAATCCGTGATCAATGGTTTGTACAACGGCCTCCATCGTTTCACAGTCTTCCATTCGCTGATATATCTTATTTTCGATAAAGATGCGCTCCAACGAAGACATGTGCCAGGCTTCTTCCAGCTCACCTTTTCGAATTTCCAATTCACGCTTAAGCAGATGAACCGTATTGTCGGTATTTTCTTTTAAAATTTCACTAACCCCAATAAAGTATGGTTTGTTATCCTGAATCACACAAGCGTTAGGCGAGATAGACACCTCACAATCAGTAAATGCATAAAGTGCATCAATCATTTTATCGGGCGATGAACCGGACGGCAGATAAATCAAGATTTCGACATTTTCTGCAGTGTTATCATCAATCTTCTTAATCTTAATCTTTCCTTTATCGTTTGCTTTTAGGATGGATTCAATTAGTGAAGTAGTGTTTTTACCAAAAGGAATGTCTGAAATCATCAAAGTCTTACTGTCCACCTTTGTGATTTTAGCCCTCACTTTTACGGCTCCTCCACGCAAACCATCGTTGTAGCGCGATACATCAACCATTCCTCCTGTTGGGAAATCAGGAAATATCTCAAATGGTTTTTCTTCCAGATAAGCAATGGAAGCATCAATCAGTTCGTTAAAGTTATGTGGAAGAAGTTTTGAAGCAAGTCCAACCGCAATACCCTCAACCCCTTGTGCCAATAACAACGGAAATTTTACAGGAAGTGTTATCGGTTCATTATTACGACCGTCATAACTAGCCTTCCACTCTGTTGTTTTTGGATTAAAAACGACTTCCTGGGCAAACTTTGTTAATCGTGCCTCAATATATCTTGGTGCCGCTGCACTATCACCCGTATATACATTACCCCAGTTACCCTGACAATCGATCAGTAAATCTTTCTGCCCGAGCTGTACCAAAGCATCTCCAATAGACGCATCACCGTGCGGGTGAAACTGCATGGTATAACCAATAATATTGGCCACCTTATTGTAACGCCCGTCATCCATACGACGCATGGCATGAAGTATACGGCGCTGCACTGGTTTTAATCCATCGTTAATATGCGGAACAGCTCGTTCCAGAATTACATAAGAGGCATAATCAAGGAACCACTCGCGGTACATGCCCGGCAAATGGCTAATGGAAGTTGAGTCAGCATCCCATAAGTGATGCTCTTCCTTATGCTGATTTTCTGATGACTCCGAAGGTAATTCCTCCGGCAGATTTGGGATATTAGTATCGTCGAAACTCATTCGTCCTTAATTATTTATTCTTGAGTAACAAGGTCTTCTTCAACCACCAGATTATCGATAATGAAATTTTGGCGATCCGGGGTGTTTTTTCCCATGTAAAATTCCAATAAATCCTTTACTGGTACATCTTTCTTCATGCGCACCCGTTCCAAGCGGATGTCTTTACCGATAAAGTGTTTAAACTCATCCGGTGATATCTCTCCCAATCCTTTAAATCGGGTAATCTCCGGTTTTGGTCCACATTTCTTAATGGCACTTAGTTTCTCCTCGTCGGAGTAGCAATAGAAGGTTTTCTTCTTATTTCTAACCCTGAAAAGAGGGGTTTGCAAAATATATAAATGACCATTCTTCACCAATTCAGGGAAGAATTGCAGGAAAAAAGTCAACAACAATAAGCGGATGTGCATTCCGTCAACATCGGCATCCGTTGCTATAATAACGTGATTGTATCGAAGCGTGTCCAGACCATCCTCAATATCCAGAGCAGCCTGTAAGAGGTTAAATTCCTCATTTTCGTATACTACCTTGCGAGTTAATCCGTAACTGTTAAGCGGCTTACCTTTCAAACTAAAGACCGCCTGAGAATTAACATTACGAGCCTTAGTAATCGATCCACTTGCCGAATCTCCCTCGGTGATAAAGATAGAGCTATCGCTGTTTTCTTCTTTTTTAATGTCGGTATAATGGATACGACAATCGCGCAGTTTCTTATTGTGAAGACTCACTTTTTTAGCCCGCTCACGTGCCAGTTTCTTAATGCCTGAAATGGCTTTACGTTCCTTTTCCGACTCCAGAATTTTCTTTTGCAGCGCTTCAGCCGTATCCGGGTTTTTATGCAGGAAGTTATCCAGATGTTCTGTTACAAAGTCAAGGATAAAATTACGCACCGAAGGTCCTTTAGGTCCTACATCTTTCGATCCAAGCTTTGTTTTGGTTTGCGACTCAAAAACTGGTTCTTCAACTTTTATACTTACTGCTGCAATGATGCCGGTTCGAATATCAGAAACATCAAAATTCTTATTATAGAAGTCGCGAATCGTTTTTACATATGCTTCGCGAAATGCCACCTGATGGGTACCACCCTGGGTAGTATGCTGTCCGTTAACAAAAGTGTAGTAATCTTCACCATACTGGTTGCCATGCGTAATCGCAATCTCCAGATCATCACCTTCCAAATGAATAATCGGATACAAACCTTCGGTATCCATATTTTCATCCAGAAGATCGAGTAGTCCATTTTTACTCTGAAAATTCTTTCCGTTATAAACAATCGTCAACCCTTTGTTCAGATAGGTATAGTTACGAAGCAAGGTTTCGATATACTCATCTCTGAACTCGTAGTTTTCGAATATGGTGTTATCTGGTGTAAAAGCGATATAAGTTCCATTATTCTCTGATGATGACAATAAATCATGATCAGTAATAACTTCTCCACGGCTAAATTCAACACGTTTTGTTTCACCCTCACGATAAGCCTGAACCGTAAATTCTGTACTAAGTGCATTTACAGCTTTAATACCAACGCCATTCAGACCAACGGACTTTTTAAATGCTTTAGAATCGTACTTAGCTCCGGTGTTCATTTTCGAAGCTACGTCAATTACTTTTCCTAATGGAATACCCCGACCAAAATCACGTACGGTAACACGTCCCTCTTCGACGGTAACTTCAATCTTTTTTCCATTACCCATCATAAATTCGTCGATGGAGTTATCCATTACTTCTTTGAGCAACACGTAAATACCATCATCAGCGAATGTTCCATCTCCCAACTTACCAATATACATACCCGGACGACGACGGATGTGTTCTTTCCAGTCCAGCGTCCGAATTGCATCTTCGGAATAATTCTGTGTATTTTGACTACTCATGTTCAATTAGTTCTTTAGTTTTTAGACGTAAGTGATTCAGTTAAGAATCAAGATGCAAGAAGCAAGAATCAAGACTGATTCACTTGAACTAAAAATTTAAAAAAATTGGAAAAGCGAAGGCTTCCTTCTTGTGGAAAACCATCCAAATATAATTAAAACAAGAATTGTTTCGTAATTTCTTTTTCAACAACTCCGGTTAAAAACCTTATCAATGCCGCACGTTCTCAATAGGAATCAACCCCATTCTCCCCATCAAATAGGTAGCATTATGACTTTGAGTAACTCCGGTACGAAGCTTATAATCAAAACTTAATCCCTCATCCTCAAAGCTCACTTCGAAGCAGTTGTTGAAAACTTGACCATCGGTTTGTTCAGCTAATTCTCCTAACTCCAGATCATGCGTTGCCACCAGTCCACATCCGTAATGCTTTAGCAACTGTTTAATTAAAGCAATTGATCCCTGGTATTTGTCTAAAGAATTAGTCCCTTTTAAAATCTCATCAAGAATAAAAAACAACTCACCTTTTTCTTTTAATCGCTCCAGAATCATTTGCAATCGACTCAACTCTGCAAAAAAGTAAGACTCGTGCTTTAACAAATTATCAATCGCACGCATATTGGTAATAAAAAGCATTGGTTTGTAGGTAAATTCTTTAGCTGCCACAACACAACCATTACCGGCTAACACCAATGCCACTCCAACCGTTCTTAAAAACGTACTCTTACCAGCCATATTAGCTCCTGTCACTACGCAGATTCGCTGCTGTGCATCAAACTCGAAGTTATTACTAATTCGTTCTTCAGCAGGAATAAGGGGATGTCCTAATTCACTGGCGGAAAAGATGGTTTCGTCAGAAACTTCAGGATAGCTATAGTCTGAATAATTATAGGCAAATGTGGCCAGACTGTTCATTGCATCCATCTCATGTAAGGCGTCCAACCAGTTTTGTAAATCACCGCTGTATTTTGAATACCACACCTGAAGACGGGCGCAAATAATCAGATCCCATAAAAGAAATCCGTTTAACAATACCCCCAACAACATATTTAATCGTTGATCGAACTTTTTAATATATCCTGCCAATTTTGACATCACCTCGCTGGCTGAGTGCCCATCGACTTCCAATTTTGTTTTTAAAAAGAGCAGATAATCAGATTTAAATTCAGCCTGCTCAACGTGCTTTATCAACTTAGCATAGCGATCAAGATAATTACCCAAAGATGCTACTTCACCATGTATACGATTAATCTTCTTTAGGCGGGAGCCTGTGATCATCAGTCCAACAAAAAAGAGGTAAGCAACAATATCTGCACTCCAAATTTTTAAACCAACCAATACTACAGCAAGAACAACCAATACAACGAACACCGCAATCAGCATTTTAGTAAATCCGGTAATAAAACTTAAATCCGGTCGTTTATCCAAATCCAGCTCATTATTTCGCTTATTGCGCTCTTCAACCAAGGCACCTAAGGCATAAAAATGCTGCCTGAACTCTTTCAAGTCGGCCAACTCTTTTATGGCACTTTGCTTAGCTATTATATCATCTGCAGATAATGAGAGGTTCTTAAATTTAGTGACTAGCCTATTTAAGCCTCCTTTGGTTGAAGTCCTGTTGATAAACTGAAAAAGCGATCCTTTACCAAATAAATCCAGGTCGTGTGCAAAATCATGATCCGGTTCTATAAACTCATGACCATCAACTTCATCCGTCCATTCATTATTCAAACATGCCAGCTCTTTTTTCAATAAGCTTATACGATGAGAAACATAGCGCCGTTCAAACGAAATTTTATTTGCGCACCAAACGAGCCACAAAAAGCATGAGAAACAAAGAAGAAAACACAGGAAAAAATAACCAGTCCAATTATCAAATAATACAAAAGGTAAACCAAAGGCTGAAGTAAACGCAAGCAAACGCAGCCATCCGTTTACTATTAACTTTCGTTTTAGACCTGCTTCTTTTATTAACCAGGAATTAAGACTATCCTGATAATTATTTTTTAACTCGTCTATTCGTTGGCCGCCATTAGTTGCTCCCATATCAAATCTTTCAACTCAGTAATACCATTATTGGCAACCGAAGATATAAAAACATATGGCAGATCAGGTAAGTCCTTTTCAATTTCACCCATTAACTCATCATCGAGCATATCTGACTTTGATATGGCCAGCATGCGACCTTTATCAAGTAGCTCTGGGTTATATTGTTTTAACTCATTAAGCAGAATCTGGTACTCTTTCTTTATATCCTCAGCATCAGCGGGCACTAAAAATAAAAGGATTGAATTTCGTTCAATATGACGTAAGAAACGAATCCCCAAACCTTTTCCTTCACTTGCCCCTTCAATTATACCTGGAATATCAGCCATAGCAAAAGAATGACTGTCGCGATAGGATACAATCCCCAGATTTGGAACAAGCGTTGTAAAAGGATAGTCAGCAATCTCGGGCTTAGCAGCTGAAACCACCGACAATAGCGTCGATTTACCTGCATTTGGGAATCCAACCAAACCTACATCGGCCAATACTTTTAATTCAAGAATGGCAGCCATCTCAACGGCATCCTCTCCAGGCTGAGCATATCTTGGTGTTTGGTTTGTAGCCGATTTAAAATTCCAGTTGCCTAAACCTCCTCTACCACCTTTAACCAGGATCATCTCCTGATCATGCTCCGTGATTTCAAATAACACATCACCTGTTTCTGCATCTTTGGCAATGGTGCCCAATGGCACTTCAATAATCTTATCTTCTCCATCAGCCCCGGTAGAGCGCTGCTTACTACCATTAGAACCGTGCCCTGCAAAAATATGTCGTTTGTATTTCAAGTGTAGTAAGGTCCAGGTATTTCTATTGCCACGCACAATAATATGCCCGCCGCGACCACCATCGCCACCATCAGGGCCACCCATAGCCACAAATTTCTCACGCCGCAGGTGCGCAGATCCTGCTCCACCTTTCCCTGATCGACAGAAAATCTTTACGTAGTCAACAAAGTTTGAACCAGCCATACCTTTACAATTAAAACACAACAAACCACGGCAAAACATTACCGTGGTTCAAATATCGATAAAATATTTATATCAGTTTATTCAGCACATCGGATATATTGGCGAAAATCCCTTCAACATCGCCAACACCTTTAATAGGCTTATACAAACGTAACTTGCGATAGAAATCAATAACAGGTAATGTTTGCTCTTCATAAATTTCCAGTCGCTTTTTGATCGTTTCCAGATTATCATCCGAACGATCTTCTGTTTCCGCGCGCTTCAACAAACGATGCATCAACTCATCTTTCTCCACCTCAAGATTTAGCAACACAGATACTTTCGTACCGTGTTCTTTCATTATCTCAATCAGAGCTTCGGCCTGAGCTACAGTTCGAGGGAAACCATCAAAAATAATTCCCTGATCAATTGGTAACTTTTCCAGGAAAGCATCCAACATATCAATAATCGTCTCATCTGGCACTAATTCGCCTTTATCAATATAGCTTTTGGCGATGACACCCTCATGAGTGTTATTATGAATAGCTCTTCTACATAATTCACCGGTAGAAACATGAGCTAAATTAAATTCCTCTGCAATTAACTTACTTTGTGTACCCTTGCCTGAGCCCGGGGCACCAAAGATGACAACATTGAGCATGTTCTTTACTCCTTTTTTTTAATAGATGTTATTCTACTACAGTATATATATCTTTAAGATTTCTTCCGTATCCGTCGTAATCCAGACCGTAACCCACAATGAAATCATTTGGAATATCCATTCCAACATAGTCTAACTTTACATCATGTTTGCAGGCCTCTGGTTTAAACAACATTGTAGCTACTCTCACATCTGTAGATCCCATAGCTTTTACCTGTTCAACCGTATTAATAATGGTTAATCCAGTGTCTACAATGTCTTCCAATAACACAACCGTACGATCAGAAATGTCTTCATTTAAACCAATCAGTTCTTTGACTTTACCTGTTGATCCGGTACCTGAATAAGATGATAATTTAACGAAACTGATTTCACATGGAATTGTAATACGCTTCATCAAATCGGATGCAAACATAAACGAGCCATTCAACACACAAACCATTAAAGGATTCTTTCCTTCAAGATCTTTATTCATTTTCTCAGCCACCTGATCAACTGCTTTTAACAATGTTTCTTCAGGAATCGACAACTCAAATTCTTTATCTAACAACTTAACTCGGCTCATCACTTCTTTTTTTGTTGATTTTTCAAAACACCAATCCCAAATGCTATTATCTGACAATAAGACAATTACACCTAAGCAATGTTTGTAATCTTATTTAAAGTCTGGATTTTAAGCTGCAAAAGTATAAAAAATAAAGATAACCACATGATTATAATGCTTTCTTAACTATTTTTGCGTCGGGAAATAATTAACGAAAGGTTCTAGCAGAGAATTTTTATAAACTACTAAATTGAATATTATGCAACCAAAAGTAAGTATTATCATGGGTAGCACGTCTGACCTTCCAGTCATGAAGAAGGCAGCTGACTTTTTAAATGACCTGAAAGTTCCATTCGAGATCAACGCTCTTTCAGCTCACAGAACACCTGCTCAAGTTGAAGCATTTGCTAAAAGCGCTGAAGACAGAGGCGTAAAGGTAATTATTGCAGCAGCAGGTATGGCAGCTCACTTACCAGGTGTTATCGCTTCAATGGTAAAAATTCCGGTAATTGGTGTACCTATCAATGCTAGCCTTGACGGAATGGATGCTTTACTTTCTATCGCTCAAATGCCTCCGGGAATTCCTGTAGCAACTGTTGGTATTAACGGTGCTCAGAATGCGGGTATCTTAGCAGCTCAGATGATTGCAACTGGCGACGCTGAAATATCTCAAAAACTGGCTGATTTCAAAGAAAGCCTGAAGGATAAAATTGTTAAAGCCAACGAGGAACTTAAAGAAGTTAAGTACGAATTCAAAACCAACTAATAAAGCTGGTTATATGATAAAAAAAAGAGCTTGCGTTTGCAAGCTCTTTTTGTATGTCTTTATTTCTTAACCAGTAACCAAACTTCATCTCTTCCTTCAGCATTTCTGGCAGTCTGCAGTTCAGCGTAGGCCTCTCCACGGTCGTAAAATCCTTTGTAGGAAACTTTGTAGAATTCTCCGTTTGGACCTCCCGGACGTTCGATCACTTCTGATTCAAATCCCTGCCCCACTAGCTTTGCCTTAAATTGTTCAGCATTGCTTAGTTTTTCAAAGCTTCCGGCAATAAGAAAATACTTATTATCCGGCTTAGGAGGTTCTACTTCTTCAATGACTGGTTTTGGCTCCTCCTCTTTAATTGTATCTTTTACAACCGGCTTTTGAACCACAGCAGTCTTTACTGGTTTTTTCGATTGCTCAGCTGATTTCTTTTTTTTACATCCTGCTCCAAATACCAGAGCGATGATTACCAGGGTTGTTAATATTTTTCTCATAAACATTTAGTTTGCTTGTTTAGCCTTTACGTTAAACAGCATAAATGTAATGAAATTGCTACAGCCCTGCAATAATGGTAGTGACTATACTAAGTTTTATTGTTCCTGGTATCAAACCACGTACTTATAGCCTACGCCTTTTATTGTCTTGATATGATCCTGACCGATTTTCTCTCTTAACTTACGAATATGCACGTCAATAGTACGATCTCCAACAATGATATTATCTCCCCAAACAGCGTTATAAATCTCATCGCGGGTAAATACCTTTTCAGGTTTGGAGGCCAATAAAACCAATAATTCAAATTCTTTTTTAGGTAAAATCAATTCATCCCCTGAATTAATTACCAAATACCTTTCGCGGTCAATGGTTAAATCACCGATCTTAATGGTGCTTCCTTCTGTTTGTTCAGATACAGTATCTTCGGCTCTGTAACGCTTCAACAGCGCTTTAACACGAGATATCAACACCTTTGGCTTCACTGGTTTGGTAATATAATCATCTGCCCCAGCGTCAAATCCGGCAATTTGCGAATAATCTTCACCACGTGCCGTAAGAAAAGCAATGATTGAATTTTTTAATGAAGGTATTCGTTTTAACTCCTCACAAGTTTCAATACCATCCATTTCGGGCATCATAACATCGAGGATAATCAGTTCAGGTATTTCTTCCTCAGCAACTTTAATAGCTTCTTGCCCATTGTTGGCTGTTAATACCTGGAAACCTTCTTTGCGCATGTTATAGCTGATAAACTCAATAATATCAGGCTCATCGTCAACTAAAAGCACTTTGTAGTTTTCTACATTCATTATAAAATATTTTTACACGAAAGTAAGTTAACAGATTAATAAACAGTTTCCTGTAGGTTATGTTTATGTAAAGTTAATGTTAATTCGCTTTTTGCAGCGTAAAAGTAAACACAGTTCCTTCGTCAATTTTACTCCGTACATTAATTCGTTGTCCATGAGCTTCAACAAGATGTTTTACAATGGCCAGCCCAAGCCCGGTTCCACCCTGCTCTCTGCTACGACTTTTATCGGCCCTGTAAAACCGCTCAAATATACGTGGCAAATCCTCTTCTGCAATGCCAATACCACTATCCTTTACCTCAACCAACACACGCTTATCCATGTTGAAAAAACTGACGACGGTGCTACCATCCTTCCGCCCATAGTTGACTGAATTAACAATCAGGTTACTGATCACCTGAAACATACGTTGTTTATCGGCATTCACAATCACCGGATCACCGGCACCTTCACCGTATTTGAGCTTAATACGTTTCTCATTCGCCCTGATCTCATGCAATTCAAACACATCATCCACCAATTGAATGAGATTAAAAGGTTCCTGGTTTAACTCCAGTTCTCCTGCCTCCAGTTTAGAAATAGATTCCAGATCTTCAATAATAGAGATCATCCTGTCAATACTTTTTTCGGTACGGGTCAGATAACGCATATTAATATTAGCATCATCAATGCCTCCATCCAGCAGAGTAAGGATATACCCTTGAATATTAAAGATAGGTGTTTTCAGCTCGTGCGATACATTTCCAAGAAACTCTTTTCGGTATTTCTCCATTTGCTTGAGTTCCCGAATCTCCTGTGCTTTATTCTGCATCCAACTTACTACCTCGCGGTTAACCGTTGCCAGCATATCATCCGATTCCTCATTTATCTTAACCTCATCATCATTGGTATGACCATAAATGGTTTGATAAATGGGCTTAATCTTAGAGTAAATAAATGAGTTAATAAAGTAATTGACTAAGGCAAAAGACAAAGCAAAGAACACCGGTACCGAAATAGCCAGTGTATAAAATAAATTGGGACTAAAATAATTAATCCCAAAGAAGACAAATGCCAATAGCAAAAACCCGATAGCAACAAATCCTGCTATTTTTTGAGGTTCAAGCGACTTCATATTTTTCAATTTTGTTTTCTTCAAATATCCGTTTAATACACCTAAAATTAATGCATCCTTTCAGAACAAAGTTAGCCGAAATATCAAGCGTTCAGTTAATTTATCTGAATTTCAATCGTGTTAAAACAATGTTAAGTCCATATTTCGTTAGAATTCTGATATTCGATACCTTTAGCCCTTGTATGCGATAGTGGATAGTAACATAAATTTAACATTAGGATGTAGTGCACAACAAGACTGCCCTCTATCTTTGACGATAAATAATAGAGTTATATGACATTTTTATGGATTGCCGTTATACTGCTGGCCCTTCTTGCTGTTGTTGATTTAATTGCCGGTGTTTCGAATGATGCAGTGAATTTTCTTAATTCTGCCATCGGATCAAGAGTAGCCAAACGAAGACTTGTATACTGGGTAGCGGCTGGGGGTTTACTGATTGGCTCACTATTATCGGCCAATATGATGGAAGTCGCCCGTAAAGGCGTTATATATCCTTCGGCTTTCCACTTTACTGAGCTTATGGTTGTATTCGTGGCGGTTATGCTCGTTGATATAATCCTTATTGATGGATTTAATACCATGGGTTTCCCCACCTCGACTACTATTGCTATTGTTTTTGAATTATTGGGCGGAGCCATGGCTCTATCTGTAATAAAGAACCATCAAAGTAAAATCGATGGCATTGAACTGGAGCAAATGGTGAATACCGACAAGGCCTTTATTATACTGGCAGGCATCTTACTTTCCATATTTCTGGCCTTTATAGTTGGTATTCTTGTGCAGTTTGTAATTCGAATCATTTTTTCGTTTAATTACCAAAGGCGCTTCAAGCATTTATTTGCCATAATGGGTGGCATTGCCATAACAGCCATTGCATTTATGATTCTAAAAAAAGCCATTGGCGACAATAGTATTTTCGATTCTTACTCATGGTACTCTTCTGTCATTTTGTATCAATCCGAAATACTCATCGGCATCTTTGCCTTCTCCACATTTATATTTCTATTCCTTGGATTATCGTTTAATGTAGACATCCCACGTATAGTCGTATTATTTGGCACCTTTGCACTGGCTATGTCTTTTGCCGCCAACGACCTCGTCAATTTTATTGGCGTTCCAATGACGGCGATAGAAAGTTTCAAAACATTTCTGCAATCTGGCGAATCTTCACCCGATTCTTTTTCGATGGCCTTTCTCAATAATAATATCATTCGTAAGGATATTTACAACGATCATGTTTACACACTGATCTTTACATTATCCGCCATAATAATGACCATCACCTTGTTTCGATCGAAGAAAGCCAAGGGGGTGACAGAAACTGAAGTGTATCTTGGACGCCAGTCAAGCGGTTACGAGCGCTTTGAACCTTCGTACCTGTCCAGAGTCATCGTGCGAAACTTTTTACACGTTCACAACATGGCCATCGGTATTCTGCCAAAGAAAGTGGTCAACTTTTTTGATTCACGCTATAAAAAAGCTGAAACGACAGATGCACAAACTACCGTTGATGGCGTGATCTATTTTGATACGGTGCGTGCCTCGGTAAATCTGGTGGTTGCAAGTCTTTTAATTTCGCTGGGAACCTATATGCAATTTCCATTATCTACCACTTTTGTCGTATTTATGGTAGCAATGGGAACCTCACTTGCTGATCAGGCCTGGGGAAGAGAAAGTGCTGTATACAGAGTCTCTGGTGTGTTATCCATTTTAGGAGGATGGTTTTTTACAGCGTGTATGGCCTTTATTGGCACCTTTATTTTTGCATATATAATATGGTATGGACAATGGCTGGCTGCGATACCACTGACACTTCTGGTTATTGGCAGCCTCCTGCTAACCCATAAATACCACAAAAAGAAGCGAGAAGAAAAACGAATACTTAAAGAAGAATTCCAGATTGAAATAGATAATAATCTGGATCATTTGATGGAGAGTGGCAGTGAGCAGATCAGAATACATCTGCAGGAAGCTTCTAAAGTTTTTTATCTTTCGATGCAAGGCTTTATCGATGAAGACATCCGTCAATTACACGAAGCTCATAATAAAGCTCAATTGCTTGATAAATACACACGCGATGGGAAGTCAAAGTATTTTTATGCCTATGCCAAAATCACAGAAGAAGGCATCGACTCTGGCCAATACTTCGTTCAGGCCTTTGACTATCTCACTGAATTAGCAGGCTGCTTATTAAATATTACCCAGCCACTATTTGAGCACATTGAAAACCAGCACAAGGGCATGACCCAATCGCAAAAACAGGATTTACAAGATCTGTTGGATGAAGTATCGGGGTACTTTAATCACATCATACATTTAGAAAAAGAACAAAAGTTTGAACTGGTCAATGAAATGATCAGCAAACAAAATTTCTTAATTAGCTTCCAGGATAGCTTGCGCCGCAACCAGATTAAACGCATCCAAAAGGGCGAAGGTCGTACACGCGTCAGCATCCTATTTATGGATGTATTGGCTGAAACAAAGAATGTGTTGTTATATTCAATCAACCTGCTTAAAGCTCATCGCGACTTT
The DNA here is from genome assembly GCA_002429115.1 of Saccharicrinis sp. UBA6048. GTDB lineage: Bacteria > Bacteroidota > Bacteroidia > Bacteroidales > Marinilabiliaceae > Carboxylicivirga. The sequence continues at coordinate 80,717 of DIYS01000209.1, read as the reverse complement.
GTAAGTTCGTATAAGTCAAATAACCCGAGTTCGATTTAAATATTACACCTCAGATTGAACCAAAATTTTAAAATCAGGTTGATATTTATTCAAAATAATAAGGCACATTTTCTTTAATATAGTACTCAGACTGTCCAATGTTAAACTCGCATTAAGCCATTGTTAATAGCCACCGGAGTTAACATTGACCCAAACAAACACAAATAACATACATAGTTATATTTCAATACATTATAAGACTTTTCAGCTTAACACTTATTTAAAGTTCAATTAATTCTCTCTTATCGCCAGTCGTATGACCTTGCTATACATTTGCTCTCGAAATATTTGAATTATTGCGAGGAAAAATGAAAAGACAAATTATTGGGATAGTTATTCTTTGTCTTGCAAGTCTTACACAGGGAATTGCACAAACAGGAATACTAAAAGGGAAAATAACTGATCGGAAAACCGGCGAAGAACTAATAGGTGCTGCCGTTATCATTGAAGGAACCACCACAGGATCAACTACTGATTTCACAGGTGATTATACCCTGCCACCGCTTGAGCCAGGCACCTATACCATACGCTGTCAGTACATCTCTTACGAACCACAGGTTAAAGAAGGTATTGTCATTAAAGAAGGTGAAGAGACTGTGTTGAACTTCTTAATGGGCGAATCAGAACTCGACCTTGCAGAGGTTAAAGTTGTTGCCAAAGCCAATCGCGAGTCGGAGAACTTTTTGATGTTGGAGCAGAAGAAAGCTTCCTTTATTAAAGAAAGCATTGGAGCTAAACAAATGGCAAACCTCGGCGTTTCAGATGCTGCCGATGCCACTTCAAAAATATCGGGTGTTGCACAAAGTGAAGGATCAGGTGATATATACATCCGTGGGCTTGGCGACAGATACCTAACAACAACTATGAATGGCCTACCCATTCCTTCCGATGATGTTGAAAGAAAGAATATTGACCTTGACCTGTTTTCAACGGATGTGATTAGCAATATTGGCATAAGCAAAACTTATTCGGTACAGAACTATGCTGATTTAACTTCCGGAGCTATTGATATTAGCTCCAAGACCTATACTGAAAAAGTTACACTAGGTGTGTCAGGAGGAGTCAATTCAAATGTATTCTCAAACGATGTATTTAGCAACTTTAAAGGAACGCAAAACTTGAATGACCAAACATTAGGTTATTATTCTGCACCTTATGGTACATTAGATGCAGTAACTCAACAGAGTTGGAATACTGTAAAGAAAAGTACTCCAGTCAACTACGGTGTATCCATATTAGGAGGTAAAAAAGTTAAATTATTTGATAAAGACCTCACGGTTTTTGCAACGATATCTCAATCAGGTTCATCGGAATACAGGACAGGAACTTTCCAAGGTTACAGGATGAATGTTTTAAGAAACAGCTACAATGACATTGAAGAATTTGAAACTGAATACAATACTACAGGATTATTAAATCTAGGCTATGATTTGAATGTTAACCACAGCATTAAAATCAATAGTTTATTTGTTCACAAAACCACTGATTTACTTTACGAAAGTGGAAGAAATGGCGAAGGTTACCAATACGATCAAGACCCGCAAGAGGAAGGCGCCTTTGTAAGAGATCAAAACCTGAAGGAAACAACTCTTTTCATTAATCAGGTTCTCGGAAGACACAGTTTTAACGATAAGAACTATGTTAATTGGGGCATCGGGTACAACATCGTTCATGCTGAAGAACCAAACCGGATACGTAACCAAGGTAACATTCTGGACAATGGAAGGTTTGCTCTGGCTTACGTTGGTGATTATCAACAAAAGAAAGCATTACAAAATATTGAAGATTCTGAGATAAATGGATTTGTGCATGACGAGTATAAATTCGTTGATGAAGAAAACAAGAAACTAAAACTTGATTTTGGTGGCAATTTCCGTTATAAGAAAAGAGATTTTAACTCATTGGCTGTTGGTGTTGTCGGACGCGGCGTAGACATGGAATCATTAGACAACATGGATGAGATATTTCTTGATGAGAGCTTATACGAAGACGGTACATTAAGAATTAGAGAAGGAGTGCCTGATCTTTATAATGGCAAACTATATGTATTCGCGGGCTACGCCAGCTTCGGGTTTGATGTAAATAAGTTTTCAGGAAATATTGGAGTGAGGTACGAAATGGACCAATTAGATGTGGATTGGGATGTGGCCAACTGGGTAGGACGAAAAGGAAGTACATCAAATACTTACAATAACATATTACCTGCCATTAACTTAAAATACGAATTAAGCGAAAAGAGTGCCTTACGTTTAGCAGTTAGTAAAACATTGACACTTCCTGAATTCAAAGAAATAGCACCTTTTGAATATGTATCGCCAACTGGTCGTGTGACAAAGGGTAATCCGGATTTAAAACTTTCTGAGAATTATAATCTGGATGTAAAGTGGGAAACATACCCATCAGCAGGACAAATTTTCTCAGTAACAGGCTTCTATAAAATCATAAACGACCCGATTAACAGAGCTCAAACAAGAGGTTCGTCAGGTTACTTTTATTTTGCCAACACGGGTGAACAGGCGAATGTGTTTGGAGTTGAGTTAGAATCAAAATTCGCCTTGGTAAAACCACAAACAACTGAAATGTCAGGTTTGGATTTAACTCTTAATGCCACCAAAATGTGGTTTGAACAAGATTTATTAAACGAATTTCAGTATAACAACAGAACAAAAGTTGATCTACAAGGAGCTTCTGAGTTTATTTTCAATGGTGCCTTGAGCTATACCAATAATAAGCCAAATCGTTTTTCAGCCACTGTTTCTGGAAATTACTCTTCTGACAAGGTATTCTCCCTTGGTGCACCAGAAGATCAAAACAATAGTGATCGTTTTTTTAATGAAGAAATCATCGAAAAAGGGTTTTTCACACTTGATATGGTGATAAGTAAAAAATTATCAAACAGAGTATCTCTAAAATTCACAGGTAAAAACCTTCTAAATCCTGAAATTAAACAAACCCAGTTAATTGTACCTCTCAATGGCGACAATCCTGCTCCAAGAACTGAAGTAGTAAGTTCATATGAAAAAGGTATTCAATTAAGCATGGGAGTAAAAATAAATTTGAATTAATATCTGATATTTTAATATCCTAAATTTAACTAAAATGAAAAAGTTACTTTTTAAAGTATTCGCAATGGCATTGTTAGTTGCACCGGTATTAACTGGCTGTAATGATGACGACGATCCAAGACCAGATCAAGATGTACTTGACAACCTTGAATTAGGAATAATGCAAGGAACATTGCAGTCTGACTACACCTTAAGCGCATCAAAGTCATACCAACTTGAAGGAGCATTTCTTGTTGCAGATGGTGCTACTTTAACCATTGAACCAGGAACAAATATTCTTGCCAAAGCTGGTGGTACTGAGGTATATGTTGCAGTACTTATGGGAGGTAAAATTAAGATTAATGGTACTTCTAACCTTCCGGTTGTAATGGCATCTAAAGATGGTAAGCCTGGTGACTGGGGTGGATTAACCATCTGTGGTAAAGCAATCACTAGTGCTGGTGTAAATGCTGAGGCTGAAGTAGGTGGCTTTAAGTATGGTGGAACGGATGCTGCCGATAATTCAGGTAACATTGACTACCTGGTGATTAAAGGTACTGGAGCTCAGATTAACGATGAATCTCAGTACAATGGTGTTTCTTTCTATGCTATTGGATATGGAACAACTGTGAACAACCTTGCTGTAATTAACGGTGCTGATGATGGCGTTGAGTTCTTTGGTGGTTCTGTAAAAGTAACGAACCTTTTCCTGCAGAATAACGAAGATGATGCAATTGACTGGACCGAAGAGTGGAATGGTTCTGTTACCAACGCATACATAGAGCATACCATTGAAGGTTTCTCTACTGCTTTCGAAGGTGATAAAGCCAATAACAACCCTACATTTACCAATATCACAGCTGTTTCTACAACTGGCGGTACTGCACTTCAGTTCAAAAGCACTTCCGGAGGTACTATTACAGGATTGCACCTTAATGGTTATGATGTTGATCTTGATATGAAAGACGGTGGTAACCTATCTAATGTAACTATTGATGGCTCTGCTGCCGATGGAAGCTTAATCTCTGGTGAATCAAGCAAATATACTTTGAATTCAGGTAAAGATTCTGATCCTCTTGATATTTCAGGATGGACTTGGATTGATGCTGATGTTGTTAAAGTATGGCCAGGTACTACCTTAGGTGGTGAAGTAACTGGTGTTTGGACTTTAGATGCTAGTGTAGCTTACACACTTGATGAGGCACTAATAATCAAAGATGGTGCTTCATTAGCCATCCCTGCCGGCACAAAGATTACTGCTGATGCTGGTGGTACTGAAATTTACGTGGCTGTTTTAATGGGCGGTCAGATTTTCATCAACGGTACTGCTGATCAACCTGTGGTAATGTCTTCTGCTAACGGACAACCAGGCGACTGGGGTGGTTTAACAATCTGTGGTAAAGGCATTACTAGCGCTGGTGTAGATGCATCAGCCGAAGTAGGTGGTTTTACATACGGTGGCACTGACAATGATGATGACTCAGGTAATGTATCTTACCTGGTAATTAAAGGAACAGGAGCACAAATTAACGAGGAGTCACAGTACAATGGTGTTTCTTTATATGCAGTTGGATCTAAAACAATGCTTAATAATATCGCTGTAATCAACGGTGCTGATGATGGCATTGAGTTCTTTGGTGGCGCTGCTGAGGTAACTAATCTTTACCTGGAAAACTGTGAAGATGACGCTGTAGACTGGACTGAGGAATGGAGCGGAATGGTAGAGAATACTTACATCTTACATGAAATAGATGGCTTCTCAACTGCTTTTGAAGGAGATAAAGCTAATGCAAACCCTACTTTTAAAAATGTAACAGCTATTTCACAAACTGGTGGTATTGCACTTCAGTTCAAGAGTACTTCTGGTGCTACAATCACAGGTTTACACCTTTCTGGTTACGATGTTGACCTTGACATGAAAGACAATGGTAACCTTTCGAATGTTCAGATCGATGGGAGCGACGCTGATGCTACAAACCAAAATGTAGCTGACAAATATTACTACACACTTGACTCTGGCAAAGATGCGACTCCTATTGACATCTCAGGATGGAACTGGATTGAAGCTGACTTGTAAGACATTTGGCTAACATCTTATAAAAGCGGTAGAGTTAATTCTTTACCGCTTTTTTGTTTCAATAGTGCCCACAATAACTTCCCTTATAAGCCCCAACATCTTGGGTGCGCTACCCATACTCCCTGGGTGGACTACCCAATATGCCTGGGCACGGCGCCCATAACCTTTAGACAGAGTGCCCAATAGATTTTCAATCGTTTGCAAAACACCTATCCGGTAAATAATAAACCATATTTACCTGACAACCTTCCTATTACATCCTGTCGCTATTGCTATTTGATGGATGAGTCAGTATTTTGCATGCTTAATCTCTAACATTTATGATCATGAAGATGCTTGTGTTATTAATAGCTATCAGCCTTGTAACATGTTCTTGCCAAAAAGCGGATAAGCAACCTGTTTACAAGGCTTCGAACTACAGTATTTACAAAAACAAAGTAGTTCAGGGAGAATACACAGCACAGGTTCATTCTTCAAGTCACATCAGCTCAGACTACCAAAGTCCTGCTAATGCAACTTTTCCTAATTTTATAGAATTTAAGTTTGCCATTAATGGTAAAGATAATGAGTTACCCATTGGTGTTAATCACACCTTCTTGTTACAGACAAATGAACAAGGGAAAATAGAACTTCCTCTGCTTACTTTTGGTCAGAAACACAAAACAGAAGTATATACCAATGCTACAGGAAGCATTGCTCCAAATACGGAAGTGACGATCCGTGTTGATGCTTCGGATGTTATAAATAGTTTTGATGAAAAAGGCTATTTCGAAGCAAACAATGGACAGAAAATCTATCAGGAAGACTATAATGGCATTTACATAGCCGGCAATCTGGCACCCTTAGGCTGGGATTTTGATAATTTAAATGGACGTGCTGACAGGCAGCTAATGGACAATAATAACGATGGTATTTTCGAGATTACACTTTCACTAAACCCATACAACCCGGATGACTTTACGGCTAAAGAGTGGAAACTTCAGCATGACCTATCGAAATATCCTCAATTACAAACTGATATTCCATTAATTGATGCCTTATATAATCTGGCTTTGGACGAGACAGAGATAAATATTGAAAACGATGGAACATTCCGTACTGGTGAAGAGTGGCCCGGCGTATGGACACGTGATGTTAGTTATTCAATACTTCTGGCTTATGCGTATACCAATCCGGATATTGCCAAAACAAGCCTAATGCGAAAAGTTAAAAACGACCGCATCATACAAGACACCGGAACAGGAGGGGCATGGCCGGTATCATCTGACCGTACCACATGGGCATTGGCGGCCTGGGAAGTTTATAAGGTAACCGGCGATCAGGAATGGCTTGAAACCATCTATCCTATCATTAAAAATAGCGTAGAGGATGACCTGCAAACATTGTTTGACAATCAATCGAACCTTGTCAAGGGTGAATCATCCTTCCTCGACTGGCGCAAGCAAACCTATCCTGTTTGGATGAATGGTGTCGACATTTTTGATTCTCGCTGCTTGGGCACCAATGCTGTTCATGCTCAAGCTTATTATCTCTTGTCAGAGATGGCTACCCTGCTTGGTGAAGATGCTCAAAAATATCAAGCGTTGGCAAATCGCACCAAACTAGCCATTAATAACGAACTGTGGATGGAAGAAAAAGGCTACTATGCCCAGTACCTGTATGGTCGGCATGGTTTGATGTCATCACCACGAAGTGAGGCACTTGGTGAAGCCTTTACCATCTTATTTAATATCGCTGATAATAACCAGGCGCAATCAATTATCTCCAATACACCAGTAGTAGATTATGGAATTCCATGCATTTATCCGCAAATACCGGGAATTCCGCCATACCATAACAATGGTATCTGGCCATTTGTGCAAGCCTACTGGAATTGGGCCTGCGCAAAAGCGAAAAACACCTCAGCTCTTGAACAAGGCTTAGCTGCCATGAACCGTTCGGCAGCATTATTCCTTACGAACAAAGAAAACATGGTGGCAGAAAACGGCGACTTCAGAGATACTGAAGTCAATTCAAACCGTCAATTATGGAGTGTTGCCGGATACTTAAGCTCCGTGTACCGGATTTTTGCAGGTATGAACTTCGAAACTGATGGTTTACGATTTCAACCCTATATACCTAAGAACTACGGTCAGTACTTTAAATTATCAAACATCAAATATCGGGAAGCACAGATAAATCTGACCATCAAAGGCTATGGAACTGAGATTAAATCATGCCTCATTAATGGCAAGCCATCTGAAGCCTTTATTATAGCCGATGATAAAGGGCAATTCGACATTCATATTGAATTATCCGAAGAGCCATCGGAAATACAAGCTAAAATGGCAGTTGATAACAGTTTCTCGTTAGCAACTCCATTGGTGAAAGCCAACCGAAATAAGCTGAATTGGGATGAAGTAAAAGATGCTACAGCTTACCAGATCATTAAAAATGGTCAAGTCATTGAAACAACCACTGACACTGAATACATAGCAACACCTGAGGCGTATTATACCGAATATTGTATTAAAGCGATTAACGATGCTGCTTATTCATTCGCCAGTGAACCTATTGCATTTATACCAGCTACTTCACAAACAATTCAGGCTGAGCAGGACAAGCAGAAAAGAACGATCAATGCCAAAGGCTATAATGGCGGTGGATATCTTGAACTTTCACAGTCTAACAACCGATACATTAAGTATCAATTCACGATCGATAAACCTGGAAATTACATAATTCAAGCCAGATATAGCAATGGCTCAGGCCCGGATAATACTGATAACAAATGTGCTATTCGAACTTTATCAGTTAATAATACCAAAGCTGGAGTATGGGTAATGCCACAACGAGGTAAAGATGAATGGTCAAACTGGGGCGTCACTAACTTAGTACATGCAGCCTTGAAAAAGGGCTCAAATACTATCGAAATCTCTTTTGAAGATTACAATAATAACATGAATGTTGATATCAACACCGCCTTACTTGATGAGATCAGAATAATTCCAACAGAAAATTAAGCATTCTCTGAGTCTGAAAATTCAACCTGGTAAAAGAAATAAAACAAAACCGTATGAAGATATTAAAATGGATACTCCCGGCACTTTGCCTCTTAATCGTAAGCTGTAAAGATAATAAGACATTGCTATCGCCTGACAGATCAATTTTAACCAGTATAGAAATAAACCACAAAGGCCAATTAATGTATCAGGTGATGAAAGGTGACGAAGTGCTTATTCAATCATCATCGCTAGGTTTTGAATTAAAAGAACATGGACTAATAACAGATGGCTTAACCCTTCTCAACAAGGAAAGAAGAGAAGTAAATGAAACCTGGACAGCCGTATGGGGGCCAACAAAGAAGAATATCAACCATTACAACGAAGCAAAACTTGAGCTGCAACATGAAAGCAGTCAGCTTAAGTTCAATGTTATTTTCAGGGTCTTTAACGATGGCGTGGCATTTTGTTATGAATATCCCAATCAAGACGGGTTTGATGAACTTGTTATAATGGATGAGTTAAGCAAATTTGCCTTAGTTGGTAATCCCAAATGTTGGTGGACAGAAGCTGACTATGACTCCTATGAGAAACTTTATCATGAAACACCACTTTCAGAAGCAAAATGGGTGAATACGCCAGTCACAATGCGAACAAACTCTGGTCTTCACATCACCTTGCACGAAGCTGCCCTGACCAATTACAGTGGTATGACACTTAAGCTCAAAGATCATAAAAAGAAGAACACCTATGTATCCTCTCTGGTTCCCTGGGCTGATAATACAAAGGTTAAAATTAAAACAGGAACCAAGTCTCCCTGGAGAACAATTACCATAGCCACTAATGCGGCCAGGCTTGTTGAATCAAACATGATTGTAAATTTGAATGAACCATGTAAGCTTGATGACACTTCATGGATTAAACCAATGAAATATATGGGTATTTGGTGGGGCATGCACATTGGTACAGAAACATGGGTTGAAGGCGATCGTCATGGAGCCACGACAGAAAATGCAATGCGATATATCGATTATGCCAGTGAAAACGGAATAGATGCGCTTGTGATTGAAGGATGGAACGCCGGTTGGGATAAATGGGGCGCCAAAGATGCTTTTGATCATGTGACACCGGCCAGTGATTATGACCTGAAAAAAGTAGCTACCTACGCTCAGGTAAAAGGAGTTGAACTGATTATACACCATGAAACTGGTGGCGACGCAATTGGCTATGAAGCACTTATTGACTCAGCCTATGCACTTTGCCAATCGCTGGGTATCAAAGCTCTTAAAACCGGTTATGCGGGAGGCATCTATCCACAGGGAGAGCATCATCATGGTCAATATATGGTTCAACATTATCAAAAGGTTGTTGAAACAGCCGCTAAATATCGTATCATGATCAATGCACATGAACCTATTAAACCAACAGGAAAAAGGAGAACCTGGCCAAATATGATGACACGCGAAGGTGTGCGAGGCATGGAGTGGAATGCCTGGAGCGATGGCAATCCTCCATCTCATACGGTCACCATTCCTTTTACCCGTATGATGGGTGGTCCGGTTGATTATACCCCGGGTACCTTTGATGTTTTATTGGAGAATTTTGCTGATGAACGTATTGCCTGGAATACAGACGACATCAGTCAGACGCGGGTACACACTACTCTGGCAAAGCAGCTTGCCCTATTTGTAATTTTGTATAGTCCAATGCAGATGGCAAGCGATGTGCTTGATAATTATATAGATCATCCGGCTTTTAACTTTATAAAGGATGCCAACATTGATTATGATGAGACGAAGGTTCTTAATGGCTCAGTTGGCGAATACATAACAACAGCGCGTCGTTCAGGTGATGATTGGCTGATTGGCTCTGCGACCAATGAAGAAGCCAGAACCATAGAAATCAAATTGGATTTCTTAACTGAGGAAACACAATACGAGGCGACTATTTATGCGGATGGAAAAGATGCCAACTGGTTAAATAAACCTTCTGACTTCACAATTTCTAAGTTGAATGTTATGCATGGCGACAAACTAAAGCTAAACCTTACTGCTGGCGGAGGACAGGCCATTTCAATCAAAAGAATCTCACAATAGCTAATATTAGATTGAAAAGATTAAAATATTTATAAACATGAGAATCCTGATGTTATGCATCAGGATTTTTTATGCAAAGCCTGGGTGAAGTGCCCAAAACCAAATTGTCTTATCATATTGAATTCAAGTTATTTTACTTTCTTTGTCAAGAATATAAACCCAGAGATTTGACCATGTAATGATTAAAAAATCCAGAATTGAAGTTGTGGATGTATTGCGTGGCTTTGCCATTATGGCCATCATACTACTACACAGTATCGAACGATTTAATTTTTACTCATTCCCCGATCCATCATTACAAGCGGATTGGCTGAACAGCCTGGACAAAGGCGTATGGGAAAGTCTGTTTTTCCTGTTTGGAGGGAAAGCCTACGCTATCTTCTCATTATTATTTGGTTTTACATTTAGTTTAATGTTTTCCAAACAAGCATCCCATGGAAAAGATTTCCGTCTTCGTTTTCTGTGGCGAATGTTACTACTTGCAAGTTTTGCACTGATCAACGGTCTTTTCTTCCCAGGTGAAGTATTGATGATGTATGCGATTTTAGGTTCGCTGCTAATATTTATAAGTGGATTTAAAATGCATTACCTGATTCTCACAGCTGCCTTTTTTGTTTTACAACCTGTTGAACTGAATCGTATTATTCAGATTTTGATCGACAGTAATTATGAACCAGTGCAATTGGCTCAAAACTACACTTGGCAAGCAGTTGGAGAGGGACAGGCAGGCGATTCTTTCTGGAGACTAATAAAAGCTAACACTCAGTATGGGCATGTTTTAGCTTTGAAATGGGCTTGGGGAGTTGGCCGATTGTCACAAACATTTGGACTTTTTATAATTGGATGCTGGTTGGGACGAAGCAACAAGTTTATCAACACCGATAGTAATATAAAATTCTGGAAATACGTATTGATTATTGCGCTTGTGTTATTTGCAGGTCTGTATGTGATGGTTCAAAATGCAAGTCTGTTTTCCGAACATGAACTAATGCAGAAAACAATCAAAACCATGCTGAATATGTATAGTAACCTTGCATTTACGGGCATACTTTTCTCTGGTATTATTCTTTTATATTACAAAACTTCATTGCGAAAAATACTTCTTAGACTCCAGTATCCGGGCCGAATGAGCTTGACAGCCTATATCACACAGTCCATAATGGGTGGATTTATATTTTACGGATATGGTCTTGGTCTGGCTTCAAAAGTTGGTCATACGCTTGCCTTTATAATTGGCATTGGATTATTTCTTATACAATATTACTTCTGCCGTTGGTGGATTAAACGTTTTAACAATGGTCCGTTTGAGAAGATTTGGCACAGACTAACGTGGATAAATAAAAAGTAGAAAAACCAAGTGACTTATTACCTTAGTCGCCTTTTAAAGCGTCGCCAATTCTAACTACAAACTCTTTTGCAATTTTTGGAGCCATAAGTCCTCCCCGCGATCCAAGTCCATTAAATATGCCGATGACGGGTTGATTTTCAAGGAACTTTGCAACTGGTCTTCGATCATTAAAAGTTGGCCGAATTCCTGTTAATTGTTTTTTAATAATTAATTCCGAATCTGAAATTTTGTACCATTTATTAAGCAAATCAACTTGCTTTTCATGGGTTGGCTCTAGCCCGTCCCATCGATGGCTATAGGTGGCACCAATTTTAAACTCTCCATTACCCACAGGCATTACAAACACACCTTTGCTAACGATACTCTTCAAATCCAGATCATCAATTTTTGCATGTAATAACTCTCCTTTAGTATTGTTCCATTTCAGATGTTTAAAGAATCGTGATTGAGCATCAAAACTACCCCTGCAAAAAATGATTTTTTTGGCTTCAATATCTTTCCATTGGATGGATTCTGAACCAATAATAAGATCATTCTCATTAAATTCTGATTCAATTAGTTGTTCATCATTCAAAAGTGATTGACGATAGGCATCCAGCATTGTCGCCATATCAATACGCGCACAATGCTTAATCTGACCAAAGCCATATGTTTGTTTGATGGCCGTTGGCAACTCTTCTTCTGGCTTGAGTGAAATATAATCCGATAGATTTTCCTTATTATATTGAGTATTCCAAAACACTTGATCTTCGCTCCCAAATATTTTCAGCAGCGGCATTGGATAATAGAATTTCACACCAAGTTCATCCTGCAGAGCTGTATATACATTATGAGCATAAGGGTGAAACTCATCAGCACGCCATGTGCGAACCATACGCTTAACCACAATCGGATTAATTAAACCTGCAGCTGCTCTTGATGCAGCACCTTCTTTAGGCACATCAACAACAATGTGTGATATATCCATCTTACGCAAGTGGTAAGATAACATCGTCCCTGCTAATCCCTGCCCGATAATCAGTATGTCAGTTTGCTGCTTTTCACTCATAAAGTACATTGTTAATACTAAATGAAAAAACAGTGCAGCATTTTGTTCAACCGAAAGATCGAATTACCAGTTGACAGGTGTTTTGTTATTTTCTACCAAATATTGATTAGCTGTGCTGAAATGCTTATTGCCAAAAAAACCGCGATGAGCCGATAGTGGCGATGGGTGAACGGATTTAAGAATCAGATGTTTGTTCGCATCAATCAACTGTGCTTTCTTTTGTGCATAAGCACCCCAAAGTAAAAATACGATATTCTCCGACTGCTCTGCGACTGTTTTTATTACTGCATCGGTAAATTGTTCCCATCCTCTTTTCTGATGCGATCCGGCCTGATGTGCCTGAACGGTTAAGGTAGCATTTAATAATAATACCCCTTGTTGCGCCCAATGCTCCAGATTGCCATGGTCAGGGATCTGAATCCCGACATCTGTATGTAGTTCTTTGTAAATATTGACCAATGAAGGTGGCATTTTAATACCCTTATTCACTGAGAAGCATAGGCCATGAGCCTGGTTTGGTCCATGATAAGGATCTTGTCCCAAAATAACAACCTTGGTTTGATCAAAAGGACATAAGTCGAATGCGTTAAAAATTTGTGAAGCTGGTGGATAGATGGTATTTGAACCATATTCTGCACGAACAAATTTCGTTAACTCTTTAAAATAAGCTTTATCAAATTCTGGTTGAAGAATGGATTTCCAACCTGCTTCTATTTTTACATCCATTTTGTACTTTTTAATCAGATCGGAAACAAAGGTAGTGATATGAGAAACTTTTCCAAGAAACGATGCACATAGTAAAATCTAGTAACCCGAGTTCGAAACGTAAATTTGAACTCGGGCTAAAATATTTGGCTTGAAACAGTATTTCTATTAAATAAGATCGGAATAATAGGCCAACGGCAACTCTCTAAGATTGTAGCGATTTGCCATAATCTCACCATACGCCCCAGTCGATCGAATAGCTATCAAATCACCCCTGTCGGTCTGTGGTAATGTTACTGCTTTTCCAAAGCAATCACTTGATTCGCAGATAGGACCCACCACATCATATTTCTCTTCAGCCTTGGTACTGCTGATGTTTTCAATCCTATGGTAAGCCTGGTATAATGCAGGTCGAATCAGATCGCTCATACCCGCATCCACAATGGCAAACTTGGTATTAACACCATTTTTAACATACAGTACTCTCGAAATTAAAGTACCGCATTGCCCTACAATTGATCTGCCTAATTCGAAATGCAATTCCTGATCAGGTTTGAGGTCAAGCAATTCGTGAAACAACTTAAAAAATGATTTGAAATCGGGCATTGGGTTTTCATCGGGATGCTCATAATCTATACCTAATCCACCACCAACATTTATCACCTTTGGATATATATGCCGAGAAATAAGCCATTTCTGAATCTCATTAACACGAATACATAAATCTTTAAACGACTGCAAATCGGTTATTTGCGATCCAATATGAAAATGTATGCCCTCAAGCTCCACATTGTTCAGCTTTGCCAAAACATCGAACACATTCTCAAGATCCCATTGGTTAATACCAAATTTATTCTCTTCCAGCCCTGTAGTGATATAGTGGTGTGTATTTGCATTCACATTAGGGTTAATCCTGAAAGCCACTTTCGCCACTTTACCCTTGGCTTCGGCTAACTCATTAATAATCTCCAGTTCCGGAATTGATTCCACATTAAAACAGGCAATATCGTTATCAAGCCCCAGGTTAATTTCCCAATCTGCTTTTCCCACACCGGCAAACACAACGCCTTTATTACTAAATCCGGCATCGAGTGCTTTTTGAACTTCATTTCCACTTACACAATCAGCTCCAAAACCGGCTGCTCTTATTGCTTCCAAAATGCGATCGTTAGCATTTGCTTTAACGGCATAATGCACTTTATAACCATATTGCCCTGCTTCCTGCTTCACACTTTGAAGTGTCGCATTCAACAGTTCCATATTGTAATAGTAAAAAGGTGTTGGTATCTGGCTTAAATTATCTATTGGTAAAATCACGCTCTTCTTCCTCCTTAATTAAATAATTTCTCACTCAGCAAATTCAATGCTTTCTTTTTATCATTTGCATTAATCAGCATGGATATATTATAGTTGCTTCCTCCATATGAGATCATGCGAATCGGCACATCCTTAACGGCATCAAGAATTCGATGCGCATAACCTTTAGCATCGGCTACCAAATCGCCTACAACACAAACAATCACCTGATCATGATCAACATCAACGGTTCCGTATTTTTTTAGATCATCCACAATTTCCATGAGATTTTTATCATCATCAATGGTTACAGAAACCCCCACCTCAGATGTTGTAATCATATCAATTGGTGTTTTGTAACTCTCAAAAATTTCGAAAACCTTACGTAAGAAACCATAAGCCAACAGCATTCGGCCCGACTTGATCTTAATCGCAGTGATGCCATCTTTAGCGGCTACTGCAGCCATTCTGCCTTTTTGCTGATGCGACGAAATCAGTGTTCCTGGTGCCTTAGGCTCCATGGTATTAAGCAAACGGACAGGTATATTAGCCAGCTTAGCCGGTAGTACACTTGTCGGGTGTAAAATCTTTGCCCCAAAATAAGCTAACTCAGCGGCCTCATCAAACGATAGTTCTGAGATACTCTTCGTATTCTCCACATAGCGTGGATCATTGTTATGCATTCCGTCAATATCGGTCCATATCTGGATTTCATCAGCCATACCGGCCGCACCAATTAAAGACGCTGAATAGTCACTGCCTCCACGCTGCAGGTTATCAATCTCACCAAATGCGTTTCTGCAAATATATCCTTGAGTAATATAAATTCCTTTATCACCCTGAGCCTCCAGTGCGATCTTCAGGTTTTCCGCAATATAGCTCGCATCCGGCTCATTGTTTTTATCAATTCGCATATAGTCAAGCGCCGGTAGTAATGCCGAGTCGATGCCATTCTCCTGCAGATAGAAGTAAAACATAGCCGTTGACATTAACTCACCTTGCGCCAAAATTGCTTTTTCTTCAAAAACTGTAAACATATCGATGGTGAAGCTTTTGATAAACTCGAAATGCGAACGCACCAATTCAAGTCCTTTTTGCTTGAATTCGTCGCTTGCATATAAGGTATTTACCTCTTCCTCATACTTCTTCTCCAAAGTACTAATCAATTCATTCGCCCCATCTTTATCCTGTTTATACAAATTGTCAGCTATCTCAACCAAACTATTTGTTGTACCAGACATAGCTGATAGAACCACGATCTTTTGATGCCCGTCATTAATCAAGGCAGCAACTTCTTTCATGCGCTCTGCGGAACCAACCGATGTTCCTCCAAACTTTAGTACTCTCATCGCTTTTACAATCTAATTATATTTACAATGACAAAATTATAAGTTTTAACACCAATTAAGCTCACAATCCATTAGAAATTAGCGAGTCTCATTTTTGATTATTAACAAATAAATGCCAAATGAGATAAATGTATGTATTTTTAACTTTTTGTTTATTATTTCACATTAAATTTTATTTTCATGATTTTTGTGAATATTTGGTAATATTTTAACTCAGTTCGTGAAATTAAATAATGCATTACCTTTGCCTTAAAGTTAATGACCATGAAGATTCAATCAGCACAATTTCATAAAAGCAGTTCCAAATCAAACCAATGCCCCAAAGAAGATAAACCTGAATATGCGTTTATCGGTCGATCTAATGTGGGTAAATCATCGCTAATTAATAAACTCTGTAATCGCAGATCATTAGCTAAGACATCCTCAACTCCGGGAAAAACGCAACTTATCAATCATTTTATAATAGATGACAGTTGGTACCTGGTTGACTTACCGGGCTTTGGATATGCAAAAGTTTCGAAAACCCTCCGGGCTACTTTTGGTGCTTTAATTACAGATTATATCAAAAACAGAACAAACATGGTGTGTCTTTTTGTTTTGATTGATTCGCGTATTCCAATGCAGGAGATTGATTTAGTTTTTATGAATTCAATGATCGAGAATGGTGTGCCTATTGCGTTGGTTTTTACAAAAACGGATAAGCTTAACAAAGCCCAATACGCTTCCAACATGAAGAAATACGAAGAGAAATTACTTGAATATTGGGAAGAATTACCGCCTGTTTTTTACACCTCAGCAAAAGATGGCGATGGCACAGAAGAGATTTTAAACTTCATAGAAGACCTGAACAACAAGTGGTAATCACCTACCGTTGTGTTGATTACATTTAAATTATAACAATTATAATTTTTTATGAGCTTTGTTCTCCTTAAGAAAATATGAATTGCTTACCTTTGCACCCACAAAAGCAACATTGAAATAATCTGATAAACATTTATTTAAATGCCACCAAAAGCTCCAATTAAGATATTTGCGGGTACAAGTACGAAATATCTTGCTGAAAAAATAAGTCTTTGCTCGGGAAGAGAACTGGGTAGTGTTAACTGCTTACGATTCAGCGATGGTGAATTTACAACAGCGTACGAAGAAACCGTTCGTGGGTCTCACTTATTTTTATGTCAGTCAACATTTCCTCCTTCTGATAACCTGATGGAGTTATTGATGATGATTGATGCAGCCAAAAGAGCATCAGCCTACAAAATTGTAGCTGTAATGCCTTATTTTGGATTTGCCCGTCAGGATCGTAAAGATCAGCCACGTGTGGCTATTGGTGCTAAGTTAGTGGCAGATATGCTTCAGGCAGCAGGTGTTGACCGTGTTATTACAATGGACTTGCACGCCGATCAGATACAGGGATTCTTTAACATTCCGGTTGATCACCTTTACGCATCATCGATCTTTGTGCCACACATCAAGCACATGAACCTTGATGATTTGGTAATTGCCTCACCTGATGTGGGTGGTACAAAACGTGCTAATACCTATGCTAAGTTTTTAGAAACACCAATGGTAATTGGTCACAAGCACCGCTCAAAAGCCAATGTGGTTGATGAGATGCGCGTAATTGGTGATGTTAACGGCAAGAACGTAATTATGGTTGATGATATGGTTGATACAGCCGGAACATTAACCAAAGCTGCTGACATGATGTTAGAAGCAGGTGCCAAAAGCGTTAGAGCTTTCTGTACGCATGCTGTATTATCAGGTCCTGCTTACGAACGCATTGAGAACTCTGGCCTTGCAGAGCTTTATGTAACTGACTCAATTCCTTTGAAGCAGCAGTGCGATAAAATTAAAGTTCTTTCAGTTGCGCAGCTTTTTGCTGACACAATTGAAAAAGTATATAATTATCAATCAATAAGTAACCAATTCTTAATCTAAAGTATTATCTTTGCAGCCGCTTTAGAGCAAGCGTGTGATGGGAAATTAAGCCTCACATGGCATTTAATTTTGAGTAGCACTTAAAAAAAGAATTATGCAAACAATTGAAATCAAAGGTACAGTTCGTACCGAAGTAGGTAAAAAGTCAACCAAAGCATTACGTGCATCTGGTAACGTACCTTGTGTTATTTACGGCGGTGAAAACGTTATTCACTTTACAGCTCCGGAAGCTGAATTCCGTAAAATTATTTACACTCCAAATGTATACATTATCAATGTAAACATTGACGGAACTGTTTATCCAACTATTCTTCAGGATACTCAATTCCACCCTGTTAAAGAACAAATGTTACACGCTGACTTCCTTCAGATTAAAGAAGATAAGCCAGTTGTAATTGAAGTTCCTGTTAAACTTGAAGGTTTTGCAGAAGGTGTGAGAGCCGGTGGTAAGCTTCAGTTAGAAAAGCGTAAATTACGTATTAAAGCGTTGCCTGCTAACTTACCAGATTCATTAGATATCAACATTGACAATTTGGGTCTTGGTAAAACTATCCAAATTGGGCACCTTTCATTTGATAACATTGAGTTGTTAAATGCAAAGAATGCGGTAGTAGTTGCTGTACGTCTTACTCGTGCTGCACGTGCTGCTCAACAAGCTTCTGAGTAATCAAAACTCATTATATCAAAAGCCTCCATATTTATCGTATGGAGGTTTTTTGTATTTTGGCATTTAGTAAAGATTACAATTCAAGATGATAAAACTGTTCGATATTTTTCGTTCTAGATCGAAAGACAATACACCTCCGGAAATGAAATACCTGATTGTTGGGCTTGGAAATATTGGAGCCGAATACGAACAAACACGACACAACGTTGGCTTTGAAGTGCTGGACGCAATTGCAAAAGACAACGATACTAAGTTCGAAGAAGAGCGCTATGGAGCAGTAGCGACTTATAAGTTTAAAGCACGATCATTCTTCTTGCTTAAACCGAACACCTATGTTAACTTAAGCGGCAAAGCCATTAATTATTGGTTACAAAAGGAAAAGATCCCCGTATCCAACCTTTTGGTCATTGTTGATGATTTAGCACTGCCATTTGGTTCGTTACGACTAAAAACCAAAGGTGGAGATGCCGGGCACAATGGATTAAAGAGCATACAAAGCACATTGGGAACAGCGGCTTATTCTCGCTTACGTTTTGGCATCGGAAACGACTTTTCAAAAGGACGCCAGGTTGATTTTGTATTAGGCAAATGGAGCGATGAAGAGTGGAGCGCATTACTTGAACGCACGAAAGTTGCGGGTGATATTGTCAAATCGTTTGCCACAATCGGTGCTGCGCGCACAATGAGCCAGTTTAATAACAAGTAAGATGAGTAGTTCAGGAGTAAGAATTGATAAGTTTCTTTGGGCAGTGAGGATTTACAAAACCCGCAGCATAGCTGCCGAAGCGTGCAAAAAAGGGAAAGTAACCATCAATGATATGCCTGTAAAGTCATCGCGCCTGATTAAGGTTGGTGAAGAAATTGACGTACGCATAGCTCCTATTACCAGACGCTTTAAAGTATTAGACCTGGCCGAAAAAAGAATGGGCGCTAAACTAACCCCTGACTTTATTGTGGACATTACGCCGGCCGATCAAATAGAAATGCTTGAATTATCAAGATTGGCAAGTAATGCCAATAGAGACAGAGGAACCGGCCGACCAACCAAAAAAGACAGACGTGACCTTGAAAGACTCCAGGAAGGCGATTGGGATATTTAATTAGAAATTATGATTGTAGCTCAACAGAAGAAGAAAGAAAACATTATTGAGTACGTGCTGTACATGTGGCAGGTAGAAGATCTTATTCGTGCCAACAAGCTTGATATGTCATTAATCGACCAGCACATTATTCCGGGTTATCAGCAAGAGGAAGATAAACTTCTTGAAATTCGTGAATGGTGGGAAAACCTGGTAGAGATGATGCGATTGGAGAACAAATCTGAAAGCGGGCATCTTCAAATCAACATCAATACCGTTAATGACATTAACCGACTGCACAATCAACTATTACGATCACCTGGCGAGGTAGCCTATCAGCACCTATACAACAGCATGGCTGCGACTATCCAGGAGTTTGATAATAAATCGGGCAATAAACTTGAAAACGACATTGCCATTTGCCTCACTGCGATTTACAGTTCATTCCTGATGAAACTAAAAAATCAAACCGTCAGCGAGCAAACTACAATGGCCATTAAAAACTTTAGCAAGTTACTGGCCTTATTGGCTAAAAAGTACAATGATGAGCAGGATGGTAAGCTCACATTTGATTAAGTCAGATTACAGGACTTTGAACCAAACCACTTATACCTGTTATTCACAATCAGGTAATAAACTTTATCAACCAAATTTAGCGGCAGTACATTAAGCAGATGCCCCAATAGTTTTATAGGATAAGCACTCATTAACAGGATTTTTATAAGTGCCTTTCCGGCAACAAAGGATTCTCCATCTTTCACCCAGATAATATGATTGAGTTCTGATTTATTGGTGACCACCTGAAAAGGAATCAAATTGATTCGGTGCTTTAAGTCCAGTTTATCTATCAACCGAATTATGGCACTACATAAATTACAGGCACCATCAAAATAGACAATGGGTCTTTCGGTATGTCTCTCAGCTATTATCACAGTATTCAAATTTGAGATAGAACATCCAACTTCAAAATGAAAACATGATAGCATACTAAAAGTTCACCTATGGCTTAAACACCACCACATCCGCTCTTCGGTTAATGATTCTGATTTGATTGTTCTTATTGGCATCCTTAGGCAATAACAAGTCATCTTCTCCTTTAGGGTACAATGAAAATCTGTTTTTATCAATTCCCAGATCATCAACAAAGAACGACAACACTTCCTTACACCGTTTTTTACTGACTCCAAGATTCTCGTCAGGATTATCAGCGCTATCGTTATAGCCATATATTTCAACCGTTGAGCGTGGATTCTTGGTCATATACAAGCCTATCGTTGCCAGGTCAACCTGATCTTTTGTATCCAATTTACTGTCGTTAGAGTCAAAGAAAACGGAAACCATATTGTTGCTGCCATATATTCTTAAGGCATGATGCTTTATTTTAACGGTATCGGTTTTTATAATGCGATTGGCTTCGTATTGACGCAATTCTTCCTCCAGACGTGCCACTTCATCGGCTAGTGGATCTTTTTTAGGTTTATCAAAAACATTAAATCCATACCCTCTATGTGTCCAGCGCGAATGTCGTTTATTCTTCTTTCCAATTTTATAAGCCAGATGAATATTGGTGTATAGGTACTTGTCATTATTTGCTCCCAGCAATATATTATCAAGCTTATCCTCAAGTGACCAACGCATGGAGGTTTCGAATCCAATATCAAAACTTCGATTAATCCGATACTGAACGCCCAAAGAAAAAGGAATCACCAACTCTTTTGCCCGCTCAATCATTTTAGTTGGATCGTGCGGATCGTAACCTAAAACAATGTAACCATCTTCCTCATTCTCAGGATCTACATCTCTCCTATGAACAAATTCATCAGTTTCGGTATATCTAACCCTGGTTCTGAAAGCCGTAAGACCAACACCCAGTTTCATGTATACATTCCAACGATCATTCATTGGACCCGGGTAGGTAAACCATTGATTAATATAGGTGATCAAATTGACCGAGTAATCGTTAATATTTCCTTCACTATAATACTCTTCATTGCCTGAGCGATAATCACTTTCAATAAACTGCAAGTCCAGTGCCCAGGCAGGATGAATTTGTTTGGACAACTTAATCATAGGACCAAATGACCAATGGCGATCGGGTAAAAAAGCATAGGATGACAGATCGTTCTGCATAATAAGTGAACCATATCCAACTGCTATTGACCAGGTGTTAAATTGCTTATCCCTTGAATATCGCATATGCTCTTCCAACTGGCGATGATCCGTTGAGAACTGTGCAATTAAAGAATGAGCAGTTGCTAAAAGTACGATTATCCCAAATATCTTCTTCATATACTTTCACTACTCTATGATGACAAATAAATCGACGCGCCTATTGACTAAATGCAGCCCTCGAGGAGCTTGAGTTCGCGTATCTGATAGTAACTCTGCCTCACCCTTATAATCCAGCTCAAAACGGTCCTTTGCGATCTTATACTCATTTACCATCACATCCAAAACAGCATTACAACGTCGCTGACTTAGAGCCAAATTATACTCCTCAGAACCACGTTCGTCACAATACCCTACTATTTTTACACGCAAAGATGTATCGCGAGACATCACATAGGCCGCTTTGGCCAATGTCATATGCGATTCCTGTGTAATATCGGACTTATCGAAATCAAAGAACACAGAGGTTGACAAGCGCTCTTTATACTCGACAGATTCAGTGAAGATCGTACTGGTATCACTACTGACTGAATCAAGCATGGCCATATACTCAATTTGTCGTTTAAGCGAATCTAACTTATGCGCCATTGGGTCATCTTTTCGCTGACGCTTGTAGTTCATATTGAAATCCTTATAGGTCCAGGCAGCATGACGCTTGTTTTTCTTCCCTAGCTTATACGTCAGATTGACAGATGCATACATATAGCTATCATTGTCGGCTCCCGTCAGGTTGACATCCAGATTATCAGCACTCACCTGGCGCATCAAAATCTCGGTGCCGACATCAAAACTTTTACTAATCCGATATTTAACACCAATACCTAATGGAATGACCACCTCACTGCGTCGTTCGGTTTTCTTATCAGGAGCACCTTCCTCTCGACGCTCATAGCCCATTACAAGATAATCATCACGCATCCAACCGTGGGGTGTCGGGTAGCCTTCAACATTGTCATACACATGCTTAACTTTATGCACATCACCGGCGTCAACAAACTCTTCCTCACCGGTAATTGGATCGGTGTATGTATAGGCCGATAAACGATGTAAACGCGACCTGAAATAAGTCAGTCCAATACCCACTTTTGCATAGATATTCCATTTATCACTGATGGGACCAAAGATGGCTAACTGATTAACATTTAGCGTTCCGTTGATCGTTATATCATAAAAGTTACCCTTAAAATAGCGATTGTTCTTTTGCCCATACATATCGGCACTTAACCATTGAAGATCGAGTCCCCAAGGGCGGTTAAACTGCTTGCTAATCATTAATGAAGGACCAAAACGCCAATTATCAGAAGGCAATGCGGTATAGTCAATGACATCCGTATAATAAATTACCGGTCCGAAACCTGCCGTAACTGACCAGGTATTATATTTATTTCCTCGGCGGTAAATTTGCTCCTCAGATAATTGTCCGGCATTGCTTTGTGCAAAAACCAAGGCCGTAAAACAACAAAGGAAAAGGATGAGTAAAATTCGGTTATTCATAGTTCTTAAATTGTCACATACAACACTTTAAATCTAATTTATATAACTCACTTACAGATTATCCGGACACAGGTTTTTTACTAATCCTTAAAATTATTACACAAACACCTTTCAATTAATGCCAAAAAAAGGCCTTCCCGAATGAGAAGGCCTTTTAATTCAGTTAAGAATGCTTATCGATTCTTATATTTTTGTATACCATCTTCTAACCAGTTCTGGTACTTCTTAATATCCGGATCGTAAGCTACCGGTGTATTAAGAGTTGTTTCATTTTCGTCAATGATAACATAGTAAGGCTGACCTTGCTGTTGGTAACGCTCCATCTGGAACTCAGCCCATTTCTGACCTACTGTACGAATTTTCTTACCTGTTAATTCAGAAATATATGGCTCATCAAGTTTCTTACGAATATCAACGTAAAGTGAAACCAAGATATAATCTTCAGTCAACAGCTTTTTAACGTTTGTATTTGACCAGACCTTGTCTTCCATCTTACGGCAGTTAGTACAACCTTTACCAGTAAAATCAAGAAGAATTGGCTTATTTACCTTTTTTGAATATGCCAGTGCTTTGTCATAATCATCAAAGGCAGGAATACCTTGTGGTCCGTAATGCATACCTTCCGGCATTTCTACATGTGCACTACCACCTCCTGATGAAACAGGTGCCTGATAACCTACACCAAATGGAGATTCTGAATAGTCTTTTGATGGTGGCATACCACTGATCAAGTTAACTGGTGCACCCCAGATACCTGGTAGCATATAAATTGTAAAACCAAATACTGCTAATGCAAAAACAAAGCGAGATACAGGTACGTATTCCATTGGTGAATCATGCGGCAAGCGGATTTTTCCTAACAAATAGAATCCCATTGCACCAAAGATAGCTACCCAAATTGCGATGAATACTTCACGCTCAAGAATGTGCCATCCCATAGTCATATCGGCAACCGAAAGGAATTTGAAAGCAAAAGCTAACTCTAAGAAACCAAGGATCACTTTTACCGAGTTTAACCAACCACCTGATTTTGGTAATGAGTTAAGGTAACCAGGGAAAGCTGCAAAGAATGCAAATGGTAATGCTAGTGCTGATGAGAATCCTAACATACCAACAATTGGCCCCATATATCCACCAGTAGCGGCTTTTACAAGAAGAGCACCTACAATTGGTCCTGTACAACTAAATGATACCAATGCTAAAGTAAAGGCCATAAAGAAGGTACCAATAAACCCACCTTTTTCTTCACCTTTAGTAGCAAAGTTAACCCATGAACTTGGCATTACAATTTCGAAAGCTCCGAAGAATGAAACTGCAAATACAACAAGTAATAAGGCAAAGAACAAGTTGAACCATACGTTAGTTGATAATTCGTTCAATGCGCTGGCTCCGAATATTGCCGATACAGCAACACCTAAAATCAAGTAGATTACAATGATAGAGATACCATACTGAATTCCGTTTCTAATACCTGCCGCTTTTGTCGAGCTGGTTTTAGTAAAGAAACTTACGGTCATCGGAATCATTGGGAACACACAAGGTGTAAGCAATGCTGCTAAACCACCACCGAATGCTAATAAGAAGATGGCCCAGTAAGATTCTTCTTCTTCCTCACCAGCTTCAGTTGTAGCAACTTCAGCAGTTACAGGCGCTGTAGAACTCACTTTTAATTCGAAATCAACCATTTCTGGTGGCATACAAGTCTGGTCATTACAAATCATCGATTCGATGTAACCTTTAATTGTAACATCACCTTCCTGAGTTAATTGAACAACCTTTTTAAAAGTAGCCTTTTTCTCGAACCACTTCAATTCAGCCTCAAAAGTCTCATCATAATGAGCTGTTGGCTTTGGCTCTTCAATAATTCCTTCAATCCCTTTGTAAGCAGTACTTTGTTCAAGTTCAATATTTGTTGGAACGGCTGTTCCTTCAGGTAACTCTGAAGAATAAACATGCCAACCATCATCAATTGATGCCTCACAAATAAGCTCAACCTTGTTGTCTCCTAAGTTTTTTGTGGAGAACTTCCATGATATATGCTGCTCCATTTGGGCGAATGTGGCTCCAAATACAGCTAACATCATCACAACTGCTGCTATTGTTCTTTTCATTTGCTAAATAGTTTACTCATGTCACCTGATCTTCACGATTTCAATTACTTGTTACCGCTAAATCAGATTATACACTCAATTATACTTTAGATTTATCTTTCAATTTCGTCGATTATAATAGCGTTTCCTTACACAAAGGAACTCAACAACATATCTACAATTATAGATGATTGCAAAGTTATAATAATTTATTTGCCGTAATAGTTCCAAATGCTGTTATCACACTGTTAAAACTTACAATACAGCATGATTTAATACACTCACTAACATTTGTCACTATCTTCGACAGCTTTCCAATGTTGTTGTAATAAAGACACCTTAAATGCTATTATGGGTGACAGGCGCGGGTTTTGAAATAGCATGACTTACATCACGGCACAAAAAAAGGCTGACCTAAGAAAGGTCAACCTCCATTTTGTTATTATCTAATATCTTGAACTCAAGCATGCCTAGAGAGTCGGAAGGTACCACCTTTAATCCATGCGTATATTTAAATTTCCATTTTAAAGCTAAAGATGGAAATCCTTTTTTAAGATACGCATACACCAGTGGGTGTACATTCAGGGTCATACGTTTTACTTTTAGCTCATACACAGCTTTCTTAACAGCGGCTTCAATTTGTTCTGGCCAGAAAATAGCAGGATCGACTTTTCCTGTACCCTGACATGTTGGACATCCTTCTTGAGTATTAATATGCATTTCAGGTCTTACACGTTGGCGTGTTATCTGCATCAAGCCAAATTTACTTAGTGGTAAAATATTGTGCTTGGTGCGATCAGAGGCCATGGCCTGTTTCATTTTTTCGAAAACCTTTTGACGGTTTTCGTTGCTTTGCATATCAATAAAATCAACAACGATGATTCCACCCATGTCTCTCAATCGCAGCTGCCTGGCTATCTCGTCAGCAGCAGCTAAATTTACCTCCAATGCATTATTCTCTTGATTCGAGGCTGATTTTGAGCGATTTCCACTATTAACATCAATAACATGCAGGGCTTCGGTATGTTCGATAATCAGGTATGCTCCGCTTTTAAAAGAAACGGTTTTCCCAAACAAGGCTTTAACCTGTCTGTTCACATGAAACTGATCAAAAATACCTGCAGCACCTTTATAATGCTTTACAATTTTTTGCCTGTCGGAGGCAATCAGTCCGACATACTCTTTGATCTCCTTACATACATCCTCATCGTTTACATAAATCGAGTTGAACGATGGATTAAGGATATCTCTCAATAATGCGGAAGTCCGTCCAATTTCTCCCATCACTAAACCAGGTGCTTTAACATCCCTGATACGTGAGGTATGTTCTTCCCATCTTTTTACAAGCATTTTTAACTCTTTATCGAGTTCTGCTGCCTGCTTTCCTTCTGCTACCGTACGTATAATCACCCCATAATTCCTGGGCTTTATACTTGTTAGTAAGCGTTTCAAGCGAGCCTTTTCATCCGATGATGATAACTTTTGACTTACTGAAACTTTGTCGGAGAATGGAAGAAGAACAAGGTTCCTTCCTGCAATAGATAGTTCTGATGTTAATCGAGGTCCTTTCGTAGAAATTGGTTCTTTAGCTACCTGAACCAATACATGTTGACCTGCTGTTAGAACTTCCGGAATTGTGCCATTTTTATTAATGTCTGGTTCCGGTTTAAGCTTGTGTAATGAAACTACTCCTTTTTTGGCTGACGCAATATTCAAGAATTTCTGAAGTGAACGAAATTGTGGTCCAAGATCTAGATAATGTAAAAAAGCATCTTTTTCGTACCCTACATCAATAAAAGCGGCATTCAATCCTGGCATTATCTTTTTGACTTTGCCGAGGTAAATATCTCCTACCGCAAATTGAACATTACTTGTTTCTTTTCTTAATTCAACCAATCGCTTATCTTCCATCAACGCTAATGAAAGATGATCAGGAGTGACATCTACAAACAGTTCTGCATTCACTATATGATCGCAATTTTATTTCAAAGATCGTTGTATATAAATACAAACAACAAACAGAAAGTGTTTCACTTTCTGTTTGTAAAAAATTTCTTTTAAGACTAAAGAAGATTATTTCTTCTTCTTATGGCGGTTTTTTCTAAGTCTCTTTTTACGCTTGTGCGTAGCCATCTTATGTCTTTTCCTCTTTTTTCCACTTGGCATGGCGCTACTTTTTTAGTGATTAATTACTTAACGTTGTTCTTAACTTTAGTAACAAAGCTCTTAGAAGGCTTAAACGCAGGAATATAATGAGCTGGAATAATAATAGTTGTATTCTTTGAGATGTTACGAGCTGTTTTCTCAGCACGCTCTTTAACTACAAAAGAACCAAACCCTCTCAGATACACATTCTTACCTTTAACCAAAGAACCTTTGATAGTATCCATAAAAGCTTCAACAGTCTTCTGAACTGTAACTTTTTCAATTCCAGTATTTTTTGAAATCTCGTTTACGATATCAGCCTTTGTCATATCTTTTAAAATTATTTAATTATCAATTATTTACGGTCTATTTTCCAAATTTCAGATTGCAAAGATAAATGAAATCTCAATAAAAAAAAACAAATGCTTTACTTTTGCATAAAAAATTAATAATGACCGATTTCGCTCATCAATTACATCATTGGTACAAACATAACAAAAGGGAGCTGCCTTGGCGCAACACCAAAGAGCCATATAAAATCTGGCTTTCTGAAATCATTCTGCAACAAACCCAGGTGATACAAGGCACCAGTTACTACCATAAATTCATTGACACTTACCCAACTGTCAGGGACCTTGCCAATGCCTCTGAAGATAACGTACTGAAACTATGGCAAGGATTGGGCTATTATTCAAGAGCACGCAATCTGCACGCCACTGCTAAAGAGGTTTGCTCTAAATACAATGGCATTTTTCCTTCTGATTATAAATCAATATTAGCACTTAAAGGCATTGGCCCTTATACAGCCGCAGCCATTTCTTCCATTTGTTTTAGTTTACCACATGCGGCGGTCGACGGTAATGTGTATCGTTTTTTATCCCGATTATACAATTTAGATACACCCATTGACACCTCCAAAGGCCAGAAAGCATTCACCCTTTTGGCCAATGAATTGCTAAACACAAGTCATCCGGGCGACCATAATCAGGCAATGATGGAGTTTGGAGCACTGATTTGCCGACCATCAAACCCAGAATGTGATAAGTGTCCTTTTAACAGAGACTGTATGGCTTTAGGCCAATCAACTATCTCTGAACTACCAATTAAAGCGAAAAAGCTAAAGAAACGAAAACGCTACTTTCATTACTTTTTCATCATTGAAGATGATCATTTATATATACAAAAACGTGAGGGCAACGACATCTGGAAGAATCTTTATCAATTACCTCTCATTGAAAACGACGAGGAAATATCACCAATTGAGAAGATTAATGAAATTCCACTAACACTCCTTGACAAGCGGAAGCATATATTAAGTCACCAAGAGATTGAGACGTATTTTTATTCTGCCTCTCCAAAGTTATTGGAGCAGATGAGCTATAAGTTTTTAAGAGTTGAAATAGATGACATTGAAAAACATGCCTTCCCTCAACTAATTGTTGATTTCTTTAAGAAAATAAAGTTTCCCATTACCGACAATTAATAGCCTCCTTGCCCACCTAAAAAAAACAGAACCGTGACCTAATATAAACCCGGGATCGACTTAATTTTTTATGTTGACCTCGGGTTATATAAATATTGTTCTTTGCCGACTTAGCTCGACAAACGAGATTATACACTGGATATCCCCATCACTTTGTAAAAGTCATTATCACAGTAACCTCAAGCAATTCATCCACCATATCATCATTCATATCCACATGTTCGGTTTCAGTTGCTTCAATAACCAACTTTGAGTTCGTCAATGTGGTTACATCAAACACCATTTCATCTTCAGTATCTTTATCAATGGTCAAAACTTTTCCATTAGCACTCAGGTGCCACGTACCTGAATCAACCTCATCATTAAAGTTTGAGTTATAAGTACCATCAGCATTCATTGTGATGGTGCCGGAAGCCGGAAAATCTTCTAACATTTCTTCCAGAGCGTCCTCCGCTTCTTCCTGAGTCATTCCTAATAGATCAATCAGGTAATCCATAAAAGAGATGCCATTAATCTCGATATCCCCTTCTACATTACTTACCGTCCAAACACCAACAATCTCAGATGCGGTGACACCATCATTATCATCATCCTCATCATTGCATGATACACAAAACATTGCCATTGCAGCAATAAGCAGAATTACCAGACTCTTTAAATTAAGTTTTTCCATGATCTTTGTATTTTGATTAGTGAAACTGAATAATGAATATACAACATGGCAAATCTGGTGTAAATACATTTGCACGCTTAATAGATGGAGCAACTGACAGTTTGTATCAATTATTAATAAGATAGCTTGAATAGCACTGCAAATAAGCTACCTTTGTTTTAGTATTAAAGTTTTGTATTTTTAAAATCCATAACATAAAAAAAATAATCCATGTCGGTTAACAAAGTAATTCTGGTAGGAAATGTAGGTAAAGATCCTGAAGTAAGATATTTAGACAACGATGTTGCGGTAGCAAATTTCACATTGGCTACTACAGAAAGAGGTTTTACTTCGCGCGATGGACAAACGATACCTGACAGAACCGAATGGCATAACATTGTTGTTTGGAGAGGACTTGCCAAAGTTGTTGAAAACTACGTTAAAAAAGGCAGCCAGATTTACATTGAAGGTAAGCTAAGAACACGATCTTATGACGATAAAGATGGAAATAAACGCTACACTACAGAGGTATTTGTTGATAACCTTCAATTATTAGGAAAAAAGTCAGACAATCCGGGATCATCAAGCCAGCCAGCTGCACCAATGGGCAATACTCAAACGCAATCACCAAGCACAACTGCAGCGAACACTTCACAGGAAGATACTTTCCTAGGAAATGATGAAACCGACGACTTACCTTTCTAATTTAAAACCTTAAATTTTATTTAATTGGAAACGGACAGTATTAGCCTTATACAATTTTCCAGCTCCGCAGGGCTGGATTTTTTACCTTTCACAATAGGCACCCTGATTGCCATCATTGTAAATGCTATTCTACTACTTTGCTCAGCAATGATATCAGGTTCTGAAGTCGCTTTTTTCTCATTGGAACCCAATGATTTAAAAACCATAAAAGAACAGGAAAACAAGCGGGGTAAATTAATTATTAAGCACTTAAAAGATAAAGAAACACTTCTTGCTACCATATTGATCAGCAATAACTTTGTCAACGTTGCTATTGTAATTTTAACATCATTTATTGCAAGCGAATTGGTTGATTTTGGTAGTAACGCCACCATCAAATTTATATTCGAGATTATTTTTATTACGGGTATCATTCTCTTCTTTGGGGAGATATTACCAAAAGTATATGCCTCACAATCGGCTCGAAAATTTGCCGGATTCATGGCGTATCCATTGCATATATTAACACGCCTGTTAAAACCACTTAGCTTAATTCTTACCAAATCAACCAACATTGTCAATAAGCGCATCTCCCGAAAAGTAAGAAACCTATCGATGGATGATATTTCGCATGCACTGGAGCTTACCGGCAGCGATATTTCAGAAGAAAAAGAAATACTTGAAGGCATCGTTAAGTTTGGAAATATTGATGTTTCAGAAATTATGACTGCCAGAGTGGATGTCATTGATGTAGAGATTAAAAGCCATTACAATAAGGTACTTCAGGTTATTATCGACTCGGGCTATTCACGCATACCGGTTTTTGAAGAAACTCCCGATAATGTTAAGGGCATCTTGTATGTGAAGGATTTACTTTCTCACCTTAACCAGGGAGAAGACTTTGAGTGGCAAAACCTTATACGCAAAGCCTATTATGTTCCTGAAACCAAAATGATAAATGATCTTCTGGAAGAATTTCAATCCCAAAAAATCCATATGGCCATTGTGGTTGATGAGTATGGTGGTACCATGGGTATTGTCACCTTAGAAGATATTTTGGAAGAAATTGTTGGTGACATAAGTGATGAGCTTGATTCGGAAGAAGAGTTTTACACCAAGCTACAAGATGGAACTTACATCTTTGAGGCCAAGATTCTTCTTAATGACTTCCATAAAGTGACCGACACAGATGAAGAGATGTTCTCTGAGGTGAGAGGCGAAGCGGAAACACTGGGTGGATTAATACTTGAACTTAAGGGTGAAATACCGGCTAAACACGAAGTCATAGAGTATAAGAGTTGTGTTTTTACAATTGATGCAGCTGATAACAGACGAATTAAAAAAGTTAAATTCGAATTAAAAAATTAGGGGATGAAAAGTGCTGTCGTTTTATGCTTAATAGTGGTAGTAATCTTTATGGCGTCTGCCTGCAAACAGAACCATACACCTAAACCAAGGGGCTATTTTCGAATTGATTTACCAGAAAAAGAATACCAACAACTCAACCTGGGTTATCCATATAATTTTGAACATCCAAAGTATGTGGCCATCGAGCCTGACTCAACAGGAACGACTGAGCCTTATTGGATTAACATCGACTACAAAAAGCTCAATGGCAAAATTCATATAAGCTATAAGCCTGTAAACGATAATCTTTATGCACTCTTGGAAGACAGCAGGAAATTTGCTTACAAACACGCCATTAAAGCCGATGCCATTAATGAACGCCTATTTCAAAGTCCTGACAATAATGTAACAGGCATTCTATATGAAATTAAGGGAAATGCAGCTTCCCCGATGCAGTTTTTTGCAACAGACAGCCTTAAGCACTTTATTAGAGGATCAGTGTATTTTAATGCGGTTCCTAACAAGGATAGTTTAGCCCCGGTCATTTCATTTGTTCACAAAGATGTCATTCGATTAATGGAAACATTAAAATGGAGTAACTAAGTTGATATGCCATTATTTGAGACCTATAACTCCAACGACACCTTAGTTGCCATATGGAAAGTTGAAGAATCAAGTCAACAACTTCGATCTCAACTGGATATTTCTGAGACAGACCTGAAAACTGTCAACAATTTTAAACTTGACAGACGAAAACAGGAATGGCTGGCTGCCCGATTACTTCTACAACTAATCCTTGATAAGTACCCGAATATTGTCTATGACAATAATGGCAAGCCATCGCTACAAGACAAGAGTAAATATATCAGTATTTCTCATACCTTTGGATTTGTAGCTGTAAGCGTTTCAACAAACCCTACAGCATTGGATATCGAAATATGCTCAGAGCGAATTCGGAAAGTAGCCAAACGCTTTATTCATCCGATTGAGTCGGAATACATCGATGAAGCCAAATTACTTAATTACCTGACCATTATCTGGAGCGCCAAGGAGGCCTTATATAAGCTCTATAATATTGAAGGGGTGATTTTTAAGGATCAGTTTATCGTTCATCCTTTTAAAATAAGCGAGCAAAAAGAGCTACATTGTAACTTTATCAATGAGGGTCGGATGATGGATTCCAGCTTAAGATATATTCAGAACGAACACTTTACACTCGTTTTCTGCTAACACCACCGTAATGATTTACAATCAGATATTATCGAAATATAATAACAAGGAAAAGCAGCTTGCTTTCTTAATCGATCCGGACAAGTTTCCTTTGGATAAACTGGACGAGCTGGAGAATATACTAAATGAGGTAAAACCCGATTTATTATTAATCGGAGGTAGTCTTATCAGTATGGATACAGGTGTGTTTATTCAGAAATTAAAAGAAGTTATTTCAGTACCAGTGATTCTATACCCGGGGTCATCATCACACTTGTGCAAAGACATTGATGCCTTACTGCTCTTGTCGTTGATTTCTGGTCGTAACCCTGAATTTCTGATCAGCCATCACGTTACAGCAGCACCTTTTATCAAAGCCTACGGAATCGAAGCAATCTCTACAGGTTACATGCTGATTGATGGTGGCAGCAGCACCTCAGTTCATTACATTAGTCAAACTGCCCCAATACCAAACGACAAGCAGGACATCGCCATTGCTACTGCTTTAGCTGGTCAATACATGGGTATGAAAATGATATATATGGATGCCGGTAGTGGGGCGAGTCAACCCATCCCAACCACGATGATTGAATCCGTTAAGCACAACCTGGATATTCCACTAATGATCGGCGGTGGCTTAAGAACAGAAGAACAAATTAAAGAAGCATGCAAAGCCGGTGCTGATATAATTGTTGTGGGAAGTGCCCTGGAGAAAGACATTTCACTGCTTGCCGGCTTTCACGATGTCATCAAGTCTTTCTAATCAATTAAGCCTTTCAATGTAGTTCCTTCCGACCCGTTTGGAAAGGGAATCTCAAGAAACGAACTAATGGTTGGCGCTACATTAATCATCGGAACCGATTCGTACACTTCCTGGTGTTTAATTTTCCAGCCATAAAATATAAGCGGCATATGCGTGGCACTCCACGAGCGATTTATTTTTCGCCCGTCCTCCAGCTCTTCAACCCAGCCAGGTTGAATCTTTAATACAATATCGCCCGAGCGAATCGGATGATAATTAAGCTTTAAACTCCTTAAGGAAGTAATATCCGAAGGCAGATTCTGCAGTTCAGACACAGGTATTGCAAAAGCAACTCCTTCCATATCTCGCAAAAAATGAGCCGCCTCCTGCTCAATGATTCTGATATCGAGTTTTTGTTTTTTTATCAAATCGCGATTCAAATATATTTGCACATCATGGTAAGTCATCACCCATTTCCCCTGCCCATACTTAGCCATTAAAAACAAGTTTAGCAATGAAGACGCCTTATTTCCGTTAAAAACACCTGTTGGTATATGGTGGTCATTATTTTCTTCCATCGAGCGTGCAGGAGCATCAACAGAAGTAGTAACAACCAATGTATTTTCCAGCCCAACCTCTTTATCTATTTTCTTCAGTAAAGAAGCAATTTCCATATCCAGGCGCAATATCATGTCTTCGGTTTCAGCATCGAATGCACCAGACTTATCTCCATGAACTGATCGCGTTGTAAAATGCAAGGTTAACACATCGGTGGCCTCATCTTTACCATATTCTTCATTAACAATTAAAGACATGGCAAAATCATGAATCAGTGTATTTCCAAAAGGCGAATGCACAACAGGAATATAAGCTCCTTTGCCCTCTTGTGGCTCGAGCGAATACATAAATGCGTTACTCTCGCCCCTTTGTTCGCTGAAATATTTCATCTGGTAATACCTGTTCAGATTGTTTAAAGGCCCCCAACTACGTTTACTATACATCTGCAACAGCTCTTTATCATTGAAATCAACCACCCAGTCAAGTAAAGAACTAATCGTGTCACTTTTATTTGCAACACTAAATGCTCCTGTATCATCATTGATCATGAATAGATGATCAGGATTGTGCCCCCCGGTCCAAATCAGGTAATTACTGTTAAACCCTATAGCGCCCACTTTAGATGTTCTGTTATTAATCCATTGCAATTCATCTGTTAGTGTTGATGTCAACAAACGATCTGTTGTCGGATAATGGCTTTTATCATCTTCATTTAATATCAGATCACCATAAGCCGCACTCACCTCTTTCCCTCTTAAATGATCGTACCACCAGTCGGACACGATACCATGCGTAGAGGCATAAGCACCTGTATATATAGTCGCCAGGTTACTCCCATAATAGGTTGAGCCGGCCGGATAAGAAGCATTTCTATAATAAGTGCCCCCATTTATAAGTCGCTTAAGACCATTGTCCGAAAGCTGATCTTTAAAAGCAACCAATTGATGCGTATTAAGCTGATTCACCATAATAAAAACAACCAGCTTTGGTCGTTTTGATGGCACTTTTTGCGCAAACGCTACAGTATTAAAACATAGCAATAGCGCCAGCAATATGTTTAGAGTTTGTTTAAACATTGCGTTAGAATTACTCTACGATTATTAAAATTAATGAATTGTTAGTTTTTCGCTTCTTTATCTCTGCCCCCACCGTAAGCAAGCACTTTGACATCTTCGGTATAAATAATGCCTCCGCTTTTAGCTTTATCCAACAATTTAACTACAATTTCTGCAAAGCTACTGATTCGCTCAAAACGATCAACTAATTCGATGATTATTGGTTGTTCAGGAGATAAAGAAAAAACTTTGCTGTTGCTCAAAATGCTTTCGGCCCCATATGATAATCGGCCATTATATACGGTGACGCCTGCCATTTTATACTTTTTAGCAGCAAAAACGATGGCTTCGTACAACGGGCGTTGATACACACGATCGTCTTCACCAATAATGACTTTTAGCTTTTGGGCATTTCCCTCTAACAGCATAGCAAGGATTTGAAAAATGAACAATCAAATTAAGCATTATAACTTGCATTTTCAACCTTGAATGCTAA
Organism: Saccharicrinis sp. UBA6048; assembly: GCA_002429115.1. Lineage (GTDB taxonomy): Bacteria > Bacteroidota > Bacteroidia > Bacteroidales > Marinilabiliaceae > Carboxylicivirga. Next base: position 44,923 of record DIYS01000209.1, on the reverse strand, counting down.
CACAAGGATAAAATAAACTTAAATTAAAAGACTTTTTTGTCCTATTTACACATTTAATTATATCCAGAAAAAATAAGCTAACACCTTGCTACTTTGCGCCTCATTAACTTGATTCTTTTCTAAATATTACTAATTTTACAGACACCCATATTTACCTAAAATTTTACAAACTCTTAAATTAAGCTTTATGAAATTATACCAAGCTGATAAGATTAAAAATTTAGCCCTGCTTGGCGGCAGCGGCTCAGGCAAAACCACCCTCGCTGAAGCAGTGCTTTTCGAAGGTGGTGTTATAAAACGAAGAGGCGATGTTGAAAGTAATAATACAGTCTCAGATTATAACCGAGTTGAGCATGAATATGGTTACTCGGTTTTTTCGTCCGTATTATTCACTGAATATTTAGGTCGCAAGTTTAATATTATTGATTGCCCTGGGTCTGATGATTTTATTGGAGGAGCCATTACCTCATTAAATGTTACCGATACAGCTTTAATGATTCTGAACACCACACAAGGTGTCGAAGTTGGTACCGAAAATTTATTCAGATATACGGATCAATATAAAAAGCCAGTCATTTTTGTGGCCAACCAGCTTGACCATGAAAAGGCCAATTTTGAGCAAACCATTGAGCAGGCAACAAGCATTTTTGGCAACAAGGTGGTGATTGTGCAATATCCTGTAGCGGTTGGCCCTGATTTCAATGCAGTTGTAGATGTACTGAAAATGAAGATGTACCAATGGGGACCTGATGGTGGCGAACCACAGATTCTTGAAATTCCGGCTGATCAAAAAGAAAAAGCCGATGAACTTCACAACACCCTGGTAGAAGCAGCAGCAGAAAATGATGAATCATTAATGGAACTTTATTTTGAAGAAGGCACATTAAATGAAGATCAAATGCGTCAGGGCATCCATAAAGGGCTAATTGCCCGGGATATGTTCCCTGTTTTCTGTGTATCGGCTAAAAAAGATATGGGTGGTCGCCGATTAATGGAATTCCTGGGTAATGTTGTGCCTAACGTATCAGAAATGCCAGTTCCTACAACGAATGATGGCACAGAAGTACCTTACAATCCGGATGGACCTACTTCGTTATTCGTATTTAAAACCAGTATTGAACCGCACTTGGGTGAAGTTTCCTACTTTAAAGTAATGTCGGGACAGGTTGAAGAAGGCATGGATCTTATTAATGCCAACCGCGACGCTAAAGAACGCATTGCTCAATTATACTGCGTAGCAGGTAATAGCCGACATAAAGTTGAGAAGCTTGTCGCCGGCGATATTGGTGCAACCGTAAAGCTTAAAGAAACACATACAAATCATACCCTTAATACAAAGGGTACCGAATATATTTTTGATGCCATTGCGTATCCTAATCCAAAATATCGTGCGGCTATTAAAGCCATCAATGAAAGCGATGAAGAAAAGTTAGGAGAAGTACTTCAACGAATTCATGAAGAAGATCCAACCTTAACAGTTGAATACTCGAAGGAGTTGAAGCAGATCATTGTATTTGGAATGGGCGAATTCCACTTAAATACGATGAAGTGGCGTATTGAAAACAATGACAAAATTGAGATTGAATTTCTGTCGCCTCGCATTCCGTATCGCGAAACAATTACAAAGATTGCACGCGCTGACTACCGTCATAAAAAGCAATCGGGTGGTTCTGGTCAGTTTGGTGAAGTGCATATGATTATTGAACCATTCTACGAAGATATGCCTACACCTGGGTCGATGAAAATTGATGGTCAGGAAATCAAACTAAATGTAAAAGGTACCGAAGAACACAAATTACCTTGGGGTGGTAAACTGATCTACAATAACTGTATTGTTGGTGGCTCAATTGATGCCCGTTTTATGCCAGCCATATTAAAGGGTATAATGGAAAAGATGGAGCAAGGTCCGTTAACCGGCTCCTACGCTCGTGATATTAGAGTATGGATCTACGATGGTAAAATGCACCAGGTAGACTCCAACGAGATTTCATTTAAGCTTGCCGGACGTCATGCCTTTAGCGAAGCATTTAAAAATGCCGGACCAAAGATTCTTGAGCCTGTATACGATGTAGAAGTGAAAGTACCGAGCGACCGTATGGGTGACGTAATGAGTGACCTGCAAGGACGCCGTGCCATGATTGAAGGTATGTCAAGTGAAAAAGGCTTCGAGGTTATTAAAGCCAAAGTGCCTTTGAAGGAAATGAACAAATATTCTACGTCCCTTAGCAGTATCACCGGAGGTAGAGCATTCTACTCAATGGAATTTGCTCAATACGACAAGGTGCCACCAGAGATTCAGGTTGATCTGATGAAGGCATTTGAAGAAGAAGAAAACGATGATTAAATAGAAAGAGAGGGTTACGGCCCTCTCTTTTTATGTCTAATAATTTGTGAATTGTTGGACTTTATCGGAATTAAATCTCGCTATGCTTAGCTATTCCATTGATTTATTGCCATGGGCATTGGGGTTGCCAGAATGGACTGTGGCTGTACTACAGGTTACTTGTCGGCGCCGGAGATCAATATCTGCTATACTGCAGGTAGCTTGTGATCACCGGTGATCAATGCCTGCTGCACTGCAGGTGCCGTGTCGTTACCCGGTTGGTCGCGTACTGCAGCAGGTAGACGTATTGGGTTCCCCAGGTGTTATGTCAGAATAGAAGGAGGCCGTCCCGGCAACCCAACAGAACTTGCAGAGCAGTCAGAAGCCTTCACGGCTAACCATTGGAAGTTGCAGCGCAGCAGAAATAAATCATTGAAAACCAGAGACTCTTCCTATTGTAGGATATCAAGTAATTAATTGAAAATTTGCTAATTAACGATCAAATGTACAGCGCCCTCCAGCTGAATCTTCTTTTCTTCTTTGTTGTAACTCTCGGCCTCAATACGGTAGAAATACACGCCAGGCTCAGCTTTTTGATTACCAATACGTCCATCCCATCCTGCTGCAGGATTACTACTTTGATAGACTTTTCTTCCCCAACGGTTATAGATTAGCATGGTAAACTTAGCGACTGAGCGATACACTACTTTAAACTCATCATTCTCGCCCGGACTGCTAAATGGCGTAAAGGCATTAGGTGCCGCCACTATCATTTCCTGCACATTAAATGTCTCTTGTGTTATTTCATCTTCACATTCTGTTTCCATGTTTCGTACCTTCAAAGTAACAGGATATTCCCCGAACTTCTGAAAAGTAAAAATAGGATCAGCAATAAAATCTTTACCTGCTTCGCCGAACGTCCATTCCCAATCAGTAACACCGCCTTTTGACTCATCAGTAAATCGCACCACCATCGGCGCCGATCCTTCGGTAGCTTCATTATCAGAAGTACTTTCCGACTCAAAACTATAGCTTGCCTCTACGGCAATTGAGATATAAGATTTATCTTCGTTACCAGGTTGAATACCACCTATAAACTTCTCACCAAACACAACTGAATAGTCAGTATCTTCAGTTGGTGCGGAAATTTGCTTGGTATACTCCGTAACACCATCCATCGGTCCTGAAGGAATTGAACTCCAAATAAAGCCATAATCAACATTAATAGCCGGAGCATCTGACCTATGGTGATTATAATAAATCAGAGGCTTAGTAACATAAGCTGTCAAACGAAGGTTATTACACGCTTCTTTATCAGGCGTAGTTCCTATTGAATCAAGCTGATTTTGAGGCACAAAATTCCAGCAGTAATAATTCTCAGTTCCATCAACAAGCACTCGATACCCCCCTTCACTATTGATATTTAAAGACTGATTTGTTGCACTAACAATTATTTCAAAAGCCTTATTGCTTGTAGAGTATTGATACCATTGATATGATGCTCCTGTTCCTGTAGGTGCAGTCAGAATTGAACTTACCATATTTGAATAAAAAAAGATCGGATCTTCAACAGCTCCTCCACCATACTCTGTTGATTCAGAATAAAAAGCATCGTTAGATGTAATTTGTGCATTCATTTGCCATGCAACAAGCAGGAGAAAAAATACTGTAAAAATGCGGCGTACTGTTATAAATTGTATTGTTGGCATTATATTTTATTTGAGTTAATTAGGTATGGTAGTATCATTTTTTACTTATGAATTTCATCTATCATCATGAATAGATCATTGACTATTAGCTAAGTGTCAAATTCGAGCCTTTACATCCCACTAATCACTTTTCACTCTTCACTTTTCATTCTTAACTCCTCGTCCTCCGTCATCGGTCATCAGTCATCTATCTTCCTTCACGATTCAAAGCTCGCATCTTAAACTTACAGCTTGCCTATTAAGTTGCGATCCTCTTTTCATTTTCACTTTTCACTATTAGATTTTCACTTATCACTTCATTCCTATTTTATTTCAAAGCTATAATAAATCTTCTAACGATAAAAAGGATAAGAATATTACATTATCAATGAGATGTATTCAAATGAACTTTTATTTTTGCATTGTAAACAGGATTTTTCAAATACTTACAAGGTGCAGAATTATTTAGCGGGATTGAATGAGGCACAAAAAAGTGCCGTGATAGAAACAGAAGGCCCTTCTTTGGTGATAGCAGGTGCAGGCTCTGGAAAAACACGTGTATTAACATTTCGGATTGCTCATTTATTGCAGCAGGATGTTAAACCTTACAGGGTGTTGGCACTAACATTTACCAATAAAGCTGCTAAAGAAATGAAAGAGCGTATTGGCTCTGTCGTTGGGCAACATAATGCCAATAGCTTATGGATGGGAACGTTCCACTCGATATTTGCCCGTATCCTGCGATTTGAATCGAAACACCTTGGTTACCCATCATCCTTCACCATTTACGACACTCAGGATTCAAAGAATCTGATCAAGAGCATTGTCAAAAAAATGAAGCTTAACGAAAAAGCATACAAGCCAGGAAGCGTTTTATCAAGGATTTCTGCTGCCAAAAATGATTTGGTGACGCCTGTGGTTTATGCCCGCGATGTCAATCGAACGTCACACGATAAAGCATCGCAAATGCCAATGATCTATGAGATATATGCACAATACATGAAAGAGTGCTATAAATCGGGTGTGATGGATTTTGATGATTTGCTGTTGAATACCAATATTCTATTTCGTGATTTTCCAGACGTCCTGAAAAAATATCAGAATCAGTTTGACTACGTGATGGTCGACGAGTATCAGGATACTAACTACTCTCAGTACCTGATCATTAAAAAGCTTGCTGAGAAACATCAGAATATTTGCGTGGTGGGCGATGATGCCCAAAGTATCTACAGTTTCCGCGGTGCAAAAATTGAGAACATCCTTAATTTCAGAAACGATTACCCCGGCTATAAGCTGTTTAAACTAGAACAAAATTATCGATCGTCGCAAAACATTGTGAATGCTGCCAATAGTATCATTGCCAAGAATGCTAACCAATTACAGAAAAACGTTTTTTCGGCCAATGATGTTGGTAACCCGGTTCGCGTTTTGAAAGCATACTCCGATGTGGAAGAGGGCTTTATAATTACAAATGATATTTTTGAGAAGCGAATGAAAGATCATTTTGATTATAAAGATTTCGCCATTCTATATCGCACCAATGCTCAATCAAGGGTTTTTGAGGAAGCCTTACGTAAGAAAAACTTACCTTATAAAATATATGGAGGCCTGTCGTTCTATCAGCGAAAAGAGATTAAAGATCTGTTAGCCTATTTCAGGCTTACCATCAATCCGGCGGATCAGGAAGCTCTTAAACGTGTTATTAATTATCCGGCCAGAGGCATTGGTAAAACAACCATGGATAAAATAACTTCTGCAGCTGACTCAAACGACCAAAGTTTATGGAATATTCTTATTAATCCTAACATTGGTCAGATCGGCATCAATGCCGGTACGCAAAAAAAGCTGGCTAATTTTGTAGCACTCATTGCACAGTTTAAAGCGCAATTAGAGAACCTGTCGGCCTATGAACTAGCTGCTGAAATTGCATCGGCCAGTGGCATTATGAAAGACCTTCATAACGATAAATCGATAGAAGGTCAAGGGCGCATAGACAATATCGATGAATTATTAAACGGCATCAAAGATTTTACCGAATCGAAACAAGAGGAAGGTGAACCGGCCAACCTGGTTAACTTCCTGGAGGATGTTGCTTTATTAACAGATCAGGATAACGAAAAAGCCGACGACATTAATAAAGTAACTTTAATGACGATCCACTCAGCCAAAGGATTGGAGTTTAAGAATGTATACATTGTTGGTGTTGAAGAAGGATTATTTCCGGGCGCACAATCGGCCGAAAGCGAAAAAGATCTTGAAGAAGAACGACGCCTTTTTTATGTGGCCGTTACGCGAGCTGAGAATAACGCCACCATCTCATTTGCAAGGTCAAGGTATAAGTATGGTGAATTGACATATAGCCGACCGAGTCGCTTCATCGCGGATATCGATCAACAATACCTGGATATTAACCCTGAAGATTTTGTGAGTAATGAACGTCCTCAACCTGCCTTCCGGAAATCGTTTAATCAGAACCAGTCGTCTGCTGCTCCAAAGCCACGCATCAAGATGAACTATACATCGCAGGCAGGACAGGCAAAACCGAAGATAAACTTTAAGGCGGCTGATGCCAATGAAATCCAGAAGGGCATGAAGGTTGAGCATGAGCGCTTTGGACAAGGCGAAGTCGTTAATATTGAAGGCATGGCTCCCAATACCAAGGCCACTGTTAACTTTATTAATGCTGGCCAAAAACAATTATTACTCAAATTTGCCAAACTAAAAATTTTGCCTTAGTTTTGTGCCATTCGGTTACCTCTCTAAAAAACAGCTAGGTAACACACCTCTGATAGGGATTATAAAAATAAAATTCCGTAGAACTACCCCGTTTGAAGGATTTATAAAACAAGTAAGATTTTAATACCAATTAATGGATTACAATTCTAATCGTAAAAATTTGATTCTGCCAGAATATGGCCGTCATGTTCAGAAAATGGTGGATCATGCGATCACCATTGAGGATCGGGAAGAACGTACAAAATGTGCCAAAACGATTATTGGCATTATGGGAAACATGTTTCCTCACCTTCGTGATGTCAATGACTTTAAGCATAAATTATGGGATCACCTGGCAATCATGTCAGATTTTCAACTTGATATTGATTACCCATATGAGTTATTGACCAAAGAAACATTAACCAAGCGCCCTGATAAGATACCATATAAAAATAGCAGGATCAGTTACATGCACTATGGTGAGTTAGTTGAAAAACTAATTGAACAGGCAATTAAACTGGAAGATGAAACTGAAAGAAAGCATCTTGTTGTTATGATTGCTAATCACATGAAAAAGTCGTTATTTATCTGGAATAAAGACTCTGTGACAGATGAGCGTATTTTTGATGATTTAAAACGCTTATCAAAAGGCCAGCTGGTTGTTGCTGAAGATACCAAACTGACAGAATTCAAAGAGTATAATCAGAACCGCAACAACAAGAAAAAGCAAAAGTACAACCCTCGAAAGAAAAAATAAGCACGCCCACATCCATTCAAACTAAACCTCTGTTATGAATTGCTTTGAAATTGAAGGTGGCCACAAGTTAAGTGGTGAGATTATTCCCCAAGGAGCAAAAAATGAAGCATTGCAAGTTATCTGCGCGGTACTTCTTACTCCACAAAAAGTAACAATCAACAACATCCCTGATATTGTTGATGTGAATAACCTGATCGACTTATTGGCTGAAATGGGCGTTCACGTAAACCGTCTTAACAGAAACACATGCGAGTTTACAGCCAAAGATGTCAACCTGGAATTTCTTCAAAGCAAAGCATTCAAAAAAAGAGCTTCTTCACTCAGAGGCTCAATCATGATCATGGGTCCTTTATTGGCTCGCTTTGGCAAAGCTTATTTCCCAAAACCTGGCGGCGATAAAATCGGGCGACGCCGATTGGATACGCATTTTATCGGATTTGAAAAATTGGGTGCCAAATTTAATTTTGATGCGGAAGATATATTCTACACCGTTGAAGCATCAGAAATGAAAGGTACCTACATGCTTTTGGATGAAGCATCGGTTACCGGAACAGCCAACATTTTAATGGCCGCAGCTTTAACTCCAGGCAAAACAACCATATATAATGCAGCCTGCGAACCATACCTTCAGCAGTTATCAAGAATGCTCATTTCAATGGGCGCGACAATTAGCGGCGTAGGCTCTAACCTATTGGAAATTGAAGGTGTGAAAAGCTTAAATGGATGTAAGCATACCATTTTACCGGACATGATTGAGGTGGGTAGTTTTATTGGTATGGCTGCCATGACCGGATCAGAGATTACCATTAAAAATGTAGGTATCGATCACCTTGGCATTATCCCAATGATGTTTCAACGAATGGGCATTCAGTTGGAGATAAAAGGTGATGATATTTACATACCGGCACAAGATCATTATGAGATAGACACCTTTATTGATGGCTCTATAATGACGATTGCCGATGCACCATGGCCGGGACTAACACCTGACCTTTTAAGTGTATTTCTTGTAGTCGCCACACAGGCAAAAGGCAGCGTTTTGATTCATCAAAAAATGTTTGAAAGCCGCTTATTCTTTGTTGATAAACTAATTGACATGGGTGCGAGAATCATTTTATGTGATCCTCACCGTGCCACCGTCATCGGTTTAAATAAAGAAAATTGCCTGAGAGGAGCCAATTTGAGCTCACCGGATATACGTGCCGGAGTTGCGTTGCTGATAGCTGCTTTATCTGCCCAGGGTAAAAGCACGATTCAGAATATTGAGCAAATTGACCGAGGGTATCAGAATATTGATGTAAGACTTCAAAAGCTTGGGGCAAAAATCAAACGCACCTAAGAAACCTTTTAAGTTTTTCTAACAATTATTAATATTAAAATAGGCCAAAGGTGACCTATTTAGACTGATTCTATCCATAAAAACCAAACAACTCCATACTGTAAATGACTACTATTCTGCATATTAAATCTAATTACCGACTAATATAAAAATAGATTTCAAATAAACAAGACCGTTAAAATTGCCCGGTTCAGGTCCTGATTTTAACTTTGCACCTGAAAAACACCCACTCATCACAGAATACAGCATGTTCATCTAAAAAGAATAGATTGTTCGTATATTTTTCTGAAACTTTACAAAGATTTTTAATTCAATCAATCGTATCATGAAGCAGCTAAAATTAGGATTAGCTACTGTAATTGTGGGCTTAGGCTTTTTATCGTTTATCGACATAAACGAAGAAGCATTGGTTGGTTTAGACGCCGGAAATAAAGCACCTGCGTTTGAAACCGAGCTCATCGATGGTACGGCTTTTAATTTAAGAGAACTTGAAGGTAAAATGGTTCTTCTTAATTTTTGGGCCTCCTATGATGCGCAATCGAGAATGAATAATTATCATTTTAACCAAATGCTTGAAACGTACAAAAATGAACGTTTCAACAATGGACAGGAGATGGTAATTGTCAGCATATCTCTCGATCGCTTTAAAGCACCACTTAACTTAGCTATTGAGCAGGATGAAACCATGAACTTTATGCACATATGCGATTTCATGGGTACAGAAGGCAATATTAGCAAGCTGTACAAAATCAACAATCCCATTAATATTCTTATTGATGGCGAAGGACGTATAGTAAAAAAAGACGTCAAGTATTCACCGATTGAAAAATCGCTAGCTTTCCTTTCAGCGATTTAAACACCCAGGATTTTTATTTATGAAACGATTTCTAAAGCGTCCGCTATGGATGGCTATAGCAATTTTATTCGCATATAATTTAACGACTCAGGCTCAGAAAACAGGCCTTGAAGTGGGTAATATTGCACCAAATATTAAAATGAGAAGCCCGCAGGGAGACACCTTTGAGCTTGAATCATTAAGAGGCCAGATGGTGTTAATTGATTTCTGGGCGAGTTGGTGCGGACCATGCCGTCGCGAAAATCCGGTGGTGGTTGATGCGTATAATCAATTTAAAGACAAATCGTTTCAGGAAGGTAAAGGCTTCACCGTATACAGTGTTTCACTTGATAAGAATCAGGCTGCCTGGAGAAAGGCAATCGATGAGGACCAGCTGAGCTGGCCCTATCACGTAAGCGATTTAGCAGGTTGGAACAGTAAAGCAGCTGCAAGGTATCGCGTCAATAGTATTCCTGCCAACTTTTTGATCAACCAAGACGGCGTTATTATTGCTAAAGATTTACGTGGCCATGCACTTAAAGCCACTTTGCAGAAATTAGTGAAGTAAGATATTCATCAATGGCAAAAAGGCACTTGTTTTATACGACACAAGTGCCTTTTGTCATTTTATCCGATTGATAAATAACCAAATTCGATTTTAACTGTCATTTTGTCCAGCAAAGATAAGTTGGCAGAATAATTGTAAATTTGCATCCGGAATTGTCAGTTTGACAATCCTCAAACAAGTTTAAGAATAGAAAATAAAAATATAATGGATAAGAAATCATCTAAAAAGGAAAAGGCGAAAGAAAAAGCTATGGATGAGCAGGCGGTTGAGGAGATCAATGAAATGAATGCTGAGAAAGACGTGGAAGTGAAAGAAGAAAAAGAAGTGAAAGAAGAAGCCACATCAGAAATTCCGGAACTGACAGAGGAAGAAAAAGCAAACGAGAAGGTTAAAGAATTAAATGATAAATACCTGCGTTTAAGTGCTGAATATGACAATTACCGTCGTCGCACGCTTAAAGAAAAGATGGAGCTGACAAAGACCGCTGGTGAAGGTATTTTGTTGGGTCTTCTGCCGGTGATTGACGATTTAGACCGCGCCATGGCACACATGGATGATGCAAAAGACATGGAAGCATTAAAAGAAGGAGTTAAACTGATCCATACTAAATTCAATGACTTCCTTGGCCAACAAGGCATGAAAGAGATTGAAGCAAAAGATAAAGATTTTGATACTGACGTACATGAAGCGGTAACTAAAATTCCGGCTCCTACAGAAGAGATGAAAGGTAAAGTTATCGACTGTATTGAAAAAGGATACACCCTTCATGAAAAAGTAGTACGTTTTTCAAAAGTCGTTGTAGGCGAATAAACAAGCTGAACTATGTCGAAAAGAGATTACTATGAAGTACTGGAAGTATCTAAAGGTGCTTCGAAAGAAGAAATAAAGAAAGCCTACCGAAAGAAGGCAATTAAGTACCATCCGGATAAAAACCAGGGGGATAAAGCGGCTGAAGAAAAGTTTAAGGAAGCCGCAGAAGCCTATGAGGTATTATCAAGTGAGGAGAAAAGACAACGTTACGATCAATACGGTCATGCAGGCGTAGGCGGTGCAGCTGGCGGTGGCTTCGGCGGTGGCGGCATGTCAATGGACGACATCTTCTCACATTTTGGTGATATTTTTGGTGGTGGCTTCGGTGGTTTTGGAGGCTTTGGCGGATCATCAAGAGGTGGACGCCGGGTTAACAAAGGCTCCAACCTTAGGGTGAAAGTTAAGCTCAACCTGAGTGAAGTTGCCAACGGAACAGAGAAGAAGATAAAGGTTAAGAAATACGTTGAATGTAACCACTGTAGCGGTTCGGGTGCAGAAAATGGTTCATCGTACAGCAACTGTTCAACCTGTCATGGTACTGGTCAGGTAACGCGCATATCCAACACTATTCTTGGACAGATGCAAACCGCATCAACCTGTCCTACCTGTGGTGGCGAAGGTAAAATTATTACCAACAAATGTAACCACTGTGCCGGTGAAGGTATTGTGCGCGATGAAGAAATCATCAGCCTGAATATTCCTGCCGGAGTTGAGGAAGGCATGCAGCTTTCTGTTTCCGGCAAAGGTAATGCCGCCCGACGTGGTGGAATAAATGGTGATCTGCTGGTGGTTATCGAAGAAGAGAAACACCCGGAATTGGTTCGCGATGGAAACAATCTTATCTATAGCTTAAACATCAGTATACCGGATGCCATATTGGGCATGACAGCAGAAATACCAACAGTTGATGGTGCTGTGAAGGTAAAAATTGATGCTGGCACACAACCTGGCAAAATCCTCCGCCTTAGAGGCAAAGGTTTACCTGAGGTAAATAGCTATGGAAAAGGCGATCTGTTGGTTCACATTCAAGTGTTTATTCCGAAGGATATCACCAAAGATGAACGAAAAACGGTTGAAAAACTTCAGTCGTCTGAGAGCTTTGAACCTAAAAAAGAAGCAGGCGAAGGATTCTTTAGCAGAATGAGAAGCATGTTTGATTAAGATCAATACATACGATATAATAGAAGAGTCGGCAATTGCCGGCTCTTTTTTTGTATTTAACCTACTTTGCAGATTTTTCTTTTAATCATGAAAGATTTATTCATCAATGAAAATTAATCATTGGTGGAAAAATGCTTAAAATCATTATTGTACCACCTCCACCTCTAAACAACTACATATCAACACCCAACAATTATATAGATTTATTATCATACATGATTGTATTTTTTTAAATCAAAGACCACCATTTTATTGAAACTTTCAATTAGATGCTGCGTTATGTGTCAAGGTATTTTTCAATACCTGAAAAGCCCATGAAATACAAGAATGAATATTAACAAGCCTTTGGGGTTTGTAGAGATGTATATTAAATAAATCGATATAACTGAAGACATGAAAAAAATGTGGATAAGCCTGATCGCAATAGCACTATTGGCAGGCTGTATTGGTGATGAATTTGACACTGATTTAATTGTTGATGATGTAGAGTTAACTACAGGAACGGGACTTCTATTACCGATTGCGCATACATCGGTAACGATGGGCGATATCTTATCTGATGAAACAGATATGATAAAGTATAATGGTGAAGAAATTCTCTTCTTTATCGAGAATGCAAAATCTGATAGTGTTGGATTAAATGATTTCTTCCAGATATCTGATGCTTCACTGGCTGACTTACCATTTAACTTTGCCATTTTCAAGACTAAGCCAACATATAAGGTAAGTTCTCAAATTAGCTTTAACATTAAAAAGGCAAGCATCTCAAGCACAAAAGCGGATTATACAATTAGGGCATCTGCAAACAACTTGTATGATGCAGTTATAATGGAATTAAAATTCCCATCTATCAATGATGGTAAAGTAATTAATTTTGAACTTAGTAATGACAACTCTTTCTCAGAAAATTATTTAAATGAGGTTTTAACACTGACCGACGGCAAATTACCAGTGGAGATGTCAATTCGCCCAAAAAATACGATGGCCATATATCCAGACTATTGGGGTTCAATTTCAATTAGCATTGGTGATTTCAACCTTAGATACATTAAAGGAACAATGGAAGAAAACACGGTTACCCTTAGTGAGGAATCCTATGAACTTGACTTTGATGTATTAAAGGATATTCCTGGTGATATTGAGTTTAGTGAGCCAAACATCAAACTGTTCTTTGATAATAGAACTCCATTTAAAGGAGAAGTTGACCTGAGCCTAAGCGGTGAAACTGAAGATAACGAAATAGTGAACCTTGGGACTCCTAGTATTGAACTTCCTGCATTTGATGAAACTAATAACACCCATGCTTTCGCTTATAATATGAGTGAAAAAGGTTTTAACGTTGCTGAATTTATCGCAAAAACTCCATCAAACCTAAAATATAGTGGCGAACTTGTACTAAACCCTGGCGGAGTGGTTGATGAGGTTGAGTTATACGAAAAAGACAAAATATACGTTGGCTACGGCGTTGAAGCTCCACTTGATTTAAAGCTTAATGCAATTATGGATGAAGAAGTAATTGAGCTAGATGATATAGACTTTATTGAAGACATTGTGAATGCCAGATTGGTATTTACATCGGAGAATGGCTTTCCTTTAGGTGCAAAAGCGACTTTAAAATTCTTTGATAAAGAATCAAACTCCATACTAGAAACAATAGTTGCTGATATTATTCTGCCAGCAGAAGTAGATGACAGTGGCATTGTATCTAAAAAGGCAAGCAATACAGAAGTCATTGACTTAACTGAGCAGCAGATCAAAAATCTGAATGAATCAGAAGAAATTCGTTTAAGCATCGAGCTTCAAACAAGTGACTACGATAATAACAAGTCCGTGGTATTCCAAAAAAGCAACGAATTGACTATTAAGCTGGGAATTAAAGGAAAAATTGAAAGTAACTAAGCAATCCATACTTTTTAAATAGAATACAATGAAACAATTATATACAGCCTTTCTATTATTGAGTTTATCAATCTGCATGAACGCGCAGGATAATGCCTTTATGTTTTTAGAAGGCGTGCCACAAACAACTCAAATCAATCCGGCATTCCGACCAGTAAAAGGCGGGTATTTTGCACTTCCTGCTTTTGGCTCAATAAAGTTCAATGGTACCAATACCGGATTCTCCTGGTCAGATATTATACGTAATGGAACAGGCGCTCAAGCTGACTCATTAATTATCGATATAGATAACCTGTCATCAAAACTTCAGGACAACAACTTATTGGCAACAGAAGCATCGCTGCAGGTGTTTGGTCTTGGATTCAGGGTTAAAAAAGCATTTATCACATTGGATGTTAACCACCGAATGAAGGCAAAACTGAATTACCCTAAATCATTGCTCGATCTTCGATATGGTAACTACAACTACGATAAAAATGTTCCGATTAGCCATAGCTTCTCAGATCTATTCATTAATACCATCGATTATCATGAAATAGCACTTGGTGTATCACACCCAATTACTGAAAAGATAACTGTTGGTGCGCGTTTTAAATATTTGATTGGAGTTGCCAATGCAGAGTCTGAGAAATTCAATGTAGGCATCGAAACACTAGACGATGGAACCATGATTATGCAGTCGGATGCTGCTTTCAGAACATCATACCCTCTTCATGTTACAACAGATGCTGATGGTTATATCGATGATATTTCTACCGATGATGACGCAGAAGCTACAGATATTCTTTTGGGCGACAACAGAGGATTTGGATTTGACCTTGGTGTAACCTGGAACGTCATTGATAAATTAACCATTGGTGCAGCAGTTAATGACATTGGTTTTATCAACTGGAAAACCAATACCAATCGCTTTTATTCTAAAGGCAGATTTGAATACAACGGAATTGACGTAACTAAGACGATCACTGGTGATGATGACGACACCGACTATCTGGAAGACCTTGCTGATGACCTTGAAGATTCATTTAAATTTGAAGCCGATGAATCAAGTTACAAAACAGGCTTAATGGGCAGTTTTAATGTTACTGCTGAGTATCAACTCAAGAAATGGTTGAACTTTGGAGCGGTATCAAAATCTTATATAATCGATGATAAATTGGTACCAGAAACAACTTTAGCCTTAGGACTGACACCTGGCAGTGCACTTTCTTCCGTATTCACGTATTCGATGATGAAAAATGCACCGGCCAACTTTGGCGCTGCACTGGCATTAAAGCTTGGTGCACTTCAGGTGTACGCTGCTACTGACAACTTAAATTCAGTATTCACACCAAATAAGGCTAAGTACGTGAATGCTCGCCTTGGTATCAACTTTGTTTTTAGCGGACGTAAAAAGAAAAGCGAAGAAGCGGAGTTAATCGAAATTAGCGAATAAAAGAATTATCACTCTTATAGATCAGGCTCTCACTCCTTGTGTAAGAGCCTTTTTTGTGCGCATACGGATTGTTCCACTTACGATAATCCCCATACCACAAATATTATTATACATGAATTTAGCTTTACGTTATTTGCCATAAGCCAAATACATTCCAGCCCACATACACCACTGATATGGACTATTTCACCATCATTTTATACCTATAGCAACTATCTATTTTGGAAAATCACAAAGCAGTAATGCCTGTTTGATTTTGACAAAATACATTTAAACTAATTTTTCTATCCGCCTAATAGATTCCCATAAACAATTATTCAAATTCAAATAAGACCAACTCATTATAGCAATTTCATTTTAACATTAATTACACTTTTTGTTTATTTTATGAAATTATGCCAAAATTTCTTTTAGTGATTATAATATTATTTTATAATTGATTATGTTTGCGACATATCTAACTTTAGTTCCATCATGATTAAAAGAAATAGCCTGATTACGGAGATGCTGATCATTTCCTTAATTGCAACCACTATTGTAGTATTTTCTATTACAACCATCAGTGTATTAAACTCAAATAAAACCATAAAAGATCAATATCTCAATACGTCAAAAAATGCTTGCGAGATGATCAACACGGTCGTTGAAGATTTCTCTGAAGAGATAAACTTCATTACAGAACAAATGGCCTCCGACAACCAACTGATTAATGCACTTGAATCACAAGACACATTAAAATTGGAAAGCTTATTGATTAATATAAATAGCAATCTGGACGAATCAGAAAATATATTCATCTCAAAAATTGAAGACAATAGTTATTTTAAGATTCTGGTTGACGCTAACAATATTGCACGCGACTTCAGCTTTGGCAAAAAAGGAGAAGCATACTCTGAAAATTTACAGGCCGCACTCAGCAATCAGACTCGCACAAGTTACCCCAGCCAAAGTCCCATATCAAAAAGGACAGTTCTTCTCAGTACAACTCCGATAAGATTATCAAATGGCGACAAGTATGCCATGTGTTACGCCCGACACCTTGACGCCAAACTTCAAAACATTATTAAGAATTTCAAAATCGGCACAACCGGTTACGCATACATCATGAAAACCAGCAATGGCGAAATGGTTGTGCACCCAGATAGTACAGTTAACTGGAACCTCAACGCTGCAGATCTTAATTTGCCCCCCAAGACATTTAATAAGAATAACAGGGGAGACAAAGCAATCACCTATCAATACAAAGGGAAAGAAAAAACCCTTTTACCATATGTCAACGAAGAATTAGATTATACCGTGATGGGTAGTTTTGAAAATGGCGAGATACAAAACCATGCTCTGGCTACCATACAGCTAAATGTAATCACATCAGTTATTGCATTAATTGTTCTAGGTATAATTATAATACGTGTTTTCACCTTAAAACTTGCTCCTCTGGGACAATCAGAACAAGTTCTTAAGAAAATAAGTGAAGGCAACTTAACCGAGACAATAAAGATAGTTAAAGGTGAAAATGAAATTAGTCAACTATCTCGTAACCTGGACAAAACAACTTCCAAAATTAGAAGTTTAATAGCAGAAACATCCAATAGCATAGCGCAGGTTCAACTTGGCAGTAATGAATTAAGCAAGGCTTCTGTACATATAAATAATGGAGCATCAAGTCAGGCAGCCAGTGTTGAAGAGATTGCAACTTCTATAGAAGAGATCAACGCTACTGTGGAGCAAAATGCCCAAAATGCTTTAGAGAATATGCAGATGGCAAATACTATCAGTAATGACATGGACATATTAATCAAAAGCAACGAAGAGTCGGTTAAACAAGCGAATAATATGCACAACAGCCTTTCAAATATTGCTGAATTATCGTCGCGAATCAAATTGCTTTCATTGAATGCAGCCATTGAATCATCGCAGGCAGGAGATTTTGGAAAAGGCTTTGGAGTAATTGCTACGGAAATCAGAAAGTTGGCCGAACACTCACAAACATTAAATGATCAGATATCTGAAATTGGAGATGATCTTTTAGAAAAAGCTAACAACACACAAGAGATTTGCAATCGAATTGTACCACTTATCAACAAAAACAGCAATTCAAGCAACGAGATATATGCCGCTTCAAATGAGCAACGTAGCTCAATGGGTCAGATTAACACATCAATAAACGAACTTAACAACATTGCACAAAGCAACACCAGTACATCCGAAGAACTCAACGCCAGCGCCGAAGAATTAAATCAACAAACAGAGCAATTACTAAAAACAATATCATTCTTTAAGACGGGTAACGACAATATAAGCATTAAGAAAAATATAAAACCAATAAAAGAAGTTCAGCCAGTTATCATTGACAAGGCAAAAGCAATTAATCCCAACCAGGAGAAACCAAAATCAAAGAACAACAAAAACAATAAGGTTGAATTAGAACTGCATTTAAGTGAGGAATATGAAACTTTTTAGTACCCATTCAACATCTTATATTCTTCACTATTAAAGCATGGGTGAGTCTTGTAACGGATTCACCCATGTTTTCAATTTATTTGAATCTATTCTTTAAAGATGGCGACTCCTTCATCACCATTGGCATCTGCCCAGGCTCTGAACATCCCGGTAGAATTCATTGCCAAAGTAACATTACCATATTTATTAACGCCAATCACCCCACCATTACCGGCTTCATTACTCAACTTGCCATTAACAACAGCAGTTGCGGCCTCGGCTATTGTATAGCCTTTATATTCAATCAGTGCAGAAATATCATGAGCCACCGTATAACGTATAAAAAATTCGCCATGCCCTGTGGCTGAAACCGCACAAGTATTATTGTTGGCATAAGTACCAGCTCCTATAATGGGCACATCACCCACCCGACCATATCGTTTGTTATTCATGCCTCCGGTAGAGGTTGCCGCTGCCAGGTTTCCCTCACTATCCAAGGCTACACACCCAACAGTTCCATTCTTACCGGCATTTTGCAAGGCACGCTGTAATGTCTGCCACCTCTTCTCTGTATAGAAATAAGAGCTATCAACCATTTCAATGTTATTTTGTAAAGCATAAACAGAAGCACCCTTCCCGATAAGCAATACATGCGGCGATTTCTCCATAACTAGGCGGGCCGCACTCACCGGGTTTTTAATATCACCAACACCAGCTACGGCTCCGGCGTTTAAATTACGGCCATCCATTATTGCTGCATCCAATTCATTTCTGCCATCATTAGTAAAAACAGAACCTTTGCCCGCATTAAACAATGGATTGTCTTCCAGATTCTGAACAACTAACTCAACAACATCAACAGCAGCTTTACCATCCTTCAAAGCGTTCTTTCCCAAATCAAGAGCTTGCTGTAAGCCCGCTTCATAAAGTCGGATATCTTCTTCAGAAAATTGACTTTTATCCATATTTCCGGCGCCACCATGCAAGGCTATGGCCCATTCTTTTTTTACAGGTTCTTTTGTTTGACAGCCTGATAAAACAATTAAAAACAAGAGTAATAATTTCAATGTATAATTCATTGTTTCAAATATTTAGAGTTTACTATCTTTTTGCACATACTCAAGGATATCACCTGGCTGACAATTAAGCACTTCACAAATAGATTCTAAAGTTGAAAAGCGAATAGCCTTTGCTTTCCCAGTTTTTAAAATTGACAGATTTGCCGTTGTAATACCCACCAGAGCTGCTAATTCTGCACTTTTCATATTGCGTTTTTGCAGCATTTTATCCAGATTAATGATTATTGGCATATCAGATGGTTAAATTATTTTCCGATTCCATTGAAGCACCCTTTTTAAATAAAGCACCAAAGCCCCATAAAGATAATCCAACTATAAATAGCGTGAAATTAAATACAATACGAGGATTAATTGACAACCTTATTGGCATATCTGTTGGGATACCATCAGTGACTGATTCAAAAAGGATGTTTTGTGAAGACATACCCAATACTATTGATGCTAAAAAGCGAAATACTACAAAGGCGATTATTAGAATCCCAGTTCTGTTGACGGTCGCATATACATGCTTCGTAAAAGATAATTTTTCCCTCAAATGATTGAATAATTCAGATAGGAGATAAAAAATAAAAACAAGAAAAAGCATTGGGAGGTATGAATAAATTACCAACAAAGCTTTTAACATCCAATCTGTTGTATTGGCCAACAAATAACCATCAAGATTCGTAAATGAATGGTAGGTCCAATTTGCTTTATTTTCCTTTTGGTAAAATGGATACGTCCTTATTTTATTATACGTTTTCGACTCAAGTTTGCATCCACCCAGAAGAGCCTCCTGTCGTAAGCTATCCATAATTTCATTATTTCGTCCATAATAAGAGAAATTACCTCCATATGCACCTTGCTTCAGGTCTCCTTTGCCATACACCAAGACTGAATCCGCATAATTGATATTAACTTTTACCGGAATTGCGTAACCTTTAGAGTGATGATTGCCAATCTCAACTGAACCTATGGTTCCGTCATCTGTAAAAACATCGGATGCAATAGATAATAATAAGACTAGCAAGCATAACCAGGAGCCCGCATTTGCAACTCTTAATAAGAGTGAAAAAATACCCTTTCGATTTTTCATCATCTTCTCAAATTATTGTTTTTCGATAATAATCTTACAAATAATTATCGAAAAACAATAATTTATCTGGATTTTAATCGTATGTCCGTTTAATACCAAAAACCAATACTTAGTTGAAGTTTTAATCACTTGATGCATTTTTCAAACTGAATCGCTGAAATTTAATTTATATTTGCTTATACCTAAATGCAATCTCGATGACACTCTTACAATTCCTCAATTTACTATTGATTAACCTGGTAGCCTTGATGGCCCTTAGCTATTTCTGGAGCTTTTATACTCATAAACTTTTTAAGCCATTTGCCTGGCTCGATGCACAAAAGAAAAAAGAGCATTCCAAAGTAATTTTAAAACACGAACGAAGCTTTAAGGATAAAATCCGTTTTTATTCGCTTTGGTACCAATTAAAAAGAATTAAAAAAGAGAATATTCAAGGCGCAATTGCCGAATTGGGCGTCTACAAAGGTGAAACTGCAAAATTAATTCATCACATGCTGCCTGATCGCACATTTTACCTGTTCGATAGCTTCAGTGGCTTACCAAAGCAGGTAATAAAAGAAGATTGTGATGGTGTAGTAAGGCCCCAAACTGTAAAATTTGACAATACCTCTCCTGAAGAAGTATTAAAGTTTATCGACGGGGACAACAAGCGCCTTATCATTAAAGAAGGGATATTTCCGGAAACAGCCCGTGCAATTAAAGAAGAGCAATATTCGCTGGTTCATATAGATGCCGACTTGTACCAATCAACCATCGACGCGTTAAACTATTTCTATCCCAAGCTGGCATCACGCGGAGCGATAATTATTCACGATTATAATCACAATTGGGACGGTGTACAAAAGGCCATTGAAGAATTTGAGCAACATATCCCTGAGGTATTTGTTGAATTACCAGACATGTATGGATCTGTAATTTTAATTCGTAATAGTCAATAGTACTTTATGAAAAACCTAAACCTGATACTACTATTAACACTTTGCTTATCGCATCAGGTTACTTCACAGGATATGCCGAATCGGCCAAAAATTGGCTTGGTACTTAGTGGTGGTGGAGCTAAAGGCCTCGCGCACATCGGTGTATTAAAAGTACTTGAAGATGCAGGCATACGTCCGGATTATATTACAGGAACCAGCATGGGAAGTATTATTGGTGGATTATATGCATCGGGCTATTCAGCCTATGAACTCGATTCAATCGTCAATGCTATTGACTGGACTGTTGTTTTGAGTGATCAGATTCCATTAAGCGATGTAGTACCTGAAGAAAAATCTGACTACAACCGCTTTCAATTATCGTTCGATATTACTAAAAAAGGATTACAATTACCTCCCGGCATGGTCCGTGGTCAGCGAATCTCAGAACTTTTATCAGATTTAACCTGGCACGTTTCATCATGTCATAGCTTCGATGATTTACCCATTCCATTCCGCTGCGTGGCAGTTGACCTGGTGGATGGAAAACCATACATCTTTAAGGAGGGCGACTTGTCTGAAGCCATGCGGGCAAGTATGGCTATTCCTTCGGTTTTTACGCCCGTTGAAAAAGACAGTATGTACCTGGTGGATGGCGGTGTAATGGATAACTTTCCGGTAAAACTGTGTCGCGACATGGGTGCCGATATCATCATCGGCGTTAATGTAGGCACCAGCGACAAACCTAAGATTGATGATCTGAAAAGCATTACCGAAATCCTTATGACCTCGGCCATGATTGGAAGCAGTATTGTTTTGGAAGAATCCATTAACGAAACAGACTACTTGATAACACCTGAATTGCATCCTTATACAAGCGCTAGTTTTTTGGACGGCTCTTCAATTGTTGAACGTGGCGAACAGGCAGCTCTTAAGCTTAAAGAAGAATTGTATCACCTGGCTGATTCAGTTAATCAGTTTAAAACAACAAGCGAAAAGAATCTATGCTTTACAGATAAGCAGGTGGTAATATCCGACATAAAAATCAATAATCGCGAGCATGTATCTAAGAGCTATTTCCTAACCAAACTGGGGATACATGAAGGCGATACCGTCAGCAGGGAAAATATAAATCGTGGCATACGCCGGCTAATAGGTACACGCTTTTACAACTCAATTACCTACGATTTGCAACGATCCGATTCAACCTATACTCTTATTTTTAATACGGAAGAAGCCAATCTGGCACAGGCAAAATTTTCCATACATTACGACAATGAATTAAAAGCCGGTATCATTTCCAACCTAACCTTCCGTAATATCCTTTTTAAAAACAGCCGTTTGTCGTTAACAGCAGACATTTCTGAAATTCCAAGGGCACATGGCGAGATGATTGCCTACCTCGGTGAACAACAGTCAACAGGTTTTATTGGAGATGGATACTTTGAGCGCACCCCCTTACCAATATACCAAAACAACCTTAAAACTGCCGGAACGTTAAATTACTACCGGGCAACCGGAGGTGCCGGAATCTTTCTATCATACAAAACCAGAACCATCTTCTATGCCAAGGTGGATTGGGAGGAAGTTCGCGTAAGTCAATCATCCGGATTATCTGATATATTTGACGAGGGAATAGATCGTTTTGGAAATGGTTTTGTGTACGCCTCATTAATAGCAGACAGAAACACACTTAACAAACGCTACTTTGCCACCAAGGGACATCACCTTCATTTAAATTGCAAAGTGAACTTTAATGCTTACCAGTATTACAAAGGACCTCAGGCAGCTAAAGCTATAATAGAGCCATACATTAACATTCCTGATGATAGATACTTATCTGGCTCATTAAAGTATACACTTAGCACCACTCTTTCGAAATCAATCTACCTGAAAACAGACATCGCACTAGCCGCCTTCTCGGCCAATGCCCCCTTCTTTGACATGCATTATATCGGAGGAACTGTTTATAATACAAGTACCGGTGACGCACCATTTACCGGCTTGAACTATCGTGAGAAAATTGCTGAAAATTACGGATTAGCAAGCTTCTCATTTAACTTCAACATCACGACACAGATTTATGCACATGCTATCGTCAATGGTATTATGGCTCCACAATTCGGTCAGACAACATTTAGCAATGAACAATTCTTTCTCGGTCCGAATGACTACATTATTGGTTTTGGGGGTGGCATATCAATAAACAGCTTAATTGGTCCGATAACCATTGGCATGGGTACCAATTTGGACGATTGGAAACCACGCTCATACATAGGAATAGGATTCCCATTTAATTGATACATTATGGCATACGACGAACATTTAGCAGACAGAATCAGACAATCGCTAAAAGGTAAAAACACCACTTATATAGAGAAGACAATGATGGGTGGATTATGCTTTATGATCGACGACAAAATGTGCGTTGGTATCGTTAAAAATGACTTAATGGCGCGTGTAGCACCTGAGAAATACACCGAGTTACTTGGTAAGGATGGTGCCAAACCAATGGATTTCACAGGCCGCACAATGAAAGGCTTTATAATGATTGAGCCTCATGGCATTGATATGGACGAACAACTTGATGAATGGATTCAATATTGCCTTGATTTCAATCCACTCGCAAAATCAAGTAAAAAAAAAGTAGCTTCTGCCATTTTTCTTATAGTAGCATACTCTTAGCGTTATATTGCTCTATTATTAAATCCTGATTAACGACATACTGTACTCAAGAATTGACCTTAGTCAGCATACAAATTGCGCTTTCTTCATCCCTGTTTACTCCAATATTCCATTTCGCATTGAAGGATAAGTGTTAATTAGAGCTCCTTATTAGTCAACCAAAAATTGGAAGAATACTATTTAAACAGAACTTTTTATTGCATTTGGAGCTAAACCACTAATATTAACATAACCATTTCATTAATCATAAACACACAAGTCCAACACATCTCAATTTCTCATTACTCTATTTTACTGATACTTTTATTGCACTCTTTTATAATCATATCATATTTTTTAGTACATGATTAATTAAGTCTAAATTGACATTCGTCTGATGTATGTTAATTGTTAATTACTTTTCTTATTTATTATATTATTTCTGCCAGTAACATTATATATTAGAGGATGTGATTTAATACAAATCATCACACACTCATTTTACCTTATATTATAAGGCATTAAGAATAGTATTTAAAAAAGAATAATCCATAGATATCAAACTGCATATCTACATTATATTAATTTTATAAACACCATCAAATGAATCAAACTTTATCAGAATCTTTAACGAGTGTAACTGAAGAACAAAAAGCCAAACTATCATGTAATGAAGTTTTTGAAAATGAATTAAAGCGCCTGATTGAGGTTACAGAACCGTATTACGCCCTCGAAGGCATTGCCAATGACGGTGATACAATTAAAGCTGTAGTAACAAAACAATTAGATTTTCCCAACGAACCAACAGGGATGTCGTATTCCGAAGCCGGCAGACATTTGGCAATACTGGGCTCCCTGGCCATTGCAAATACCAACCCGGTTAAGGAGAAACATTATTACTTAGCAACTAAGGCCGATGTATATCGCGTTGATTTAGATCCATATGATGATATTGTTCATATTGGACATATGTCAACAACTAAATTTAACAGACGAAAAGCTGAAGCCACAGGCTATTTGACTACCGTTGACGGACGTATCATTTATCGTATAACTGTAGAATATTCAGTATTAACAACTGCAGTTTTTGAGCGTATGTTCAATGAACACAAGCAAGAAACAATTAATAATGCTCAATTTAATCCGTACAAAGATCAAATATCATTAAACGATATAATTACATCTGAAAACTGCTGCACAGCAAGCCTGGGAACCATATCAAGAGATGTATGCGTAGGTCACTTCGTAGATTATCCGGCACTTCCGGTCGCTCGTATTGCACAGGTTCTAATTTATGTTGCCGCAATGCAAAAATCATGTAGTGAAAATAATTTGAAACAAATACGAATTAAGAACGTAAAGGTGGAAGCAAAATCATTTATTTTTGCCGGAGAGACTATGGACATCAGAAGTTTATCTCGTGATTTATCGGAAGATTATTCTGATATAATAGATGTTTTTGCATTTAAAAACAACCTTAACAATGATTATGCGGCTAAAGTAAGCTGCTTTATCGAATAAAATTTTTCATTATGAACCACTATGTGTTGTATCTGCTACTATTATTAATGAGTACTATTGTTTATGTTCCGGTCGCAAGCTATATCGGCAAAGAATCAATCGTCAAACAAGTAGCGATGGCAATGATTATCCCCATTTTAACATTAGCATATACAACATATGTGTTTGCGATTACCCGGAACTACATCATGTTTGTTCCGGCACTTGGTGGCCTGTTCTCAACCTTCTATGTTCTGACTAGATTTGTAAAGAAACCATTCGCAAGACTTGAAAGTGCGCTCGATGAGTTGTCCAATGGTAATCTTTCTAATTTCAATATTGATGACATTAAGGATAAGAATAATGAGGTTGGAAAAATTGGCCGTAGTATTCTGCAAATGGACCAGAAATTAAGTGAGATTGTCACCGGTATCAAAGAAGTTTCGGGCGAACTCGTTAATCATAGTGATCAACTCTTAAACACTTCTCAGGTTCTAGCTGATGGAACCAGCGTTCAGGCAGCGTCGACAGAAGAAATCAGCAGCTCTATCGAAGAAGCTGTTTCTATCATTGATCAGAGCACAGCAAATGCCATTAAGGCGAAAGATATTTCGATGAAAGCCGCCGATGGCATAGAAGTGAATTTTAACCAGTCGAAAGCTACCAACACCTCCATTAAAGACATCTACGAGAATATTGATAAGATTAACCAAATCAGTCAGGCCACCAGAATCCTTTCGCTTAACGCTTCTGTTGAAGCCGCAAGAGCAGGTGAGCACGGTAGAGGTTTCTCTGTTGTAGCAAGTGAAGTACAAAAACTGGCAGATAGCAGTAAAATATTCTCTGAAGCAATTCAGGAGTTGGCAACATCTGCCTTAACCAACGCTCAAACAGCAACAGAGTCCTTAGGTCAAATGGCACCTGAAGTGCAGAATACAGCTTCCTTAGTGGACGAAATCAGTACCGGATCTATGGAACAAAAACAAGCTATGGATCAGATTTCTATATCTATTCAGGAACTGAATAAAGTGACGCAGGAAACAAGTGCTAATGGTGAAGAAATGGCAGCCAGCGCCCATCAGCTAAAAGATCAGTCGTACCGACTTAACGAACTAATGAACTTCTTTACTGTATCGTAAAGTTCAAATAGTTTATACCCATAAGAAACCCTCCTTATAGTTAAGGATAAATAATTAACCGTTCTGTTACATTGCAGGACGGTTTTTGTTTTTATTTAAATGAGACTTTCATAAACTTTTAGCCACCATAGTTTGTCAATAAATGAAACTTTTTAAACTATGGATCTTCACATCAACAATCATACATTCATCGTTTGTGGCGCTACGGCCGGATTTGGCCGTACTACTGCAGAAGCCCTTATCAAAGATGGTGCTTGCGTAATAGGTATTGCAAGACAACAAAGTGGCTTAGACCAGATGACAAGCTTATACAAGGAAAAATTCATCCCTTTAAAAGGTAACATCACCACATCAGAGACCATTAATCAGGTAGCTGCCATTGCTGTAGATAAAGATATATCGGGCATTCTTGTAAATGCTGGAGGACCGCCTGCCAAACTATTTGAAGAAACCCGTTTGTCGGATTGGGATGAAGCCTATCGTAACCTGCTCAGGTGGAAGGTGGAATTGACTCAAAAACTACTTTCTCATTTTAAAAACAAACAGTACGGACGATTTGTATTTATCGAAAGTTCATCCGTTAAACAGCCATATGAAAACCTGGTTCTGAGCACATCCCTTCGTCTATCGGTTGTTGGCATGATGAAAACTGTATCACAGGAAGTAAGTGGACAAAACATTAACTTTAACATGATTGCACCAGGTTCGCACGATACTGCCGCTATTAATCGCCTGATTGAGAAAAAAGCCAATATGACAGGGCAGGATTTTGAATCGACCAAAACCGCGTTTATAGACGCCATTCCGGCCAAACAATTTGGCAACCCAGAGTATTTAGGAAACCTGGCTGCCTGGCTACTGTCACCACTTGCCGAATTTGTAACAGGTCAGGTATATGCCATTGAAGGAGGAGCTGTTAAGTCGACTTTGTAGAGTTTTGGGTTCTGAGTTTTGGGTTCTGAGTTTTGGGTTCCCAGTTCCGCTTGTCAAGAGTTAACAGTTTAGTAATTCAGCGATTAACCAATTCAACATTTCGACAGTTAACCAGCTTAAAGTAATGGACTAAACAACCTTGCAAATGATTCTTTTGATTTCTGCCATAATGATCGTTTGCGCCATTCTTCAAGATGAATAATACGCGATTGAGCCAGGTCATCCATAAAGTAGCCCTTAAGTTCAATCGCTTTTTGTTCGTCATAGACAAAAGCATTCACCTCAAAATTCTGCTCAAAACTTCGGAAATCAATATTAGTGGTACCTATTGTACACACCTCATCATCCACCACCATCATTTTACTGTGCAAAAACCCCGGCTGATAGAAATAAAACTTAACTCCCGCAGTCAACATTTCCTTAATGTATGATTTTGTGCATAGGGCGGTAAAATAGGCATCACTCTTTTCAGGTATGATAATGCGAACATCAACACCTCCCATGGCCGAGGCTTTGAGTGCCATCAAAACACTTTCTCCAGGCATAAAATAAGGCGTTGTGATATAAACATACTTTTGCGCGCTTGATATCGCCTGATAGTAGCCCATCATTATGCCAGGCCAATCCGAATCAGGCCCGCTTGTAACAATCTGAACCAATTTATCGCCAACAGGCATTTTATGCGGGAAATATTGATGATCAGTCAAATCTTGCTGACTGACAAAGTACCAATCGATAAAGAACACCGATTGAAGAGCATTAACAGCATCGCCACTGATTCGCAGATGCATATCGCGCCAACAACCATATTCCGGATTACCCTTAATGTATCTGTCAGCCACATTTAATCCGCCCAGGAACCCAACTTCTCCATCCACCACAACGATTTTCCGGTGATTACGATAGTTTACCTTTGAGGTTAAAGATGGGAATCGAACAGTTAGAAAACTATAGGCCTCAATGCCCATACTTTTCATTTTACGGAAAAACGATTTCTTAAGTGCCCAGCTACCTACGTCATCAACAATCATGCGCACTTCCACACCTTCTTGCGCTTTTTTCTTAAGGATATCCAGCACTTTATTTCCTATTTCATCCTCGTCAAAAATGTAGTATTGCAGATGAATTGAATGGCGGGCATTAGCCATTGCTTCAATAATAGCTTCAAAGGTCTTCTTACCATCATTCAATACATCCACCTTATTACCAATGGTTAAGATGGAGGATGAATTATTAAGGAAAAGCTGCATCAGCTTCTTATTCTTCAAAGTACCTGGAGCATCATCCAAAATTCCATCAGCCAGCTTGTAACTTTGTGAATGCGCAATCTCACTCAACAGATCGTGATTCTTCAGGCCCTTACGCCGGATAATTTTTTCTTTTCGCAGATTCTGACCAAAAAAGATGTAGAAGACAACACCCAAAACCGGGACAAACAACAGCACAAGCATCCATGGAATTGCTTTTAAGGGACTGCGGTTTTCGAGCATAACCACGAACACAATCAACAACATGGCCATACCATAGCCAAGCTTTACAATACTTATGACAAGAGGATTAATGCTATCGAGCCATTCCATAGAATTGGTTAGAATTTGTTTACCCGAATTTACTAATTATTGCGATAAACGTATAAACGACTCGTTCCAAAATTTTTCTTTTCTATCAATCGACCTGACAATTCTGGAGCCTCAACACCCGATGCAAATAGTACTTCCCCAACATATTTATGAGCTTCATCCCACAATCCTGCCTCAATGAACATTTTTAAAGTGGATGAGCCGCCCTCAATAATGACCGATTGAATAGTTCGTTTCCATAAGTCATCCAATATGTCAGATATTATACCTTCACCTTTTACCTGCACATACTCAACACCTTGAGACTTGGATGATCTTTTAGTGTTATAAACAAGCGTATTGCTTTTACCATCAAATAGTTTTAAGTCTTCCGGCAAACGACCATAACGGTCAATCACACAACGCAATGGCTGATTGCCTGCCCAATCGCGCACTGTCAATGAAGGATTGTCTTTCAATGCCGTATTTGTGCCAACCAATATTGCTTGTTCGGTACTTCGTTGTTGGTGTACTGCGCGACGAGCCCACTCATTTGTAATCCAGGTTGGTTGACCGAAATTATCTGCATCACGATCAATATCGATGAAACTATCCTGAGATTGAGCCCACTTCAAAATGATATACGGACGCTTTTTATTGTGGCAGGTAAAAAAACGTCGGTTTAACTCCAGACTCTCCTTCTCCAAAACACCTGTCTTTACCCTTACTCCAGCCTTTTGCATCATTTCAACACCTTTACCTGCCACTTCAGAAAAGCTATCGATACAACCAATTATCACCTCTGGAATACCATGGTCGATAATAAGCTTGGAACAAGGCGGTGTTTTTCCATAGTGTGCACAAGGTTCAAGATTGACATATAAAGTCGATTGCTTTAATAATGATTTATCCTTAACCGAATGTACAGCATTCACCTCCGCATGTGGCTCACCTGCTTTCCGGTGATATCCTTCACCGATGATTTTACCCTTATGCACAATCACACTGCCAACCATTGGATTAGGATAGGTATTTCCTTCGGCTATTTGTGCTAATTGCAGGCAGCGCTGCATGTATTTCTCATCGATTGACAACTGATTCATTTGAGTTTCTTAATTTTGCCGTTCAAGATACAAAAAATGAGCGGCACCACGATTCATCAATTCACCGGTAAGCTAATTAACGAGCTTCAAGATCAATATCCGGAACAGGAAATACGTCAGTTTGGTAAGATGCTTTTGCAGCACGTATTAAAGGTCAATAATACGCAGTTATTAATGATGAATATGGATCTGTTGGATGATACTTCATTGACCTCTTTAAATCAGTGTACGAAACAGCTCAAGCAACATATTCCTATCCAATACATCATCGGATCAACAGAGTTTTACGGATTACAGTTCAAGGTAAATCCAGCGGTATTAATTCCTCGCCCCGAAACAGAAGAATTAGTTGAATGGATAATTGCTGACAATTGTAAACAATGTAACAACCTGCTCGACATTGGTACCGGAAGTGGCTGCATCGCCATATCGTTAAAAGCACACATGCCCGACACGGATATCACAGCATTTGACATCTCTGGAGATGCGATTAAAACAGCATCTGAAAATGCGCGATTAAACCAACTCAATGTCAACTTTGAGCAACAGGATATTCTTTCCTATCAGGCCGGCACTCAAAAATTTGATTGCATTGTCAGCAACCCTCCTTATGTCAGGGAGCTTGAGAAAGAAATGATGGAAACCAACGTATTAGACCACGAACCACATACAGCCTTGTTTGTTTCTGACAATGATCCATTGATTTTTTACAGAACCATAGCTGAACTAGGCTTAAAGATGCTTACCACAAACGGACATCTTTATTTTGAAATAAACGAATACCTGGCCAAAGAAATGACCGAACTATTGATTTCATTGGGCTACTCGGATGTTACATGTCGTAAAGATATCAATGGAAAGGATCGAATGATGAAAGCACAAAAGAGGTAAAATTGTCGAACCCGATAACTATCCGGGTGGGGAATTGCCAAACGGTCGAATTGACAAACTCAAAACTTAGAACTCAAAACCCGGAACTCAAAACACTAAAACATCAACCAAACATCCTAACCTCTTCCTCTGCCATCACGCGTGCTTCCTCAAAGAAAGAGCTAAACTCTTGATTAAAATCAGCATACTCTTCTTCCAGTATTTCCATGGCCCAGGTGGTATGGTCGGGTAGTGATGAATAGGCTGACATTATTCGCAAGCTACGATCAATGCCCTCGAAGGTCGCATATGTTTCCAGTCTGCGGCTTTTAACCATAAAAGGTAAGAAGCGTTTCACCTCAACAGGAAGTTTAAAATAGTTTCGTAGCAAGTTTTTATGTGCCCGTGTTACAAACTTATCCAATGGCTTTTGATGCCAGTTATCCCAGTTAACAGCTAAAAAATGATCATAAAACACATCAATAATAATTCCTGAGTAACGACCATATCGCTCGGCTAAGCGCTTTGAACTTTGCTTTACCAAAGGATGCTTGTCGGTAAAATGATCGATTTTTCGATGTAATAAAATGCCATCACGTATGGGAGATATGTATTTCTCGTAATTACGTCCCTTTACATGGTCACCAATAAAATTTCCAATTTGTACATATGGATTATCGCCGGATAAATATAGATGTGCCAGAAAATTCATGAGACAAACATATAAAAATACATTAAAACAATCACTACTGCAATAACAACATCCTGTTTCTTAACATGTTTACCAAACTGGCCTTTTAAAATGGCAAAAGGTATTTTTATAGTACCTCATCGTATTGAGAGCTAAACATCTAATTTTTACTAACCAAATCAAAATTGTTATGCAAAAAGCAATTATTATCGGTGCAGCCGGTAGAGATTTCCACAACTTTAACACCTTTTTCAGGAATAACAGGGATTATCAGGTAGTAGCATTTACAGCAGCCCAGATTCCGGACATTGACGGACGAAAGTATCCAGCTGAATTAGCCGGGGAATTATACCCGGATGGGATTCCTATTTTCGCAGAGGATGATCTGGAAAAACTGATTATTGAAAAAGAAGCTGACGTTTGTGTTTTTTCATATAGTGATGTTCCATACAGCGTAGTAATGAATTTATCAGCCCGTGTTAATGCCGCTGGTGCTTCATTCATGCTGCTTGGACCCAATGATACTCAAATAAAAAGTAACAAGCCTGTCATTGCCGTTTGTGCAACTCGCACCGGATGCGGAAAAAGTCAGACTTCACGAAAAGTGATTGAATTATTGATGGAACAAGGCCTAAAAGTTGTTGCTATACGCCATCCAATGCCTTATGGTGACCTGGTAAAACAAAAGGTACAACGCTTTGCCTCTGTTGAAGATTTGGCTTTCCACGACTGTACAATTGAGGAAATGGAAGAGTACGAACCACATGTGGTACGAGGCAATGTAATCTATGCAGGAGTTGATTATCAAGCCATACTGGATGCTGCTGAAAATGATCCGGATGGATGTGATGTTATTCTTTGGGATGGTGGTAATAACGATTTTTCATTCTACCAGCCTGACCTATTGGTAACGGTAGCCGACCCTCATCGCGTTAATCACGAATTAAACTATTATCCGGGCGAAGTTAACCTTCGAATGGCCGATATCGTTGTCATCAATAAAATGGATAGTGCCGCTCCGGAAGATATTAACCAGCTTCGCGCTAATATTGACGCAGCTAATCCTTCAGCAACAGTCATTGATGGCGCTTCACCGATTCGTGTCGACGATATTTCTGCCATTAAAGGGAAGCGTGTATTGGTGATAGAGGATGGACCGACACTAACGCATGGCGAGATGAAAATTGGTGCCGGTACGGTTGCAGCTAAAAAATTTGGTGCTGCTGAAATTATCGATCCAAGAGAATATGCCATTGGTAAACTGGCCGAAACCTATAGAATCTACCCGAATATTGGCACTTTGCTACCAGCCATGGGATATGGTGAAGAGCAGGTAAAAGATCTGCAGGCAACTATTGATAATGTGCCTTGTGATTCTGTAATTATTGGAACGCCAATTGACTTGAACCGGATTGTTGATATCAACAAACCTAACACACGTGTATATTACGATTTGCAAGAGATTGGCCAACCAACTTTACATACCTCAATCAAGGAGTTTGTAAGAGTGCATGATCTTAAATTAACTACTACTTAAACCCTTAGTATAAAACAGGTGCAAGCTTTAATAAATCTTGCACCTGTTTACTATATTTTCAAAAGTAGAATCTATCTTACAATTATTTGCCGGCTGACCATTTGATCATTCAGAGTAAAGCGAATTAAATAGCTGCCAGCACGAACACTACTTAAATCAATCTTTGCATAACCTCCATTAGAGGGATACAACTTTCCAGATAACACCAAAGTTCCACTTAAATCATATAAATGATAATCTACGGTTTGATTTACTGGTAACTCAATATGAAGATATTCAGTGGCTGGATTTGGGAATATGTCTAGTCCCTCAGTAAATACACCATCCAGACCAACCTGACTATTTGGATCGACTTTGGTCGCAAACCATTCGCCCTGATAAATGTCTGACGGTAAAACGACAACCTGATTAATCGTACCAATAACCAACTCTTTCTTACCATCTCCGTCAAAATCATAGAATTTCATTGCATCAAACTCTCCCGCTACACTGCCATATTTTTCAGTGGTCATTAAAGGTCCATCAACGGTTACGAAAACAATTTGTCCGTTAACAGACAGAATATACTCGTCAATTCCATCATTGTTCAAGTCTGTAATGGTAATATTATTGATGCTGCTATCGATTACTTTTATTTCAGATGCTAACTCAAGATGCTGATCTAATATATGTATGGCGCCTGATGAAGTAACAGCAACAATATCCTGAACACCGTCATTATCTGCATCTGTTATATCAAAATCCGTGTATTCATCAGAATGTGATATTTGAACTGACTTTAATTCGGCATCTATTACAAAAATATTCTGATTACAGGTGATGATTTCCTGCGAAGCGTCATCATCAATATTCTCAACCGCTACATTACTAGGTTTAGTTTCGTAATCATAGTCGGGACTTTTCCACTCAACACTTAAATCAGAACTATTAATTATGCAAATCCGATCTCTTCCTGACGTAATGATTTCCTTCACTCCATCATTATCAATATCATTAATCGTCAAGGCTGTGATCTCATCAATGTCATCGTCGTAGTATATTTTTGATTGCTCTACAACTTTTGTCTTACCATTAATAACCCAGACTCTGCCATAAAAAGTTTTATCAGCCCCTATTATAATCTCAACATCGTCATCCTTATCAACATCGTTAATCTCAACATTAAATACACCTGCCCAGGTACTGCCCAGATAATCTCCATCGCACTGCCATTCAATCTCATGCGTTTCTGCATCGAAAACAGTAATAATTCCTCCACTATAACCACTATCGCTCCTGCGCGAGATACTTACTATTTCATCAACGCCATCACTATCTATATCACCAACCTCAACCGCATAAAAAGGACCATCTAAATGCTTGCTTTGCCATTCAATGGCTTTGGTTTCCAGGTCGGCCACCAATAAATACTCCGAATGGACCGACTTCCAGCCAGCGCCCCAGATCAATTCATCATCACCATCTTTATCAGCATCAGCAATACAGATCTTTGTTACTCCGTGCTCAGGATTACGAACGGTCCATAACTCTTCCTGTGAAACAGCATCTATACAATGTATATAAGCCTTATGTCCGTCACCATATATAATTTCATCAATGCCATCGTTATTTGTATCGAACAATAAAAGGTCATGAACACTCAGCGTCACGTGCAGTACATACTTCGTTGATTCGGAGTCAACATCGAACACTGAAATCTTATACCAGTTACTGGCATAAATAACTTCATTGATTCCATCTTTATCAATATCTGACAATTCGACATAGCCAAATTCAGACTCAGAGTGGAAACACCATTCTTCACTTAATTCTCTATCTGTTAGTTCCATAATCTTCCCTGAGTTAAGAACAATTTCATTCTTTTCATCATTGTCAACATTCCCAATTCTTAAGCTACTTGCATCAAAATTTAAGACTTGTTCTAATCTACAAGTGCATGCATTCAGCAATTCTATTTGGCCTGCACATTGTATGATGATTTCCTTTTTATCATCGTTGTCAGCATCGCCAACCGCAATGTGTTTTATCTCAGTTTCGCATTCATGGCTCTTATTAAGTGTTAATGATTGACCATCAAATATTTCTAATTGATTACCATATCCAACAAGAATTTCAGATATAAGATCTCCATCTAAATCAACTACTTCTATACAGTTAATAGCCTTTGCATATAAGGGACTGCTCCAATTTATATTGTAATTATCTGTGCTGGCATTGTATTCAAGTATATACCAAACACTCTCAAAGTCGTTGTACTTTGCACTACAAATAATCTCTATATCACCATCATTATCAATATCTATGGAATGCATCGAATTTCTACCGATAAGGGTACCCATAGTTGTGTACGACCATAATGGATCTGTATCAAGATTAGCTGTTAATGAACTTTCAGTAAGACCTGATTTCAAAGCACTTTTCTCTTCAGAAAGATAATAATCAATGAGATTGCGCCCATTGATATCGGTTATCTCCTTATCCGGGGATTGTTGTGCTGTTAATGAAAATAACAAAACACTGCAAAGAAATATGCAACAGGCTCTCCTCATCTAATTAAGAATCTGATTGATAACCATAAATATACACCGAAAATACGTATATAAACAGACCCTTAATTGCTTTTTTGACAATTAAACGAACAGACGCAAATAGCTGTACTTCCCTTATTTACTATTGTTTCAGACTACATTAAAACCAATAGCCCTTAAAGTAGATTTTTGACTAACAGTACTATTTACCAGACTAATGGTATATGCACTATACTCTCTTCGCACCGGATAAGTCCCCCGTAATTGCTCAAATTTGGTGACCTCACTCCTTAAACGTCCATCATCTTCTTTTAACGGATAAGTATGCATGATGGCTTTTGCAATTACTTCTTCGTCAGTCAATCCATCACAATTAATTAACACTTTTGCTTGCTCAGGCTGCGGAATTCCTGTTGCCTGCCAATCGTCTATCCCAAGATTAAAAAAGCGACTAATAGCCCGAACACTCATCTGCGTTCCCATTGCCTTACCATCCTGTGAATATCCGGCAATATGTGGTGTGGCAATCCAAACCAGATCAAGCAGTTCTTTGTCAATTTGGGGCTCGTTTTCCCACACATCAATTACAGCAGCACTTATTTTACTATTCTGTAAAGCCCGTTTCAATGCAGCGCCATCGATGACCTCCCCACGTGAAGAATTGATAACAATCGATTCGGGCTTCATCTGTTTGAGCAACTGATCATCACATAAGTGGTAAGTTTTATCTTCCCCATCTATTGTTAGTGGCGTATGAAAAGTGATAACATCAGCTTTGCGAATAACATCTTCCAACTTTTCAAAGTGCTTTTCTTCAGTTCGTGCTCTAGGAGGGTCAACCTCATATACCGTCATTCCTAAAGCCTTTGCCATAGCAGATACTTTACTCCCCACATTTCCTACTCCAACCACAGCCATCGACTTACCTTTTAGTTGCCAGCCCTTTTCTTTTATCAGTAAAGCCAATACAGCTCCCACATATTGCTTGACTGATTCAGAGTTGCAACCCGGAGCATTTGTCCATTCAACACCATTCTTCTCACACCATTCGGTGTCGATATGATCAAAACCAATGGTTGCGGAGGTGATTAATTTAACCTTGCTGCCTTTAAGAGTCTTTTCATTACATGAGGTGCGCGTTCGCGTTATTAATGCATCGGCGTCACTCAACACATCCTTATTAATATCGGCACCCGGTAAATAAGTGACTTTGGCAAACGACTCCAGGGCTCCCTTTAAGAAGGGTATTTTATTGTCAGCAACTATTTTAAGCATATATCTCTAATCTAGAATTCATCAAAAGTAACAATAACCACTACTCTTTTCCAATGTCTTATAGGACTACAAAGCTACAAGAGTATTGTTAAATATTACAAATCAGGACAAAGCAATTAAAAGTCATATCAAATTAAATTTATCCACTTTAGAAAAAAGTGTATTTTTGCCGTCAGTTTGAAAACTGTTCTATTGTTGTGTATTTACCAGTTAAAGAAACAACAATAGAAATCTGTTAGGTAGCTCAATAGATATCGGGCTGCTTAACTAGTTCCATACAGGAAAGAAACTGTATGAAATTTTTAAAATTTTAAAAGCGTAATGGACAAGAACATTTCAAAGTTAGCAGCCGACAACATTCGGATTTTATCAGCCGCTATGGTTGAAAAAGCAAAATCAGGTCACCCGGGTGGTGCAATGGGTGGAGCAGATTTTATGCACGTATTGTTTTCGGAGTACTTGAACTATGACCCTGCAGATCGTACCTGGTTTAACCGCGACCGTTTTTTCCTTGACCCTGGCCACATGTCGCCAATGTTGTATGCCGGATTAGCATTGACAGGCACATACAGTCTGGATGATTTGAAAAACTTCCGCCAATGGGGAAGTCCAACACCTGGTCACCCTGAAGTGGATTTTCCACGAGGTGTAGAAAACACTTCTGGTCCTCTAGGACAAGGTCATGTAATGGCTGTTGGTGCAGCTATTGCAGAACGTTTCTTAGTAGCTCGCTTTGGTGAGTGGATGGCTCACAAAACCTATACTTTCATCTCTGATGGTGGTATTCAGGAAGAAATTTCTCAGGGAGCGGGACGTATTGCTGGCCATCTTGGCTTGAGCAACCTTGTAATGTTCTATGATTCAAATGATATTCAGTTATCAACGGTTTGTGACGATGTAACCATTGAAGATACTGCTAAAAAATACGAAGCCTGGGGATGGGCTACCATGACTATTGATGGTAATGATCACGACCAGATTCGCAAAGCACTAGACATCGCTAATGCTGAAACAGAGAAACCATTCCTTATTATTGGTAAAACAGTTATGGGTAAAGGTGCTGTTACAGAAGGAGGTGATTCATTTGAAAAAATGGTGTCTACCCACGGTCAGCCTTTGAGTGCCGCAGGTGCATCATTTGCTGATACGATCAAAAATCTTGGTGGCGATGCTGAAAATCCATTCCAGATTTTTGCTGAAGTCGCTGAATTATATACTGAAGCTCACAAAAACAAAGCTGCTTATGTGGCCGACAAAAAAGCTGAAGAAGCTGAATGGGCAAAAGCAAATCCTGAGCTAGCGGCTAAGCTTGCTAAGTTCATCGCGGGTGAAACTACTGTTGACTACGCTGCTATTGAGCAAAAAGCAGGTTCGGCTACCCGTGCTGCTTCTGCAACCGTATTGGGTGCATTGGCTGAGCAGGTTGAAAATATGATTGTGATGTCGGCCGATTTGGCTAACTCAGATAAAACAGATGGTTTCTTAAAGAAAACAACTGTATTTAAAAAAGGTGATTTCTCAGGAGCATTTTTACAGATTGGTGTAGCTGAGTTAACCATGGGTGCTATTGCTAACGGTATGGCATTGCACGGTGGTGTAGTTGCTGCATGTGGTACTTTCTTCGTATTCTCAGATTATATGAAGCCAGCTGCCCGTATGGCCTCATTGATGCAATTACCTGTAAAATACATCTGGACGCACGATGCATTCCGAGTTGGAGAAGATGGTCCTACACACCAGCCAATTGAGCAGGAAGCTCAAATTCGCTTACTGGAGAAACTAAAAAATCACCACGGCGATAATAGCATGTTGGTATTGCGTCCGGCTGATGTAAACGAAGGTACAGTAGCTTGGAAAATGGCAATGGAGAACACTAAAACTCCAACGGCTTTGATTTTATCACGCCAGAACATTGCCAACCTTCCTGGGAGCTCTTATGAAATGGCGCTTCAGGCTGAGCAAGGTGCTTACATCGTAGAAAAAGACGCTGACACTCCTGATGTTGTTCTATTGGCATCAGGTTCTGAAGTAGCAACTTTAGTGGATGGTGCTAAACTATTGCGCGAGCAAAAAGGATTGAAAGTAAATGTGGTTTCAGTGATTTCTGAAGGTCTGTTCCGCAATCAGGATGCAGCTTATCAGGCATCTGTATTACCAGCTGACACACCTCGTTTTGGTATGACTGCCGGTTTACCTGTTACATTGGAAGGTCTTGTTGGAGCTAATGGTAAAGTTTGGGGCTTAGACCATTTTGGTTACTCAGCACCTTACACTGTGCTTGACAAAGAATTCGGATTCACTGGTGAAAATGTATTAAACCAGGTAACTGAAATGCTAGGAAAATAAGCATTTACTAGATACAATCTAAAAAAGGGTGATGGTCACGTTTAACCAATCACCCTTTTTCTTATACCAATATTATATTGAACTTAGCGCTATTCTTTTGCTCTTTTAAGCTAATGCAGCGTTAAAAAATATCGCCATAACTTTGGCTATGACTCTATTTTTTGCCTTGCCTTAACTCAAAATAACTACAACAATTAAACACTAATTCCAAATTAAAATTGGTATTACAGGCCAATCCCATTCTCATTATGTTGTAAAAAGTAGAGACGCGCGAAGCATTAACCTTTCAAATGCCTCATTAACCTGATTAACCAATTTATTTGAAGCAACAGGAAATGGCATTATGTGTGAATAACTATAATTAAAGTTCCACTCATCCACACGCATTCCCTTTAACGCTCTTTTTACTTTGTCTGCTATTACCACCTTATCATTTTTAAGTACCACTGCAGACACTCTATCTCGAAGTGAGCAATAATAGTTCCCTCCATGTCGCTTTAAGTTTTCTAACGATAACAGATCGAAAAATGCCTGCCCTAAAGCGGTGTTATTAATAATCTCCTTGACTTTTGGATTTTTTACCTTCATGATGTTCTGATTATAGAAGGCATGCAATCGCTCAAAAGCAAGACTATCCATTATAAATTTTGACTCACCTTGCCAATCTTCAAAAGCACTGCCACCACAAAAAATAAACAGCCGGCTATTTGACAGCTTATCATTTCCATGCGCCATCATCATTATATGTGAAAGAAATGCACCAATTGAATATCCAAACAAATCCACCTGCGAATTTTTCTTGATAAAAGATAATGCGCCCGACTGGATACTTTTTATCAGTTCAAGCAAATCAGTTGCTGCCTGGTAGCCGGATAGTAAAAATCGTTCCGGACACTTTGTCAATCGATTGCTTAATGCCACATTGGCCACACTGGCACTTCTTACATCCGGAGATGAAGCCTTGCGTTGTTGAACATACTCACGCATCAGTCTTGGATTACTCCATGCTTCTGGTGACCGGTTCATATGATAAGCAATGGGAAAAAGGATTACCGTCTTGCGCGTATAGTTGGCCAGTTGATACCCCCAAGGCAAATATTTGTCCCAGCTTCGTTCGTTTAATCCATGCAACAGAATTATACAGCCGTCCGATGCCTGTCCTCTTAAAGGATGAAATACCGGGTAAGAAAAGTTTGCGTTTGGATTATCGCCATTCAACTCAATGTCAAATGCAGTCTGTTTATCAGAAGCTATTGGGAAATTATTTAATGAATGAAACTCTTTTGATAAAAAACCAAAAGCACGATCACCGGAAGTGTGTGTGGCAGCGCCCGATGAAAATTGTGCTTTCAGAGTTTGATATAGAAAAAAATAATTCATGGAGTTTCATAATTGTACGCTAAATCAATTGTTCATTTACGACTCTGATACAAACAAAAGCAACAATTAAAAACTGAACAATTTTATGGGACTTCCACCCCTCTTTTGGGCTTAAATACTATATTTTGGGGTGAATTTCATTTATAAGGGACGAAATTATTAACTCAGTTTTTAGTATTATTTCCAAAAACATGGTTGATATTGTAGCTAATTGGAGATTTTAATGCATCTTTATACGACCATGGATTTTAGTAAACCACTTCCAAAGTATCTACTCACAAAAAGAAACATCATCCGCTTGATTCTTTTTACCGCTACATTTGCTTTGGTATTTATCAATATTTACGCACCGTTCAATGTTAATAATTGGTTTCCTATTACCAAACTTCAGTTATTCTTTTATTCAAGTTTAGTTATACTAACAGGTGTATTGGTGGTGGTGATCAGCCGCATTATCATGTATCATTATTCGAAACGTGGCAATCGAATATCGCTTGGTAATTTTCTTATCTGGATTGCCGCTGAAATAATCAGCATGTCATTATTTTACACTTTATATGAGATGTTGATTCTAAATGATATACGATCGTTTGAAGAAACCATTAAAGTATCTATTCAAAACACGGCTTTGGTATTACTTATCCCATATACTGTATCGTGGTTGTATTTTGCATGGATTGATAATACGGAAAAGCTGGAGGCCATAACCGAGCGGGATGGTGAAGTAACAGAACCTAAAGGGATGATTTTCTTCAGGGACGAAAAGGGAACCATGCGCTTCTCTATTAAATTGGACGATGTTTTATACCTCCAGGGCGCTGATAACTATGTCACCATTTATTATTCAGATAACCATAAGCAAAATAAATTCCTCCTTAGAAATACTTTAAAAAGGTTGGAAGACGATCTGAAACCATTAGACATAGTCCGTTGTCACAGATCCTATATGATCAACTTTCAAAAGGTAAAATTGATCGAACGCACCAAGGAAGGATTGAAAATTAAGCTTGATACTCAACCAATAATTGAAATTCCCGTTTCCAGAACTTACACAGAATCAGTATTTACACTTTTTGGTCAAACAAATTAAAGACTAATAAGTCTTTTTATTCTGCAACATTGTTGCATTTATGTGAGTATTCAACTATTTTTGCTCCCACATTATTCCTTTTTAATTTACAATAAAACAATATGAGAATAGCCATATATTTAAGCATCTTAATGCTTGCAATCGGATGCCAGTCGCCAAAAAAGAATAGCGATAAACCAATCGTATCAGTAAGTATTGCTCCACAAAAGTATTTTATTGAACGACTTGCCGGCGATGCCATCGAAGTTAATGTGATGATTCCAAAGGGTGCAGAACATGCCACTTACGCACCATCTGCTTCTCAAATTAAAAAGCTCGATCAATCAATCGCCTATTTTAAAATGGGCCATTTAGGATTTGAAGCTGCCTGGAACGAAAAACTTAAAGCTGCCAATCCAACAATGAAGTGGTACGATTTATCAGAAGGCATTCAAGTGATTCAGGGTGGACATCATCACCATGACCACGGACACGATCATGGACATTCATGCACATGCAGTGCAGGTGCTGATCCGCATACATGGACATCACCTGTTGAGGTAAAGCATATTATGAAGAACCTTAAAGATCACTTATCTGAGCTATTTCCTGCAACAAAAGATGTAATTGCAGCTAACTACGAAAGCTTTATTAGTGAACTGGATGCCATGGATGAACGATTGAGCACTATCCAGCAGAAGAACGATAAGCTTACATTTATGATTTTTCATCCAGCCTATACTTATCTGGCCAGAGCTTATGGTTTTAATCAGTTGACCATTGAATTTGAAGGTAAAACTCCAACGCCTGCACGATTAAAATCAACTATTGAAGAAGCAAGAGCTAATAAAATAAAGACCATCTATATCCAGCAGGAATTTGATCAGTCCAATGCAGAAATTATTGCAAAGGAGATTGGAGCAAAAACTGTACAGGTAAATCCATTGAGTGAGAACTGGAAACAGCAGATGGAGAATTTTATTTCACAGCTGGAAAAACAATAAGCCGATATGTCTCCTTTGATCCAATTACAAGATATTTCAGCCGGCTATGATAAAAACATTGTGCTGCACGATGTCAACTTAACAGTTGCTGAAAATGATTTTATTGGCATCATTGGTCCTAATGGGGGTGGAAAAACCACTCTTCTAAAGGTTATATTAGGTCTTATTGACCAGGAAAAAGGTAGAGTTGAGAAGCATCCTGATTTACGCATAGGCTATTTACCGCAAGTAAATTCCATTGACAAACAATTTCCTATAACTGTATCAGAAGTGATTTTATCCGGCAGCACAAGAAAGCGCCGACTATGGAAATCTTCACCTTCGGATAAGAGGAAAATGCAGGATTTGTTAAGTTTTGTAGGTTTGGAGAAAGAACATAACACAGCCATTGGTGAATTATCAGGAGGCCAAATGCAACGTGTGTTTCTTTGTCGTGCATTAATAAGTGAGCCTAACCTACTTATATTGGATGAACCAAATACTTATGTGGACAAATCGTTTGAAGCAAACCTATACAACCAGCTAGCAGAGTTGAATAAGGATATGGCCATTCTGCTTGTATCGCATGATGTGGGTACCATTTCGTCCATGGTAAAAACCATTGCATGTGTCAATGGAGGACTGCATTACCATGCATCTAATAAAATCACAAACGAGTTATTAAAAGTGTACAACTGTCCGATTGAATTAATCAGTCACGGTCCTGTTCCTCATCGCGTTTTAAAGCACCACGATCATGAATGAATTCGTTGAATTATTTCAATATACATTTTTCAGAAATGCTTTGGTGGCAGCGGTATTAACGTCTGTTCTCGCAGGCGTTGTGGGCAGTTATATTGTTGCCAAACGATCAGTATTTATCAGCGGAGGCATCACCCATGCCTCATTTGGTGGCATGGGACTAGCTTATTTCCTGGGTTGGTCGCCATTTTTGGGTGCTGCTGTTTTTGCAATTCTATCAGCCTTAGGCATAGAGTGGAGCAGCAAAAAAGCTGGCTTGCGCGAGGACAGTTCAATCGCTATCCTTTGGTCATTGGGTATGGCAATTGGTATTCTATTTGTGTTTTTAACACCTGGCTATACGCCCAACCTGATGGGTTTTCTTTTTGGCGATATTCTTACAGTTCAGATTAATGACCTCTATTTGCTTGGTATCGTTTCTATTCTTACGGTGGGCATCACCGCAGCTTTTTACAAACCTATTTTGTCAATTGCTTTCGACTCTGAATTTGCGAAAGTATCCGGATTACCTGTCAATGTTTTTAACTACCTCAGCAGTGTGGTTGTAGCTATTGCAATCGTTCTGTCCATTAAGGTTATGGGTATTATTCTGGTTCTGTCACTCTT
This sequence comes from Saccharicrinis sp. UBA6048, assembly GCA_002429115.1. Classification (GTDB taxonomy): domain Bacteria; phylum Bacteroidota; class Bacteroidia; order Bacteroidales; family Marinilabiliaceae; genus Carboxylicivirga. The sequence continues at coordinate 941 of DIYS01000209.1, read as the reverse complement.
TACAATACCGGCAGCCACAGCGAATCTGTTTACCAAAAGTCTGTATCGTATGATGATAGGTGGTATTATTGTCAGCCTGATAGGTAGCATTAGTGGATTGCTCCTGGCCTATTTCTTTGATTTACCTTCTGGTGCTACCATTATCATCACATTGACTTTACTTTACGCCTTTATTAAACTGGTGAGGGTTTTTAAATAGTCAGGTCGTTTTTGTCCTGTTGCTTACTATTCCATTGCTCATATTCCTCAAATAGCAAAGGAAGATTTCTAATCGTTACTTTTACATCCGTTTGAAAAAGAAATGATTCACTGATTCCGCCCTCAACCAATACCTGATAAAGGTTTTTAGTTTTACTTGCTGAGATATGATGAAGTCCTTTCTCCTGAGAATACAAATAGTATTCATAGTAGGTTAAATACTCCTGGTTACCGCCGCCTTTAATGCCGGTTACATCATGCTGCATCAATCTGATATCGCGTAATAAACTAACCTCACCCAGATAAACTACATTCAAAAATCGTTCACGTATTTGTTCCGACTTTATGATACTTTTATGATGCAATAAGTTACTTTGAAAGATATAAATAGAGCCTTCATGATTAAATGAGAACCCTGCAATGTCATGAGGTCCATATATATTCTCGTCTCCATTATTACTTCTAAACTTCACAAGTGAATAAAAGCCTTCCAGATCAATTCCGCAGACAACATTGCCTGTCGTTTGGCTATGCGGTGGCACCCAAACCATTCCTTCCACTTTCTTATTATCAACAATAATATAACCGTCATACCACCAGTCCTGTGCATAAAGTCCAGCACTAAGCATCAATAAAAGTACAATGGAAGCTATTCTCATACTAGTCAAATTTGAATCGAAAATAAAAAAATTCTAAAAAATATTGACAATTAAAAAATATCATTTGACCATCTCCCAAAAAAC